>NZ_JBFWIQ010000003.1:0-409504 GCF_050255915.1 Alcaligenes sp.
GGAGCCAATCACCAGCATGAACACGCCGATGTCAAAAATCAGTGCGCTGGAAGTATGCACATTGCCAACCAGGGGCAGGTGCAGATCCCAGCTTTGGGCCGATAGAAAGGGCTTGTTAAAGGCCCAGACCAGCATGGCGGCCACACCGGCGGTCAACAGACCCAAGCCAATCCAGGTTTGAGGTTGAATCAGTGGGCGGGATTCCATCCACACCACGCCGCTGACCATGTACTGCAAGATAATGCCGGTTGCCATGATCAGGCCTCCCACGAAACCACCACCAGGCAGGTTGTGCCCGCGCAGCAGGAAGTACAAGGCGATCAGCGTAGAGATAGGCAGTAGCAAGCGCAGCAAGACGGCAGGGATCTGCATGATGCCTTCGGGCAGGGCAGTCTTGGGGTCGGGCTCCACAAAGACAGCTTCGCGGCTGTCCTTGACGTTCTGGCGACGGGCCAGCGGCTGGGCAATGGCTTCAATGGGGGGGCGGAAACGACGCAGCAAGGCGAAGACCGTCAAGGCAACAATAGCCAGCACCACGATTTCACCAAAGGTATCAAAGCCACGGAAGTCGACCAGAATCACGTTCACTACGTTGGCCCCGCCGCCCAGAGGCAGCGCTTTCTCGACAAAGAAGGGGGAGATACCGCTGGGGTGAGGGCGCGTCATCATGGCGTAGGCCAGCACAGCAATACCGCAACCGGCCAGAATGGCAATGATCAAATCGCGGCTACGGCGTAGCAGGGCGCGAGCACTCTTGTCCTGATTGCCGGGTATATCACTGACCCGTTGTGGCAACCAGCGCAGGCCCAGCAAAATCAGCACCACGGTGACTACTTCTACGGCCAATTGAGTCAGTGCCAGGTCAGGGGCCGATAGCCAGGCAAAGGTCAGGCTGGTAACCAGACCGGCACCTCCGGATAGCAACAAGGAGGCCGGACGGTGGAACTTAGCTTGACGGGCAGCACCAATCGCGCAGGCAATTCCCACTGCCCACATCAGGACAAAGAATGGGTCAATGGGTGTAGAAATGGTGGATTTGAACCAGTTTCCACGGGCCAGAGGCAGGGAGGCAACGCAGAGTGTTGCCACAATGATCAGCAGCATCTGACGTTGCAGGCGTGGCGAGTACAGTTTGCCTACCGCCCAGTTTGCGGCCACTTCCAGATATTCCATGGCCAGCTCAAAGAAGCGCCTGCCATCGGCACGGGTCAGCAAAGGCGTGCGGCCTTGGCGGTTTTTGTAGAAACGGTTGATGATCAGAACGAAGATCACGCCCATGCCGGTGGCAAGCAGGCTCATGATCAAGGGCAGGTTGAAACCATGCCAGACGGCCAGGTTGTATTGGGGCATTTCAGCGCCCAGAATGGCGTTGGCCGCAGTATGCAGGAAGGGGCCAAACGTCAGGCTAGGAATAATACCGACCAACAAACAGGTCAGCACCAAAATGGCACTGGGGATCAACATGCGGCGAGGCGGCTCATGCGGCTGTCGTGGCAAGTCGGTGGCGACAGGACCAAAGAAGACCTGGGCGATAAAGCGTAGGGAATAGGCCACGCTAAAGGCCCCGGCGATGACCGCCACAACGGGCAGGGCGTACTCCCAGATATTGCCGTTACCGGCCAGAATGGTCTCGGCAAAGAACATTTCTTTGGAGATAAAGCCGTTCAACAGGGGCACGCCGGCCATGGCGGCTGCCGCGACAGTTGCCAGAGTGGCTGTCAAGGGCATGGCGTGGCGCAGACCGGATAGCCGATTCAGGTTACGGGTTCCCGTTTCGTGGTCCACGATACCGGCTGCCATGAACAAGGAAGCCTTGAAGGTGGCATGGTTCATCATGTGAAACAGCGCCGCGACCAGAGCAAGCGGGCTGTTCAGCCCCAGCAGCAAGGTAATCAGACCCAGATGACTAATGGTGGAGTAGGCCAGCACGCCTTTCATATCGCGCTGGAACATGGCTACGTAGGCTCCCAGTGTCAGAGAGCACAGACCGGCGCCACCAATAATGACAGCCCATTCTGTCGTGCCCGACAGTGCAGGCCACAGGCGTGCCAACAGGAATACGCCCGCCTTGACCATGGTGGCCGAGTGTAAATACGCCGACACGGGAGTGGGGGCGGCCATGGCATGGGGTAGCCAGATATGAAAGGGGAACTGGGCACTTTTAGTGAGCGCGCCCAAGGCAATCAGGATCAGCATCCCGGTATACCAAGGGTGGTTGCGAATCTGCTCGCCCGACTCCAATACCACGCTCAGGTCATAGCTGCCAGCGGCCTGGCCCAGCATGAGCACACCTGCCAGTAAACAGAACCCCCCGGTGCCGGTGATGATCAGCGACATACGCGCACCCCGGCGCGCATCCATGCGGTGATACCAGTAGGCGATCAGCATGAAGGAGGAGATGCTCGTCAGCTCCCAGAACACCACCAACTGGATCAGGTTGCCCGACAGCACCACGCCGAGCATCGAACCCATAAAGGCTTGTAGAAAGGAGAAGAAACGTCGGACTGGATCTTGGGCTGACAGGTAATAATGCGCATAAAGGGCAATCAAGGCCCCCATGGCAGTAATGATGACACTGAACAGCCAGGCATAGCCGTCCATGCGCAGCTTGAAGGTCAAGCCATGAGCGGGAATCCAGGAACGGGATGACTCCAACACCTCTCCGCGAGCAATGTCTGGATAGGCGTAGAGAGTCAGTAGGGTGCAGGTAATGGCAACAGCGCCTGCAAGAGATGCTTGGAGTTTGCGAGAGTTCGCGGGCATCAGGGAAGATAGCAAACTACCGATGAACGGCAGTGCTAGGATCACGAGCAAATACATCTGACTCCAACAGGCGGTGATTTAGGCGGCTAGCGCTTAATAATACGATATATGCGGCTAATTTCAGTCCAACTGCGAGAAAAAAAGCGTTTTTTTAGTTCTTGCGGGCTTGATGCAGGTCAAGCGCATACGTGAGGTTTTCTCTCACAATAAATGCTTGACTAGAAGAAACCGGTCTTTTTCAGGAGGCCCCTGTATGCCGCAAACTTTGGAAGCATCGGATACCAGTGCTCCGACCGCGCAAGATATTGAAATCTCAGAAGCCCTGATCCGGCGCTTTGATCGTTCTGGACCACGTTATACCTCCTATCCCACCGCAGACCGTTTTTTTCAGGACTTCCCCGCCCAGCCCTATATTCACGAGCTATCGCGACGGGCCTTGAGCAGCAGCAATCCCCCTTTGTCGGTGTACCTGCATATTCCGTTTTGCCAGTCGCTTTGCTACTTTTGTGCCTGCAATAAAATTATTACGCAGGACCGTAGCAAGAGCGAGCAGTACCTGGATTACCTGCTGCGCGAAATTGACATGGTTACCCAATACATGGATGCGGACAGGCGCACCGAACAATTGCATTTGGGCGGCGGCTCGCCCACGTTCCTGGATAACGAGCAACTGGCTCGTCTGATGGCCAAGCTTAACGAGCAGTTTGCGTTTACGGACGATGCGGAGTTGGGCATCGAAATCGACCCACGTACCTTGGCGCAAGGCACTCTCCAGAACCTGGCGGCTCTGGGCTTTAACCGTACCAGTTTTGGGGTGCAAGACTTTGACCCCAACGTGCAAAAGGCGATTAATCGTATTCAGCCCTTCGAGATGGTCAAACGCGCCATCGAAGAAAGCCGGGCGGCCGGTTTTCAATCCATCAATACGGATCTGATCTACGGTTTGCCTTTGCAGACTCTAGAAAGCTTTGCCATCACGATTGACTCGCTGGTGCAATTGCGTCCAGATCGCATCGCTCTTTATAACTACGCGCACTTGCCCACGCGCTTTAAGGCTCAGCGCCTGATTAACGAAGAAGAATTGCCTGACGCCGACCAGCGTCTGCAACTGTTCCTGATGTCTTCGCAGCGTCTGTTGGACGCCGGCTATGTTTACATTGGTCTGGATCACTTTGCCCTGCCTACCGATGAACTGAATCTGGCCCGTCTGGACGGGAGCTTGCACCGCAACTTTCAGGGTTACACCACCCGTGCAGCCTGTGATCTGGTCTCTTTCGGTGTGTCGTCTATCGGTCAAGTGGGGACCATGCATGTGCAAAATGCCCGCAGCCTGCGCAATTACTACGCCGATATAGATCAGGGGCGTCTACCGATCGAGCGCGGCATTGTGATGCAGCAAGACGATCGCCTGCGGGCGGAAGTGATCATGCATTTGATGTGCAGCATGCCTGTGCCTATTGCGCGTCTGGAAGCGCGTTATGGTATTGATTTTGCTAGCTATTTTTCTTCTGAGCTGCAAGAGCTCCACAGCTATGCCCAAGCCGGCTTGCTGACGGTCGATTCCCAGTCTATCCAGGTGTTGCCCAAAGGTCGCCTGTTTGTGCGCGCCTACAGCATGGTGTTCGACAAATATTTGAGCCAGGAAAGCGGTGCACGCTATTCCCGCCTGATTTAACACAGTGGCCGTCTTTGCAGACGGCCACGATTCTATTGCCCTGTTTCGGGTCCCGACGTGGCCGGCAGGTTCTTGCATCAACCTAAGGTATTAACATCGTGCTAAAGACGGATTTACGTCTCATGTCCCTGAAGGGAAAACTGCTTTTGCCTATTGTTCAAGGCGGCATGGGAGTCGGTATTTCGGCGTCCCGGCTGGCGGGTACAGTGGCCGCATTGGGAGGGCTGGGGACGATCTCCAGCGTGGATTTACGACGCCATCACGAAGATCTCATGGACAGCACCGGGGGAGGTGTCGAAAAAGGCGTAGTCGATGCGGCTAATTTGCAGGCGCTGGACCGTGAAATTCATCGGGCTCGAGAGCGATCAGAGGGAAAGGGCGGGATTGCAGTTAATATCATGAAGGCCGTTTCGCAGTATCCCGAATATGTGCGTCAGTCCTGCGAGAGCGGCGCAGACGCGGTGGTGGTAGGCGCTGGCCTGCCCCTGGATTTGCCTGAACTGGTTCAGGATCACCCCAAAGTTGCCCTGATTCCTATCTTGTCGGATGTACGTGGCGTCACCCTGCTGGTCAAGAAATGGCTGCGTCGCAAGCGTCTGCCAGACGCCGTCGTTCTGGAAAACCCCCGTTATGCCGCAGGTCACCTGGGCGCCGCCGACGATCAGTCCTTGAACAAACCTGAATATGCGTTCCAGCGTGTGCTGGAGGGCTGCCGAGCCTTGTTCCGCGAGCTGGGCCTGGAGGCCGAGCGTATTCCCTTGATCGCCGCAGGCGGGATTCACCGCCCTGAACAACTACGTCAATTAATGGATTGGGGTGCAGACGGTGTGCAAATGGGGACAGCGTTTGCGGTCACTGAAGAAGGTGATGCGCATGAGAACTTCAAGCGCGTCTTGCTGGATGCGGAGCCCAAGGACATCGTGACATTCATGAGTGTGGCCGGCTTGCCCGCTCGCGCGGTTCGTACGCCTTGGCTGGATGCCTATTTGCACAAAGAGCAAAAACTGCAATCGGTGGCGCGTGAGCGTGCTTGCACGGAAGGCTTTGATTGCCTGGCCCATTGTGGTTTGCGCGATGGTGTGCAGCGTCATGGTCAGTTTTGCATTGACCGTCAGCTAGCCTACGCCTTGAAAGGGGATGTGGAGCGTGGTCTGTTCTTTCGCAGCTCCGAAGCCCTGCCTTTTGGCAAGGCGATGAAGTCGGTGCGCGAGCTGATGGACTATATGTTGAATGGCCGTAGTAAAACGCCTGGGGTGGTTCCTGCTGGCTAAAATGAGCAGTATGACGAGGGGGCGGGTTAATGACCCGTCGCTTTGTCACACTTCGTCAGCTTGCTCACTGCGTCCAGCTTATCTGAGCTATTCAAAGAGCGATCTTGACAAGAGCCAAAGCATCGACAGGGTTTTAGCCCTTGATTTCACGTATCAGGCCTTGCTCACCGCCATCGATCGTATGTACCGCTTCATGTCGTTGCGTTTCCAGCGCCAGGCGTCGCGCAATTTCATAGCATTCTTCAATATGCTGGTTGCCCACTTTACGCAGCACGACAAAGCTGATGGATGCCGAGATGGCACTACCAATCAAGGGGACATATTTGGCGCCGTATTTGCCGGCCAGTTTTTTGGCCCCCAGGCGCACCAGAATATTGATGACACGGTCCGTTGTCAGAACCCGTCCCACCATGCCCAGCCCCATGCTGGTTCCACCGACGACTACCAGTTTTTTAAGCTCCGGGCTTAGGGCGTCCACATCGTTGGCGGTCAGCCCAAAGCGGGCATTGATGATGGGAATGACCTTCATCAAAATAGCCACATCTGCGCCCACATCCACACCGGGGATGGGGACCACGGCAGCAGCCGCTGATAGCAGGGCGCGTCGACTGATTAATTGGCGACATTCTTCGCGGGTTTTATCCAGTTCCTGCAGTGTCATCGAGCTCATGTGTCTGTCCTGAAATCAAGGCGGAGGGATCTGTGCAAGCCTTAACACATATGGGGCGGGTAGGCCGGGTTTCCAGTAAGGGGTGGCGAAATTGTGCTTCTAATCGTAGTTGATATCGCCTGTTTTAGGAAAAAAAGCGGGGTATTGGTCGCATATGAAATTTTTACTTTCAAATGCCATCAGAGTTTGCCTTAAGTGAGATTGCAGGCTTTTAAATCAGCGTGTCTTTTTTTGTTGCACTTGGTGGTGTTCTTTATGTCCTTTTGAGGTCTCTCATTCATGCTCAGAGGCGCTGATTTCCATTAAACTGGCGCCGAAAATAGCATATTCCATAGGGGAAGAACGATGCATCGCCAGTCTTTGCTGGGTTTGGTGTTCTTGCTGAGCGTCAGTAGCGCTCAAGCCATTACGATAAGCAGTTTTTCGCCTCAGGGGGCGACATCAGATTTAAGGGACGTCAAAGTTACTTTTGCCAAACCCGCTGTCCATTTTGGGGATTCGCAATTACCTGCGCCCGTGCTGGTGCAGTGTGATGATCCCGCTGTGGTTGGCCAGGGCCGCTGGCTCGATTCCCGTCGTTGGATTTATGAGTTTGACGAGCGCCCAGGGCCAGGGTTGAGTTGTACGGCGGTCGTGTCCAAAAGCTTTCGCAGCATCAACAATGAAGCGATCAGCGGGCCGGCTCAGTATCGTTTTAATTCTGGCGGTGCCATTTTGGAAAGCAACCGCCCGTATTACAACATTATTGATGAAGACCAGGTTTTTCTATTCAGTTTCAATGCGCCTGTTAATACCGGCTCTTTAATCAAGAACGGCTATTGCCGGGTAGAGGGTATTGGCGAGCGCATTGGCCTGAAAGCGGTTGAAGGTGCCCAGCGAGATGCGATGGTTCGCTCTGAGTTCTATGTGGATGAGGTAGACGAGCGTTACCAAGCCGTGCAGTGTGCGCGGCCCTTACCAGCCGATGCCGCCGTGTCGGTGGTGCTGGAGCCGGGCATCATGACCCAGATCGAAAATCGCAAGGGTGTCCCTAATACGGATCGTTACACCTACGATTTCAATGTGCGTCCTGAATTTACGGCCTCGCTCTCTTGCATGCGAGAGCGCGCCGAAGCACCTTGCACGCCAGTTGGCAGCTTCGGTGTTCAGTTCTCCGCGCCCGTCGCGTACGAGTACTTGAGCCAGATCCGTTTGGAAGCGGGCCAACAAGTTTGGGAGCCTGTGTCTGATAGTGATGAGGCATGGCAGGATCGTGGCCCCAGCCAATACCTGCGTTTCCAGGGCCCTTTCCCTGAAAACGCTAAGCTGACGGTCAAAATTCCGGACGGCCTGACTGACGACGCTGGCCGCAGTCTTAAGAACCCGCAGGTTCTGAGTAATGGGATGAGCACCACAACGTATCCGCCGCTGGTGAAGTTTGCCGTGGAGCCTTTTGGGATTGTGGAGCGTTTCGGCCATGCCGATCGCGAGGGTTCGGATGATTCTGATCCCCCGGCCATTGGCTTGAGCCTGCGTAATGTCGAGCCGGATCTCACGACTGAGCAAATGCTGGTGTCGGCCGGTCAGGTGGGGGCCTTGGCCGTAAAGGATGATAGAGAGGTCCTGGCCTGGTATTCCCGTCTGCGTCAGCTGGATTATTCCTGGAGGGTCAGTGCGGAACGACTGCGTGACATTATGGGTGGCGATTTCCATATTACCGCTCCGATTGATCAGTACGGTCAACTGGACCTACGTGCTCAGCCTTTGCTGGTCGGCAAAGAGGTCAAGAAGCTGGACCTGCCTGGCATGGATCAAAAAGATGAACGTCCTTTTGAGCTAATTGGTGTGCCGCTCAAAGAGCCAGGTTTTCATGTGCTGGAAGTCGCTTCCCCACGTTTGGGCGCGTCTTTGCTGGAATCGGCAGGCACCATGTACGTGCGCAGCTCTGTGCTGGTGACTAATCTGGGTGTACACATCAAGAAAGGGGGGGACGACTTGCTGGTTTGGGTGACCACCTTGGATGATGCCAAGGTGGTGCCGGGCGCCAAGATCCGTGTCATGAACTGCCGTGGCGAGGAACTGGTGCAGGGCGAGACGGACAAAGACGGGATGTTCCACCATCCGCAGTCAGTGGGCAGCGCCGACTACTGCCAGGAAACAGGTCTTTCCGGCTTGTTTGTGACAGCGCGCATCGACAAAAACAACCCCATGGCACGCGGTAAAGCTGATTTCAGCTTCGCCTTGAGCGAGTGGAATTCGGGTATCGAGCCCTGGCGCTTTAATGTCCCCTACAACTGGGGCGGTCGCGACGACCCTGTGGCCCACACCGTCATGGATCGCAGCCTGTTTCGTGCTGGTGAAGTGGTGCACATGAAGCACTACGTGCGCGAACGCGTACGTGACGGTTTCAAGGCTCCCGATCGTTATCCCGAGGCGATGATTGTCGAGCACGATGGCAGCGGCAAGCGAATTGAGTTGCCTTTGAAGTGGCAAAAGACCGCCGCTGGCAGTGTATTTGCTTTGAATGACTGGAAGATCCCCAAGGATGCCGAGCTGGGTGTTTACCGTTTGCGTACCGAAGGTGAAAACCAGTACTTCAATTTTGGCGAGTTCCGCGTTGAACAGTTCAAGTTGCCTGTTTTGGGCGGCAGCATCAAGTTGGGTGATGGCCAGGATCGTCCTTATCTGGTTAGCCCCAAACAGATGCAGGCGGATTTGCAACTGCACTATCTGTCAGGTGGTCCTGCGGACTTCTTACCAGTGCAGTTGTCGGCGGTGGTGCGTACCCAGTCGCCTTCATTTAGCGCGTATGACGACTATAGCTTTGCTCCTCCCCAGACGGTTGAACAATCTGACGCCTCGAACGCGCGCGTTTTTCTGAACAAGCAGCGCTTCCAGTTGGATGCTCAAGGAGGTTTGCGTGCCAAGCTGGATGATCTGCCTGTGGTGGATCGACCTTCCGAATTTCTGGTGGAAGCGACCTTTGCCGATCCTAACGGTGAAATTCAGACCCTGACCCAAACGGTGTCTGTATGGCCTGCCGATGTAGTGGCTGGTCTGCGTGCGGGTAGCTGGTTGGCCGCCGGTTCGTCCACCAAGCTCTCGGCCATTGCGGTGAGCCCTGACGGCAAGCCTCTGAAAAACGTGCCCGTGCGGATTGAAGCTGCCAATGTGCAGCGCTTCTCGATTCGCAAGCGCATGGTGGGTGGCTTCTACAGCTACGACAATCAGGAGCAGCGCGAAGACCTGGGCACGATCTGCGAGGGCCGCAGTGACGATCAAGGCCTGGTGCAGTGTGATGTGAAACTGGACAAGGGCGGTCAGGTCGAGCTGCGTGCGATTGCGCGTGATGGCGAAGGCCGTGAGTCGGTCTCCGCCAGCAGTGTTTGGGTCAGCGGTTCGGGCGATATGTGGTTTGGTGGTCAGAACGATGACCGTATCGACGTGATTCCTGCGAAAAAGACCTGGGCTCCTGGCGAGACAGCCGAGTTTCAGGTGCGCATGCCTTTTCGCGAAGCCACGGCCCTGGTGTCAGTGGAGCGTGAAGGAGTCTTGCAGGCTCAAGTGGTTCAGTTGGAGGGCGATAGCCCGAACGTCAGTGTAGAGATCAAGCCTGAGTGGGGGCCGAACGTCTATGTGTCTGTGCTGGTGCTGCGTGGCCGACTGCGTGAAGTGCCTTGGTACTCCTTCTTTAGCTGGGGTTGGAGTCAGCCTTTGAACTGGTACAAGGCCTACTCGGAAGGCGGTGGCGAATTTGTGGCCCCGACGACCACCGTGGACTTGTCCAAGCCTAGCTATCGTTTTGGTTTGGCCAGCATTGAAGTCGGCAGCCAGCAAGATGCGCTGGATGTGAAAGTGACGACAGACCGCAGTCAGTACGCGATTCGCGAACAGGCCAAAGTTGATATTCAGGTTCTGAAGTCCGATGGCACACCGGCAGCCGGTGCGTCTGTGGCCTTGGCCGCGGTGGATCAGGCCCTGCTGGAGCTGAGCCCGAACAATAGCTGGAACTTGCTTAACGCCATGCGCGCCTTGCGTGGCTACAACGTGCAGACCGCCACGGCGCAGTCTGAAATCGTGGGGCGTCGTCATTATGGTCGCAAGGCCGTAGCGGCCGGTGGTGGCGGTGGCAAAAGCCCCACTCGCGAGCTGCTGGATACCTTGCTGCTGTGGAACGGTAATGTGGAGCTGGACGCACAGGGTCGCGCAACGGTGACTGTCCCGCTGAAAGACTCCCTGACCCAGTACCGCATCGTGGCTGTGGCTGATCTGGCGGGTGATCGCTTTGGTAGCGGTTCGGCCCAGATCGTCACCACGCAAGACCTGCAAATCATTTCCGGTTTGCCTGCCATTGCCCGTGAAGGCGATGACTATCAGGCCCAGGTGACGCTGCGTAATAGCAGCCCACGTGCCATGACCGTGAAAGTGCAGGCGAAGTACCGTGGTAAAGGCTTGCCATCGGCAGAGTTGCCTGAGCAAACCGTTGAGCTGGCTTCCGGCTCGGCCAAAGTGCTTGTTTGGCCTATGTCGGTTCCACTGTCCAGTGGATCGGCCGATTCGCACCAAATGGAGTGGACGGTTGATGCACAGGAAGTTCAGCAGTCCGGTGTCACGGGCAAAGCAGCCAAAGACAGCCTGACAATTAAGCAGGAGGTCTTTACTGCCACCCCCATCACCGTTCAGCAGGGAACACTGGTTGCTGTGGGTATTGATGCCCCCCTGAACATGTCGGTGCAGGCACCGGCTGGTGCCTTGAAGAACGAGCAAGGGGTGGTTCAAGGAGGGCTGCAGATGCTGTTCCGCTCTTCTTTGGGCGGCGGTATGGAAGGGGTGCGTGCCTGGTTTGAACGCTATCCTTACAGTTGCTTTGAGCAGCAAGCCTCGCGCTTCATGGGCCTGCGTTCCGAACAGGCTTGGGCTGGTCTGATGCAGCGCATGCCTTCGTATATGGACCAGAATGGTTTGCTGCGTTACTTCCCAAGCAACTACGGTTGGGGCAGTCGTGTGCTGACCAGCTACATCCTGGATATCAGCTATATTGCCGAATCCATTGGCTTGAACTTCTCCATTCCGGATGGCTTGCGCAACGAGATGCTGCAGGGCCTGGAGAACGTGGTCAATGGTCGAATCCCGACTATGCAAACGGTGTCTCGTCAAGAGCGCGATATCGAGGTAATTCGTGCTGCGGCTGTGTTGGCCAAGTACGACCGCGCTCGCGTCAATATGCTGGATTCGGTGGAGCTGAACCTGCAAAGCTGGCCAACCGAAATTCTGCTGGCCTGGGTTGATCTGACTCAGCGTTTGCCAGGCATCAAAAAAGCCGAGCAGACGCGTAAAGAAGCCATGGGTCTGATTCAGGCACGCCTGATCAGTCGTGGTACCCGTCTGGTCTTTGGTGAGGATGCGCTTAACGGCAGCCCATGGGCCATGACCAGCCGTGTGACCAACCAGGCTCGCCTGATGTTGCTGGCCAATCAGATGCCGGACTGGACCGAGGATATGCCTCGCCTGGCCCAAGGTCTGTTGGCAGAACAGCAACGGGGTGCATGGCGCATGACCACTGAAAACCTTCTGGGTAGCTTGGCCATTGAGCAGTTCAGCCGTCATCATGAACAGCAACCTAGCGGCCAGTCCATGGTGATTCTGGGCTCGGAAACGGCCCAAGTGGTGGACTGGGACATGCTCAAGCCTGACGGCCAGGGTGTGCGTTCCGCCAAGATTGACGTGCCTTGGCGGGGTGATCAGGTCGATAACCTGAGCGTTGAGCAAATGGGCGAAGGCAAGGCCTGGATCGACGTCCGTTCCCTGGCGGCGGTGCCTGTGACCAAACCTATCTCTGCTGGCTTGAGCCTGGAGCGTCATATTGAGGCTGTGGAGCAGGCCAAGCCTGGCGTGTGGAGTCGTGGCGACATCATGCGCGTGAAGATCAAGGTCAAGGCCCAAGGTCAGGCAAGCTGGGTCGTTGTGTCTGATCCAGTTCCTGCCGGAGCCACGATCTTGGGCAGTGGCCTGGGTCGCGACTCTGCCATGGCAACAGCCGGTGAAGAACAATCCGGCCAGTGGCCCAGCTTCGTCGAGCGTCGCTTTGATGGTTACCGTGCTTACTACGAGCGCTTTGAAGAAGGCACGACCGAGGTCAGCTATACGGTGCGTTTGAACACTGTGGGCCAGTTTGTGTTGCCAGCCAGTCGTGCTGAGGCCCTGTACGAGCCTGATGTATTTGCCGTCTGGCCTAACGAGCAAGTTCTGGAAGTTGTGGATGCACCCGTCAAGTAAAGCAGGACTGCTGGTGCTGGGACTGGCCCTGTGGGCCAGTCCTGGGCAGGCTACCCCCAGCTACGAGGACGTTCGGCAAGCGTACCGCTCTTCCGATGTACAGGTTCTGGATCGCCAGGGCCAGCTTATCCAACGAGTTCGTCTGGACTTTCATCAACGACGCGGCGACTGGGTCGCGCTGGAGCAAATTTCTCCGGCTTTGCAAATGGCGGTCCTGATGTCTGAGGACCGCCGTTTTGAGTCTCATGGTGGGGTGGATTGGTTATCCGTCGGCTCTGCGGCCTGGGATGGTCTGTTTGCCGGACGGAGTCGCGGTGCCTCGACCATTACCATGCAGCTAGCCGGTCTGATGGACCAGGATCTGCTTGGTGGTCGTGGTGGGCGCTCGGTCTGGCAAAAGCTGGATCAGGTGGTGGCGGCCCAATCGTTGGAAGATACCTGGAGCAAACCCGAAATTTTGGAAACCTATCTGAATCAGGTGGCTTTCCGGGGTGAGCTGATCGGGGTGGATGCGATGGCGCGCACCCTGTTTCAAAAGCAGGCCGCAGCATTGGACGTGCGTGAGTCGGCCATTGCCGCTGTGTTGTTGCGCGGCCCGAATGCCTCGGCCTTGACGGTTGAACGCCGGGCGTGTTTGACCTTGCAGGAAATGGGGCGCGCCGAGCAATGTCGAGCGTTGAGTAATCTGGTGCCGGTGGCTTTGCGCCGGGCCGGACAAGCCCCCTTGGGGCAGGCTCAACGGGCGCCGCATTTTGCCCGTTGGGTCTTGGATCAGAATCCGCAAATCAAAGCGGGTGATAGTGTCCACACAAGCTTGGACACGCGATTGCAAATGCAGGTGCAGGCCAGTATGCGGCGACACTTGCTCGATCTCAGTACCGCGCGTGTGCAGGATGCTGCCGTTGTGGTGCTGGACAATCACAGCGGGCAGGTTCTGGCCTACGTCGGTTCCAGTGGTGACCTGTCCGAGGCGGCCGAGGTGGATCATGCTCGCGCTTTGCGGCAGGCCGGCTCTACGCTCAAGCCTTTTCTGTATGAGATGGCGATTGAAAAGCGACTGTTGACAGCGGCGTCTTTGCTGGAGGATTCCCCGCTGAATTTGTCCACCGGTAATGGCCTGTATATCCCGCAAAACTATGACAAGCAGTTTGTGGGTTGGGTCAGTGCGCGCAATGCCCTGGCCTCTTCGTTGAATATCCCCGCTGTGCGGGTGTTGACCATGCTGGGGCCTGCCAATCTGGTGGATCGCTTGCGTGCGTTAGGCATGAATCTGCGCCAGGATGGTGATTTCTATGGGTATAGCTTGGCCTTGGGCAGTGCGGATGTCAGCTTGTTGGAGTTGACCAATGCCTACCGTGCTCTGGCCAATTTAGGCCAGACTCAAGCCGTGCAAACACGTATGGACCAGCAAAGCGCTGCCTTTCATCCTGTGATGGATGCAGGCGCTAGCTGGATTGTGGGCGACATATTGTCGGACCGTCAGGCGCGGGTGCTGACCTTTGGTTTGGACAGTGCCTTGAGTACACCGTTTTGGAGTGCGGTTAAAACCGGAACCAGTAAAGATATGCGTGATAACTGGGCCCTGGGGTGGACAGAGCACTTTACCGTCGGTGTTTGGGTGGGAAATAGTGCCGGTCAAAGTATGCAAGATGTATCAGGCGTTAGCGGTGCGGCACCGATCTGGCACGAGGTGATTTCGATCCTGCAGCAGCGTCGCCCCGGCCGCCAAACGGCTATGCCTGCTCAGGTGCAGAGGCGGCAGATTGAGTTTTTGCCTGCCATGGAACCTAGCCGTGAGGAATTTTTTGTCGAAGGCACGCAGACTGATCGCGTGATGTTAAGTGATGTGGAACAGGCCTATGCTGGCCCGGCCCGTATTCGCGAGCCAGTCAATGGCACTATTTTCGCGCTGGATCCGGATATTCCACCACAAAACCAGCAACTGCGATTGCTGGCCCAAGGACAGATTACCGAGCCCTTGGTGTGGTGGGTGCAGGGAGTAGAAGCGGGGAAGGGGGCACAGTTGCGAATTCCGCTGGTGCCTGGAACGCTGCGAATTGAATTGAAAACGGAACACGGTCGCTTAATGGATGAAGTCAGCGTACAAATTAGAGGTGCACAAATGACAAGCTTTAACAAAGATTAACCGCTTGCACTTTTACATGGCTGATACACTGCTATCCTTATTGATTCTTCGTAAAGAGAGAGGGAAACTTCATTATGATGACTTTACGCGCGCTCGCTCGAATTTTGGCTCCTGTTGGCTTGGTCGCACTGGCCGCTTGTCAGACCGTTCAAGAAAAACCGAGCGATACCGCTGGTGCTTCCAGCACCGCAACGCAAACAACTCCCTCCACGCCAGCAACTGGCGCTCAGCAGCCTCAAGCACAGGCAGGTGCCCAGCAGCAAGCCGCACCGGTACAGATTTTCCTGGCTGACACGCAGGAGCAAGCGGGTTGGGCTCGCGTCGATGTCCAGCCCAATGGTGTTCTATTTGTGAATCCGCGTGCCGTGGTGGTACGTCAGGATCTGGTTGGCGTACAGGCCGGTACTAACGACAGCAAGGAAGGCTTGTTGGCGTTGGATTTAACGCCAGAGGCGGCTCAACGTTTGCTGCAAGTGACCACTCAGTTCCCCAAAAAGCGCTTGGCGTTGGTCGTGGGTGACACGATGTTGGCTGCTCCCGCTTACGGTTCGCCCGTTAAAGATGGCCGCCTGATTTTCATGGTGGGCACTGAAGCTAACGCCTTGGCTGCTGCGCGTGCCATTGCCGGTCAAGAAGCGACACAAACCAACGGCAAGAAGTAAGCCCTGCTTACGACCTTAATGCCACCCTGGTCTTGGGTTCATCCATGCCTGGCTTGTTGAAAAATGCGGTGGGTGTCCACACCCACCCCTCTTGTTAAAAACAGGAAAGTCGGTATGGTGACCCCGCCCAGCAGTTTTACTTTTTATATCCTTTCTTTTCGGGTTCTGATCAGCCTTCATGGGGCCGCGCTCTTATTCATCATGTTGATGGGCACTGGAGCGATCGGATCCGTTTTTGTCCCCGCTTTTTTACGTCTGCCCCTGTTCGTCTTTCTGATGGGGCTGGTCTCGGCGTTTCTGGCCTTGTGCTGGAGCCATTGGACCCTGGCGTGGCACAGCTCCAAAGCAGGGCGTCGCTGGGCCTGGATTCCCGGTTTCTGTTCGGCCTTCTTTCTGGCCTTGAGCCTGGCGCTTTTTGTGATCGGCGTCTGGGGCACCTTGGGCCTGGCTGATTTTGCCTACCAGCATAGCGAGTGGCTTACCTCCGGTCAGTAAGATTACAAGGGCCTCATGGCGCCCAATGATGATCAGGCCGCACCTTCTACCACGCCGTATCGGCAGCATCCCTAATTGTTGTCTTGCTTTGCTCCGTGCGCGTAGCGAGTAGCGGCTCTGAGCGGCTGCGTAGATTGTCGTTGTATTTTCTGCAGTGGGTTCAATTCTTTCTCGCTTTTTGATCAATTGCAGTCTTAAAATATACGCATTGCGTATGTTTTAGAAGCGAGAGCTGATATGGCCGTCTCCCAACAAGTTTTTTTGCGTGATGCAATGCGTCGCCTGAACCTGACTCGTGACGTTTTTGCGGCACGTATTGGGGTCAAGCGCCGTGCATTGGATACCTGGCTGCTGCCTGAAGGCTCTTTGGAGTCGCGGGCCATGCCTGAAGTGGTGCAGCGTTTTGTCACGGAAATCGTGGAAAACGAAGCATTGCTGAGCAAATATGCGCAAAGCGCACAGTCCGGTCCCTTGCGTGATCGCATTGCCACCGGCGGCAAACATCAGCTCTTGTCCGTAGATCAGTTCACCCGTGAAACCGTGGAAGAGCTGTGCAGCCTGGCCGACATCATGCAGCCTATCGCCCGCCGTCAAAAAGTATCGCGCGTGCTGGAAGGTGCTGTGCTGGGTAACCTGTTTTTTGAAGCCTCCACCCGTACTCGCGTCAGCTTCGGCTCGGCCTTTTGCCGCCTGGGTGGTTCGGTATGTGACACCACCGGCTTTACCTTTTCCTCCATGGCCAAAGGCGAGTCCATTTACGACACCAGCCGCGTCATGAGCGGCTATGTGGATGCCATGGTGATCCGTCACCCTGAGCAAGGCTCGGTCGCGGAATTTGCACGTGCCACCAATATTCCTGTGGTGAACGGTGGTGATGGTGCGGGCGAACACCCCAGCCAGGCCTTGCTGGATCTGTACACCATCAGTACGGAGTTTTCGCGTCTGGGCAAGTTGCTGGATGGCGCACATATCGCTCTGGTAGGGGATCTGAAATATGGCCGTACCGTGCACTCCCTGATCAAGCTGCTGGGCATGTACCGTGGCCTGAAATTCACCCTGATTTCGCCCCCCGGCCTGGAAATGCCTGAACACATTGTGGAGCAGGTTGCCAAGCAAGGTAAGCATGTCATTGAACAGACCAGTTCCTTGGAAAAAGGTCTGCCCGGCGTGGATGTGATTTACGCCACGCGAGTGCAAAAAGAGCGTTTTGAAGAAGGGCAGGATGGCAGCTTTACGGCTGACTTCCAGGTTAACAAAGCCATTATCGACCGCTGCTGCGGCCCTGATGTGATTGTGATGCACCCACTGCCACGCGATAGCCGCGAAGGTGCCCATGATCTAAGTGTGGACCTGAACCACGACCCGCGCCTGGCTATCTTCCGTCAGGCTGACAACGGTATTCCCGTACGTATGGCGATCTTTGCTGTGCTGCTGGGTGTGGAGACGCTGGTGCAGCATTCCATGCGTGATGTGACCTGGGACCCGCCATCGCACGTCGGTCCTGATGATGCGGTTTTCCATGGCATGTACTAAGTTGAGTAGATGCTAGCGCTAATCCTGCGCCAGCATTAAAAAAACCGGGGCTCTGAATCAGAGCCCCGGTTTTTGTCTTTTATCACAGCGCTTTTAAAATCGGCTGGGTGAGCAGATTGATAGCGGTGACATGCCACGCTGAATCGTCGCTTGCAGGCGAAAATTCAGCCCAGAAAATCCATTTTTATTTGGATGTAGGCATGGCAAATTCTGCACCCTTGGAGATGCTCTCAGGCCAGCGTTGCATGATGGATTTCTGGCGTGTGTAAAAGCGCACGCCTTCTTCACCGTAGGCGTGCATGTCGCCAAACAGGCTCTTTTTCCAGCCACCAAAACCGTGCCAGGCCATAGGGACAGGAATAGGGACGTTGATACCGACCATACCCACGTGGATACGGCGGCCAAATTCACGGGCCACGTTCCCGTCACTGGTAAAGCAAGCGACACCGTTGCCGAACTGGTGCTTGTTGATCAGCTCAATGGCACTGGCCAGGTCCGGTACGCGTACGCAGCACAGCACAGGGCCAAAGATTTCATCCTGATAGACGCTCATGTCGGGAGTGACGTGATCGAATAATGTGCCGCCCATCCAGAAGCCGTCCTTGCAGCCTTCACCGGCTTTGGCACCGTCAAAGTTACGACCGTCTACCAGCAGTTTGGCGCCTTCTTGTACACCTTTGTCGATGCAGCTGCTGATACGCTCGCGTGCTTGCGCAGTCACGATGGGACCCATTTCTGCCGCCGCATTGGTGCCGTTCAGAATCTTCAGGCTGCGCGTACGTTCTTCCAGCGCTGGCAAGATGCGCTCGGCAGAGTCACCCACCAGTACAGCGACCGAGATGGCCATGCAACGCTCGCCTGCCGAACCGTAGGCGGCACCGATCAGGGCGTCCACGGTCAGGTCGATGTCGGCGTCAGGCATGACGACCAGGTGGTTCTTGGCGCCACCCAGTGCCTGGACGCGCTTGCCGCCGATGGCGCCCATTTCATAAATACGGTTGGCAATTGGGGTGGAGCCCACAAAGGATACGGCTTGCACGTCCTGATGATTGACCAGGGCCTCAACCGCGTCTTTATCGCCTTGCACCACGTTGAACACACCATCGGGCAGGCCAGCCTGCTTCAGCAGCTCGGCAATAAACAGGCTGGGGCTGGGGTCGATAGGGCTGGGTTTGAGCACAAAGGTGTTGCCCGCAGCAATCGCTACAGGGAACATCCACATGGGCACCATGACCGGAAAGTTGAAAGGGGTGATACCCGCGACCACCCCCAGGGGCTGGCGCATGGTCCAGTTGTCGATATTGGTGCTGACCTGTTCGGTGAAATCGCCTTTGAGCAGTTGAGGAATGCCGCAAGCAAACTCCACAATTTCAATGCCGCGAGTGACTTCGCCCATTGCATCGGACAGAACCTTGCCATGCTCGGCCGTAATCATGGCGGCCAGCTTTTCCTTGTTCTCGTTGAGCAAGGCCAAAAAATTGAACAGGACACGGGCGCGGCGAAGTGGTGGGGTGTCGGCCCAGGCGGGGAAAGCGGCCTGGGCACTGGCCACCGCAGCGTCAATATCTTGCTGGCTACCCAGTCTGACTTTGGCGCTAACCTGGCCGGTGGCCGGGTTGTATACCGGTTGAGTACGGGTACCGGCGCCAGCCTGCTGGCCACCTCCGATGTAGTGAGCAATTTCGGGGGTGTTTAACTCTGTCATGGTGATGCTCCTGCTGGGATGAATTAAAACAAGGGGCGGTAACCTGATTGGGCTGGGCTACCGCCAGCGTACCAGGGACCTAGTGAGACACAGCGGCAATACCAACTGCGGTTTCAGCGCGGACTTGCTGGGCGTCAAACCCATCACGGTCTTGGCTGGCGCGACGGCTGTTGTCCAGTTTTGATACAAAGTAGATCATGAAAAATGCCAAAGGCATGGAAATCAGGGTGGGGAAGTCATACGGGAATACTGCCTCGGAAAAGCCCAGAATGCGTACCCACACGGCTGGAGACAGAATCACCAGGCCCAGCGCCACGAGCAGGCCGCTCAAACCGCCATAGATAACGCCTCGGGTGGTGACACCGCGCCAGTACATGGACATCAGCAAGACCGGGAAGTTAGCCGAGGCGGCAATACTGAAGGCCAGGGCAACCAGGAAAGCCACGTTTTGGCCACGGAACAGCAGGCCCAGAAAAATGGCGACGAACCCAATACCGATTGATGCCAGGCGGTTGACGCGCATGGCTTGCGATGGCGTGACGTCGTCACGGCGGATGACTTTGGCGTACAGATCGTGAGCGACCGCTGATGCTCCTGCCAAGGTCAGGCCACTGACCACGGCCAGAATCGTGGCAAAGGACACGGCGGCCAGCAAACCAAACAGCAGATTGCCGCCCAAGGCCGTTGCCAGATGCATGATAGGCATGTTCGAGCCGCCCAACACCATGCCCCCAACCTTGCCATCCACATAGAACTCGGGGTGGTTGGGCAAGATGGCCATGGCAGCCAGACCCAGAAAGCAGATCACCACAAAGAACACGCCCATCAGCCCGGTTGCCACGAATACCGATTTACGGGCTGCGCGTGCATCAGGTACGGTGAAAAAACGCATCATGATGTGGGGCAGACCTGCAATGCCAAACACCAGGGAAACGGCCAGGGACAGACCCGAGAACGGATCGGCCATCAGCTTCCAGGGGCCCTTCATGGCTTGGCCTGCCTGATGATGATCGGCAGCAGCGCTGACCATGGCAGAAAAGTCAAAGTTGAAATACCACATGGCCAGGGCAGCCATCAAAAAGCCATTACCCATCATCAAAATCGCCTTGATGATCTGTACCCAGGTGGTTGCCACCATGCCGCCCACCACGACGTACACCATCATGAGCAAGCCCACGGCCACCACGGCATAGGTGTAGTCGATGCCAAACAGCAGTTGCACCAGTTGCCCTGCGCCGACCATTTGCACGATCAGGTAAAACAGCACTACCGTCAGCGAGCTGATCGCAGTAAAGATGCGCGTGCTGCGTTCATCCAGCCGGTATGAGACGATGTCGCTCAAGGTGTAGCGGCCCAGGTTGCGCAGGCGCTCGGCAATCAGAAACATGATGATCGGCCAGCCCATGAAGGCGCAAACCGCATACAGCAGCGAGTCAAAGCCGTTGGTAAAAGCCAGGGACGAAATGCCCAGCAAGGTTGCAGCGGACATGTAGTCGCCCACAATGGCCAGGCCATTTTGCGTGCCGGTAATGCCGCCTCCTGCCGTGTAAAAGTCCGAGCTGGAACGTGTGCGCGACGAGGCCCAGTAGGTAATGCCCAGGGTAACCAGGACAAAAGCCGCAAAGATCAGAATGGCTTGTGTATTCATGGGCGTACCTTTGCCAGTACTCGCTCGCACAGCGGGTCAAAGCGGGTGTTGGCGATATGGATATACACGCCGGTTAATAACCAGGACACAAAAATCAGTCCTATTCCGTACACCATGCCACTGTTGACAGCTCCTCCACTGCCCAGCTCATGGGTTAGAACGCCGGGCCAAAAAATGGCCGTTACGATGAGCAGGCCCGTCAGCCCCAGGCAGAGGCCGGCGCAGGCAAATGCCAGACGCCGCCGCTGCGACTTGAGTTGCTCATATTCCTGTAGTCCGGCTAGTTTCCGGCTTAACTCTTGATGCGACAGCATGGTTTTGTCTCCGTATTGTTGTGATTACTGCCCATGTTCGCCTGGCCGATGTTATTTGGTCGGCTTCACTTTATGAGCTTTCTTATTAACAAACTCCCCCAAGCGGTCTTGCACATCTCGCCCGGTTTGTACTACGGCTGCCATCAAGCCCTCGGCAAAGAGGCCATCGGTGGCAGACATATCGGCAATGCGGCTGATCGAGCTGACAATGGCGTAGTTCGACAAGATGGCATTGCCTGCAATGCGCTGGGCCAGTTCCAGGCTCAGCTCATAAGCAGTTTTAGGGTTGGCTTCGTTATTGCATACGTAATGCGCCAAGCCCAATCGTTCTCCCTCCACGGCATCAAGTACGCGGCCTGTCAGCATCAGTTCGATCATGCGGTTGGGGGAGATGATTTTGGCGGTACGCACGGTAGCGCCACCACCGGTAAAGATGCCGCGTGTGCCTTCAGGCAGGGCAAAAAAGGTGCTGCTGTCTGCGACACGAATGTGCGCCGCACTGGCCAGTTCCAGACCACCGCCCACGACGGCGCCCTGCAAGCAGGCGATGACGGGGATGCCACCATGTTCGATCTTGTCGAACGCACGGTGCCAGCTTTGGCAAACGCGCAAAAAATCCACCGCGCCGCGTTCTTTGTCGTGGTGTTCTTTCAGGTCCAGGCCCGCGCAGAAATGGTCGCCTTCTGCCTTCATCAGAATGACCCGGATGTGCTCGGGAATAGTGGAGAAGTACGCATCAATTTCAGCAATGGCATCTTCATCCAGGGCGTTGCGCTTGTGCGCCTTGTTCAGCGTGACAATTCCGATGTTGTCCAACTCGGTGGTCAGCAGGAAAGGGGCGGCCATAAAAAACTCCTTGTGTTACGTAATCGCGAGGGCGGCAGTGCACGTCAGCTGGGATTGGTTTGATCGGCCAGCATTTTTCGCAGCGCCATTTTTTGGATCTTGCCAGTTGCCGTCATGGGCATCTGGTCGATGAAAATTACTTTGTCGGGTACCGACCAGCGGGTGACACGATCCTGATAGCGGCGCAGCATCTGGGTCTCGTCCAGATCAGCCCCTTCGCGTGGCACCACGAACAGCACAGGGCGTTCCCCCCACTTGTCGTCCGCTTGGGCGATGCAGGCTGCCAGCTCGACCAAGGGTTCTTCCATGGCGATGTTCTCGATCTCGATCGAGGAAATCCATTCGCCACCGGACTTGATCACATCTTTACTGCGGTCGGTAATGTAGACGTAGCCATCGGCGTCGATGGCGCCTACGTCACCTGTGCGGAACCAGCCGTTTTCACTGGCCAGATCAGGTTTGCCGTAATAGCGGTCCATGATCCAGTTGCCCTGGATCAGCAGGTGGCCGCTGCTCTTGCCATCGCGTGGCAAGGTATTGCCTTGGTCGTCGACGGTTTTCAGGCGCACGCCGAACAGGGCTCGGCCTTGCGAGGCCAGCACGTGTTGTTTCTGCGCTTCGGGCAGATTGCTGTGCTTGGGGAGCAATTGGCATACCGTGCCCAGCGGCGAGGTTTCCGTCATCCCCCAGGCGTGGCGAACGGTAATGCCGTAGCTGGCCCAGGTGGCAATCATATTGGGGGGGCAAGCCGAGCCGCCAATCAGAATTCGGCTCAAGGTGCTGAACGGTTTGTCAGTCGCTTTGGCGTAGTCCAGCACGGTTTTCCAGATGGTGGGTACACCCGCAGACAGAGTGACACCCGCCTGTTCACATAAGGAATAAATACGTTCACCTTGCAGGTTCGCACCGGGCAGCACCAGCTTGGCGCCGGACAGCAAGCCTGAATACGGCAGGCCCCAGGCGTTGACATGAAACATGGGCACCAAAGGCATGATGGTATCGCTGCTGGCGATGCTCAGGGCATTGGGGTGGGACGAGGCGTAGGCATGCAAGAGCGTGGAGCGGTGGGTATACAGCACGCCTTTGGGCTCACCCGTGGTCCCGGAGGTGTAGCACAGGCCGCTGGCCGTGTTCTCGTCAAACACGGGCCATGTAAAGCCGGTGGTGTCATTGCCCAGCCAGCTTTCGTATTCGTCAGCCAACGGGCCGTGGGCCTGGCTGCCCATGCGCACCCACTGCGTGACGGTGGGGCATTGGCCGCGCAGATAGTTGACCATTTCTTCGAAATGTTCGTCGTAGAACATCACCGTGTCTTGGGCATCATTGATGATGAAGGCAATTTGCTCGTACGTCAGACGGGGATTGACGGTGTGACAGATCAGACCGATGCCCGAGGTGGCGTAGTAAATTTCCAGGTGGCGGTAGGTATTCCATGCCAAAGTCGCCACGCGCTCGCCGGGCTGCAGACCTGCACGGTGCAGTCCCAGGGCCAGATCCTGAACTCGGTGGGCAAATTCAAGATAGCGGTAGCGATGTAGCTCGCCATTATCCAAAGCGGTAACAATTTCCTGCTCAGGGTTATTCTCTAGGGCGTGGGTGAGAATTGAACTGATGAGCAAGGGCATGTGCATCATATTTCCAGTGCCTAACATGGTGATGTCTCCTTGTATTATGTGTGTCAGCATAGGATGGTTTAGCACCTTACCCAATAGCGAATACTGACGCCGAGTATGCAAAAAGTGACAATCTTAGAGGGGATGACAAAATGAATGGTGCACCCGGCGCGCTTCCCGTGCCTATCGATGCCGCACGTACTGCCACGGTGGCGCTGGATCTGGTGCAAGACTGGTTTCACAGCCTGCGCACCAGTTATTCGGAAGAGGTTCTGGATCAGTGCTTGAAGCAGGCGGGCATTGTGAAGGGCTTTATTGATCGGCCCGGTGCCCGGCTGACGCGGGATCAGTTAGTGCGCTTGTATCAGGAAAGCGCCAAGAAAACAGGTGATGAAATGATGGGTTTTTGGACACGTCCGATTCGTTCAGGGGCCTTGAAGTACATTGTGCGCACCGTGCGAGATGCGCCTTCCATCAATGTGGCCTTGTATCGTTTTACCCAGTTTTGGAATCTGCTGCTGGACGATTTCAGCTTGAACCTGATCCGCACTGACAAGGAGTTAGGCATTGAATTGGTGCCGCGTTATTCCACGGCCGTTGTACATCGCTTCGGTCATGCGCTCATGTTGAAATTCACGCACGGCATTGTCTCCTGGCTGGTGGGACGTGAAGTGCCGGTGCAACAGGTTGCGTTTGCATTTGCTCGACCGGCCTTTGCGGCGGACTATTCTGTATTGTTTCCCGCTTCAGTCTGTTTTGATGTGCCCTGTTCGCATATTTTGTTTCAGGTGGAGTTGGGGCAGGTGCGCCCGCAACGAACGCAGGTCGAGGCACGGGCCTTTTTGGAGCGCGCCCCGCGTGACTGGATTTTTACCTCCTATCGCGAACACGCCTTACGCCTGAAGGTACGGGAAATTCTGCATGCCGACTTGGGCCATACCCTAGAGGATGTGTCGGGAAAACTGCACATGTCCGCACGCACCTTGATCCGCAGGCTGCAAGAAGAGGGCCTGTCGTTTCAGGGGATCAAGGATGAATTGCGCCGAGACTTGGCAATTTTCAAATTGCTGCGCAAAGATATGTCGCTGGCTGAAATTGCTTATGCATTGAAGTTCAGTTCGCCAGCGACCTTTCACCGGGCCTTTCGCCATTGGACGGGAATGACGCCTGGTGTGTATCGCGCCGCCCAACAGGAACTGACCTGAAGGGCGGTTCCTGTTGGGCTATGTGGACGGGCTTTACTTGCGTTCGCCGCCCAGCACTTCGACCAGATCGCTGATCATCTTGGCCAGCTCGGAGGTCATCAAGGTCATGTCGGCATCAAAAATTTCGTCATCGTTGACGGCCGTCACGTCTTGTTTTTCAGTCAGGATATCCAGCGGGGCCACGCGTTTGACGTCCAGCGCGTCGGTCAGCACAAAGCTGATGCGATCCGCCCAGGTCATGGCCAAACGGGTGCACTGCTTGCCAGCCTCCACGTGCTTGCGCACTTCGGCTATATCCGCGCTTTGCTTGACGTAGCGCACGGCAGCACCGCTGTCGCCAGTAGAGCGCAACTCGGTGTCCTGGTCGACGGTGAAGTTGGCCAGTTGCTCTTCATCCACCAGCCAGGAGGTCATGGCTGCAGCGGGCGATTGCTCGGTGTACAGGGGCTGCACGGGGAAGGGCTCTATGCTCTTGGCCAGCAGTCCCAGCACTTCGTCGCTCTTGGCGGTGGCAGCGGCATCGATAGCCAGCCAGTGGTTGCGGGTGTCGATCCACACACGGGTGTCGCGTGAGACGGCGAAGGCGCGAGGCATCAAGTCCACAATGACTTGTTCCTTGATTTCCTTCATTTGCTTTCGGCCGGGTTTGTAGCCTTGTTGCTCTTCGATATCACGAGCCTTTTCACGAGCGACTTGATTGATCACGGTGGTGGGCAGCAGCTTCTTTTCGGCACGCAAAGCGATCAGGTACTGGCCGTTGACTTCATGTACCAGGGCATTGTTCTCGCGGGGGCTGACCCAGCCCAGGCTCAACGGCTCCTGGCTGGAGCCAGGGGTGAAGCTGTGTTTGGACAGAGCTTCTTCCAGCTCTTGGGCGGAACATACCCAGTCGGGGGAGAGACGATAGATGCGTAGATTCTTAAACCACATGGATACGAAGATAATTAAACAGATAAAGGAAGCGGGCACCATGCCCGAGGCAATGTTCGATTGTACGCGCAGATCTTCTTGTGTCGCCCGGCCATTTACGGACCCTTGCATTTGCCTGAGAGGGGGCGCGCAATGGCAGGCGAAAAGCGTTCTGATGCAGGGCGTTGCTAACGATTTATGTCGTTGTGGCGGGTTTCCCGCACAAAGGGAGCGCCAATTGCAACGGTTACCAGACAGATCAAGATCGGATACCACAAACCATCATATATATTGCCGGTGACGGCAATGATGGCAAAGGACAGGGTGGGTAAAAATCCCCCGAACCAGCCGTTGCCGATGTGATAGGGCAGGCTCATGGACGTGTAGCGGATGCGAATCGGGAACATTTCCACCAGCATGGCCGCGATAGGGCCATAGACCGCCGTGACCAGACCCACCAGGTACGTCAGCAGGAGCACCAGCATGACTTTATTGGTCTGGGCCGGATCAGCACCGTTCGGGTAGCCATACTGGCGCATGGTCTGGGTCAGTTCATTTTTTAGTTCTTGCGAGTGGCGAGCAAAATCGGCTCGGCTCAGATCCCCGCCTTCAAAGCCGTCAATAACATGATCGCCAATACGCACCTGGGCCACCTGGCCGGGTGAGCCCGTGACGTTGTTGTAGCTGACAGCGTGGCTGGCCATATAGGACTTCACGATATCGCAAGAGCTGGTGAAGGTATGGCTGCCCACCGGATTGAATTGGAAAGAACAACTGGCCGGGTCGGTGATGACCGTCACGGGGGCGTTGCGCTGCGCCTGGACCAAAGCGGGATTGGCAAAATAGGCCAGGCCCTGGAAGGCCGGGTAATAGGTCAGGGCAGCGAGCAAGCAGCCCGTCAGGATGATGGGTTTGCGCCCGATTTGATCTGAGAGCCAGCCAAAAAAGATAAACAGCGGAGTGGCCAGTAACAGAGAAATCACCATCAAGGTTTGCGCCAGGGTGGGGTGCAAACCCAGCATGTGGGTGATGAAAAACAAGGCGTAAAACTGCCCCGTGTACCACACCACGCCTTGGCCTGCGGTCAGCCCAAACAAGGCCAGCAAGGCAATACGCAGATTCGCCCAACGGCCAAAAGACTCGGTAATAGGCGAGGTCGATAGCGTGCCTTCTTCCTTGATGTGCTGAAAGGCCGGGGACTCTTTTAGATTCATCCGTATCCACACGGAGATGGCCAGCAACAGAACGGAAATCAGAAATGGAATGCGCCAGCCCCACACGACAAAAGCGTCTTCGCCGACCAGGCTGCGTATGCCCATGATGACCAGCAGGGACAGCAGCAAACCGACTGACGCGGTGGTCTGAATCCAGCTAGTGTAAAAGCCGCGTCGGTGCTGGGGTGCGTATTCAGCCACATAGGTGGCGGCACCGCCATATTCGCCGCCCATGGCCAGCCCCTGCAGCAGGCGCAGAACGATCAGCATGATGGGGGCGGCAATTCCGATGGCCTCATAGCTGGGCAGCACACCCACCAGAAAGGTGGACAGACCCATGAGCAAGATGGTGATCAGAAAGGTGTACTTACGGCCCACACGGTCGCCGATTCGACCAAAGAGCAGGGCGCCAAAAGGGCGCACTGCAAAACCGGCGGCAAAGGCCAGTAAGGCGAAGATGAAGCCGGCCGTCGGGTTCACGGCGGAAAAGAAGTGTTGCGCCAGAATGGCGGCCATGGAGCCGTAGAGGTAAAAGTCGTACCACTCGAACATGGTGCCCAGGGCGGAGGCAAAAATAACTTTGCGGCCTTGGCTATCCAGTTTGTTCTTGGTTTTCGGAAGGGCAGCACTGGTGATTGTCTGGGGCATGGGTTCAGGCTCTCCAAGGCAAAGACAGTGGGAAACTGACTCGCAAGCGCAGGCCACTTTCCTGGCCCCCAGTCAGTGGCATAAAGTCGATAGAGGCGCCGTGAATCTCGGCGATTTCCCGCACAATGGCCAGCCCCAGACCACTACCGTCCGCCTGGTTGCCCATGATGCGATAAAAACGATCAAAAATCCGTGCTTGATGTTCAGTGGGAATGCCGGGTCCGTTGTCCTCAATTTCCAGCCACGCTTTGCCTGGGGCCTGGCCGGTACGCATGGTGACCCACCCGCCCTTCGGGGTGTAGATCAGGGCGTTGTCCAGCAGATTGTTGATCAGTTCATCGAGCAGGACCGGATCGGCTTGCAAAAGGATGGCTTTGGTATGGTTTTCCAGGCCCAGGTCCAGTCCAAGCTCTAGGGCATCGGGTACACGTTGGCCTACGTGCAATTCGGTTAGCGTATTCAGGTCCAGGGTTTGCTGGGTGGAGGCGTACAGGGTGTCGCTGCTCTCGGCGCGGGCCAAGGCCAGCATTTGGGTAACCAGACGCGTGGCGCGGTCGGTGCCGCGTACCAGTTGTTGCAGGCTGGCTTCGGTCTGCTTTGGGTCACGTTCGCGCAAGGCCAGTTCGGCCTGGGTGCGTATCCCGGCAAGCGGAGTTTTCAGTTGATGAGCAGCATTGGCGACAAACTGGCGTTGAGTTGCTGAAAACTGTGCTTGCTGGGCCAGTAGCCCATTCATGGCATCAATCAGTGGCACGATTTCGGCAGGCGCTTGTTCCTGATCCACGGGTGACAAATCGCCCGGCGCACGGGCGCGCAAGCGCGCTTGCAGCAGGTTCAGCGGCTCCAGGCCATGAGTGAGTCCCAGGCCCGCCAGCATGGCTGCCAGCGGCACCAGAATAAATTGCGGTGTCAGCATCCCGATCAGAATTTCTCTGTGTAGAACCGCTCTATGTTCATTGGTTTCGGCGGCAACCGCCAGAAAGGGCGTGTTGTTCTTGTCCTTGCCGCCCCAGACATAGGCCAGTCGCAGACTTTGATCGTTCAGAGTGACGTCTCGGTAGCGCAGCAAGTCGGTGTCGTAGCTCCAGCTATCGGGAACCGGCAAACTGGCATTCCCAGCGAGCGGCTGGCCATTGGCATCGCGGATTTGCCATAACGTGGGTGTCGGGCTTTCCTGCCGCAAAATCGTCTGCGCGCCATGTGACAAATGAATGGCTTGGCTCAGGTCCTGACGGCTGATTTCTACTCGCAGCAAGTCCAGGTGATCGCGCAAGGTGCGGTCATAGGGTGAGTTGGCAATGTGCTGGGCGATGAAATAAGTAATGACAATGCCCACTGTCCACAGCAAGAACAAAGGCCCGAAAATCCAGATCATGATCTTGTGGATGAGCGGGCGCGGAGCCACGCGCTTGTCTTTTGCGCGTGCGTCGGTATTTTTTGGGGGCGGGCTGGCGTGCTGCATGGACGATCCCTTAGGCTGGAGCGTCTTCTCGCAGTTTTTCTGGTTCCAGACAGTATCCCAAACCCCGCACAGTCAGGATGCGTACACCACTAGGCTCCAACTTCTTGCGCAGGCGGTGGATGTAGACCTCGATGGCATTCGGGGTGACTTCCTCGCCCCACTCGCAGAGCAGGTCCACAAACTGGTTCTTGCTGATCATGCGACCGCTGCGCGACAGGAAAATCTCCAGCAAACTGGTTTCGCGTGCCGACAGCTCCAAAGGCTGATTATCTATATAAGCCATACGCCCTTTCAGATCGAAGCTCAGCCGTTTGTGATGCAGCAAAGCGCTGCTGGTGCCCGTGCTGCGACGCGTCAAGGCACGTACACGGGCTTCGAGCTCGGTCAGGGCAAAGGGTTTGGACATATAGTCGTCCGCGCCCAGGTCCAGACCGCGTACGCGCTGTTCTACGGTGTCGCTGGCGGTCAGAATCAGAACGGGCAAGGTGTCCTGGCGCTGGCGGATTGACTGCAGCACCGACAGGCCGTTTTTTTTGGGCAGATCCAGATCCAGGATCAGAAGGTCGAAGCTTTGCAGCTGCAAGGCGGAGTCTGCGCTATCGCCATCGTGCACGACATCGACTGCATAGCCTTCGTAGCGTAAGGAACGAGAAAGTCCATCCGCGAGAATACTGTCGTCTTCGGCTATGAGTATGCGCATGACCCTACACAAACAAATGATTGAATGGCTGTTCGGCATTGTTGCATAAGCTCGACAGGCCGGTCAGTAGGGGATAACGATGGCGCTTGGTGAATATATTTGAATATCTGTGTATATATACAGTATAATTTGATGCAATAATTAGGTTTGATTTTTAATTGCCGTGCCCGTCCGTTGGGGCGCCATTCCACAGTCAAGGATTTTTCATGGACGATAAAAACAGTAAAGCAGTGGCCTCGGAACGTTCCAAAGCGCTGGCCGCCGCTCTGTCGCAAATCGAAAAGCAGTTCGGCAAGGGCTCGATCATGCGTTATGGCGACGACAACGTCGAGCATGACATCCAGGTGGTCTCTACGGGTTCGCTGGGTCTGGACATTGCTTTGGGCGTCGGTGGCCTGCCACGCGGTCGAGTTATTGAGATTTACGGCCCGGAATCCTCGGGTAAAACCACGTTGACTCTGCAAGTCATTGCAGAAATGCAAAAACTTAAAGGCACGTGTGCCTTTATTGATGCCGAGCACGCGCTGGATGTGCAGTACGCGCAAAAGCTGGGCGTGAACCTGGGTGATCTGCTGATCTCTCAGCCCGATACCGGCGAACAGGCCCTGGAGATTACTGAAGCCCTGGTGCGTTCGGGTTCGGTTGACCTGATCGTTATCGACTCAGTGGCGGCCCTGACTCCCAAGGCTGAAATCGAAGGCGATATGGGCGATTCCCTGCCCGGTCTGCAAGCCCGCCTGATGAGCCAGGCCTTGCGTAAATTGACGGCAACCATCAAGCGCGCCAATTGTATGGTGATCTTCATTAACCAGATTCGCATGAAGATTGGTGTCATGTTCGGCAACCCTGAAACCACCACGGGTGGTAACGCACTGAAGTTTTATTCTTCCGTGCGTCTGGACATTCGCCGTATCGGTTCCATTAAACGTGGCGACGAAATGGTGGGTAACGAAACCCGAGTCAAAGTGGTCAAGAACAAAGTTGCACCGCCTTTCAAGCAAACCGAATTTGACATCATGTACGGCAGCGGTATTTCTCGTGAAGGCGAGATTATCGATCTGGGTGTGCAAACGGGCGTGGTCGATAAGGCGGGCGCTTGGTACAGCTACGACGGCAACCGCATTGGCCAAGGTAAGGACAATGTGCGTGAATTCCTGAAAGAGCGCCCCGAACTGGCCCGTGAAATCGAAAATAAAGTGCGTGAAAAATTGGGCGTTGTCTTGATGGGCGCCGCAACCAGCCGCCCAGTTACGGCCCCTGTGGTTGATCCGGCCCAGGGAGAAGTCTGATTTTCCCCCCAGAGTTCGATGATGAACCCTTTGAGACAGACCCGGAAGAAATCCGGGAACGTAAACAAGCTCAAAGGGAGCGCATTGCTGCGCTTTCTGCCCGACCCACACGGGCGGGCAGAAATGTAGAAAATCGTTCGGGTGATACTGCGCCGGCTACGGAAAATAAAGCCTCGTCCAAACGGCCGGGGCTGTCTCTTAAAGCCAGAGCCTTGAATTTTTTATCCCGACGCGAATACTCGCGCCTGGAATTGGGCCGCCGACTGGCCCCTCATGCAGAAAGTGCTGAAGAAGTGGAAGCCTTGCTCGACGCCTTGGTCGAGCAGAAATGGCTGTCCAACGAGCGCTTTGCGCATAGTGTCGTGAACCGCCGTGCCTCGCGTGTGGGCACCCGGGTCATTCTGCAAGAACTGCGCCAGCATGGCGTGGATGTAGAGCAGACCGAGATCATCAAAGAAGAATTGATGGCGACCGAGCTGGAACGGGCTAAGCAAGTGTGGGGCAAGAAATTCAGTGCGCCACCAGATGATCCTCGCAGTTACGCCAAACAATATCGCTTCATGGCCAGCCGCGGCTTCTCGGGTCGTATCTTGCAGCAAATATTGGGTGATTGGGAAGACGATCCGGCTTGAGTGCGCCCCTTCATCGGCAATGCTTTGCGGCACCTCTAGGCTGTATGCTGCGGCCATAAAAAACGTACGTTGCCCAAGTGTGGAGTACGCTCGTTAATACGTCCCCTTTATCTATATAGCGGTTCAGGTGTTTTGCTATGCCACCGTTAAATAGTTCAAGGTTGCGCGGCCACAATGCCTTGTAGGCTTTTGAAGCAGGTCTCGCGTGCTTGCGCCAAAAAGGCCTGTACATAATCCGCCTGTAAGTCCTCGCTGCGCACTGCGGCGTAAAGCGTACGCCAGATACCGTGCTCGCCCAAACGGCAGGTACGAATCGAAGCCGGGTTCAGAAACTCCGTCAAAGCCCAGTTCGGCAAAGCCGTCACGCCGCGTTGGCTGGCAACCAGTTGCACGATCATGGGCGTCAGTTCGGCCTGTCGAACAGCGGCAGGCTCCACATCGGCTGGTGTCAGGAACTGCGTGAAAATATCCAGACGATTGCGTTCTACCGGGTAGGTAATCAGGACTTGATCCGTCAGTTGGAAAGGCTCTACATAGCGGTACTGTGACAAAGGATGTTGGTTGGATACGGCCAGCACCAATTCGTAGCGAAACAGGGGCTCGTAGTGGACGGCGGGATTGTCCTGTGGGTCCGACGTAATCACCACATCCAAATCCCCTCGCATCAAGGCGGGCAAGGGCGCAAAAGAAAACGCCGCACTCAAGTCCAGCGTGACATCAGGCCATTGCTGCCTGAATGCGTCCAGCGCGGGCATCAACCATTGAAAGCAGGAATGGCAATCAATCGCCACATGCAGGCGCCCCGTACGTCCGGCGGCAAGCCGTTGCAGATCACGTTCGGTAGCACGTACACGCGGCAAGATGTCATCGGCCAGAACCAGGATGCGTAAGGCAGCCGTGGTCAGGCGGGCAGGGCGGGTACGCCGGTTCAGTAATTGCACTTGAAGTCGCACCTCCAGATCTCGCAGTTGGTGCGAGAGGGCGGACTGTGTGACATGTAGACGCTCGGCGGCTTCCTGCAAGCTGCCGCTGTCACGAATGGCGGTTAGGGTCTCGAGATGACGAATTTCAAGCATGTTGAGAGAAACTCATAATTAGCATGGTTTATTTGATTTTTTTTCAAGTAATTATACAGGCACAATAGTTTTCGAGCGCCTGATGCGGGCCGCTTATTTCTAATTTATGGGTTTACTATGACTGTTATTCATAATCTGGGTTTTCCCCGTATGGGGATACAACGCGAATTAAAGCGCGCTTTGGAAGCCTATTGGGCCAGCCAGGTAAGCCAGCAAGAGCTCTTGGATACAGGCAAGGCCTTGCGTGCTCGGCATTGGGATTTGCAAAGCAAGGCAGGCCTGGACACCGTGCCTGTGGGTGATTTTGCCTGGTATGACCAGATTTTGGAGTGGAGCACCTTGCTGGGAGCGGTTCCCGCCCGGTTCGGCCAGGCTGAAAATGCCCCCGTGTCTTTGGATACTTTGTTTCGCATGGCGCGTGGCCGTGCGCCCAGCGGTAGGGCTGTCGCCGCTTGTGAAATGACCAAATGGTTCAATACGAATTACCACTACATCGTCCCCGAGCTCGCACCAGGTCAAGGTTTTCGGATAGCCCGTGAGTTCTTGTTTGAGCAGATTGAGGAGGCCAAGGCTCTGGGGTACAAGGTCAAGCCCGTGATTCCTGGTCCCTTGACGTGGTTGTGGCTGGGTAAGGGAGATGCGTATGAGGGCTTGGCCGATGTGGGCAAGCTCGCTTTGCTGGACGCCTTGTTACCAGTTTATGAGCAAGTGCTGGCTCGTTTCAAAGCCCAGGGTGTGGAATGGGTACAGATTGATGAACCTGTTCTGGTTCTGGATTTGCCTCAAGAGTGGCAGGACGCCTTCCGTTGTGTCTATCAAAGCCTGAACCAATCCGGTTTGAAGCTGCTGCTGGCGACCTATTTTGATGATCTGCACGAAAATGTCACGGTCTTGAAAGACTTGCCCATTGCGGGCGTGCATGTGGACGCTGTGTGCGCACCGGCTGCTTTACAGGCGGTGCAAGCGGTATTGGGGCAAGACCAGGTGCTGTCTGCCGGCGTCATCTCGGGGCGCGATATTTGGCGTACTGATCTGGAAAAAACACTTCAAACTCTGGAACCCTTGAAAGCGGCCTTGGGTGAGCGACTGTGGATAGCACCCTCCTGCTCACTTTTGCATGTGCCCGTGGACGTACAGAGTGAAACAGGCCTGGATGCTGAACTAAAGAGCTGGCTATCCTTTGCGGTGCAGAAACTTGATGAACTCAAGCTGTTGCAAGGGTTGCTGGATGGTACCTTGGATGAAGCGGGGCAGCAGGCGGTTCAAGCTCAACAAGCTGCTTTGAAAACGCGCCGTGAGTCCAAGCGTACGCACAATCCTGCGGTACAAGCCCAGATGGCCAAAATTAACCAGTTCAAGCGTCAACGAACTCCATTTGCTCAACGTATTGAAGCTCAGCGCAACAAGCTGAATTTGCCCGCCTATCCCACCACCACTATTGGTTCCTTCCCTCAGACCACTGAAATTCGTACGGCTCGACGCGATTGGCGTGGCGGTGCGCTCAGTGATGCGGCTTATGAAAAAGCCATGCAGGCTGAAATCGAGCAAGTCATCCGTTTTCAGGAACGCGTTGGGCTGGATGTTTTGGTGCATGGCGAGGCCGAGCGCAACGATATGGTGGAGTATTTTGGGGAGTTGTTGGGTGGTTTTGCTTTTACGCAAAATGGTTGGGTGCAAAGCTACGGTTCGCGTTGCGTCAAGCCGCCAATTATCTTTGGTGATGTGTTGCGGCTGGCACCGATGAGCGTGGCTTGGTCCTCTTATGCCCAGTCTTTGACCGAGCGTCCCGTCAAAGGCATGCTGACCGGCCCGGTGACGATGTTGCAGTGGTCCTTTGTTCGTGACGATCAGCCGCGCGCCGATACCTGCCGTCAATTGGCGTTAGCCCTGCGCGATGAGGTCTTGGATCTGGAGCAGGCGGGTATTCGTGTCATCCAGCTCGATGAGCCGGCCTTTCGTGAAGGTTTGCCGCTACGTCATGGGGATTGGCAGGCGTATCTGGACTGGGCAGTGGATTGCTTTCGCCTGTCCACCAGCGCCGTGTCCGACGAAACCCAGATCCATACCCATATGTGCTATTCGGAGTTCAACGACATTATGCCGTCCATTGCCGATATGGACGCAGATGTGATTACGATCGAAACCTCACGCTCCAACATGCTCTTGTTGGATGCCTTCGAGAGCTTTGAGTATCCCAACCACATCGGCCCGGGTGTTTACGACATTCACTCGCCTAATGTGCCTGACAAGGGCTGGATGGTCCGATTGCTGGGGGAGGCCGCCAAGCGCCTGCCTGCCGACCGTTTGTGGGTGAATCCGGATTGCGGTTTGAAGACGCGGGGCTGGGCTGAAACGGCAGCTTCCTTGCAGGCCATGGTGGATGCGGCCAAAGCATTGCGGGCGGCTGCCTGATTTAGTGCAGGCATGAAATAAACCGACTGAATGGAATGTCAGGCCAGCGCACGTCCCACCTTGTTGCCGGATTTTCCTAGCATGAAAAAGCGACCTCCCGCCGGGCGGTCGTTTTTTTCATGCAAATTTGGTATACCGTAGTATCGACGCCGCGTAGACCCTGTGTTTGGCCCGCTTTGGATGTGCTTGCTGATTATGTAAGTGGCTGATACGGAACATACGAGGTGCGTTATACTTGATCGGTTTCAATCTTGCCGCCTCGTCCATATCAATGCCTTTGCCCCCGCCGTCCATTGCCCGTGAACCAATGCATACCCGTACCATCACGGTACAGTCGTTTGCACGGGAAGATGGCCTCTGGGATCTGGAGGCCTCGCTGCTGGATGTGAAGTCCTACGACTTTCCCATACGCAATGGCCAAACCCACAAGGCAGGCGATCCTGTGCATTTAATGCATCTGCGTATCACCATCGATAGCAGCTTCGAGATTGTGGATGCGGTGGCGGTCTACGATGCGGCCCCTTATCAGGACAACTGCTCGTCCATTTCGCACGCCTACCGGAAATTGGTAGGCCTGAATTTGCTCAAGCAGTTTCGTCAGGGTGTCAAAGAGCGCTTTGGGCGCTCGGCTGGCTGTACGCACATGAGCGAGTTGGCTCAGGTTTTGCCAACTACTGCGGTACAGACCATGGCCGGGCGACGTCGCAGCAGTGGAGAATCAGAAATCTATCGCACCGATAAGCAGCCTTTCCACCTGGATGGCTGTCATGCCTTGCGTTTGAGCGGTCCCGTGGTTGAGGAGTTTTATCCCATCTGGTATCGACCCAAAGTCACCGACGGGATGGACTAGTTTTTTGTTTTAGTCAGGTCTCGGGCTCTGGCCTGGAGTTCCTGCCTTCTTTTTTTATTGTGTTTTTAGACTGACAGGTATCACATGAAAATTCACGAATATCAGGGCAAAGCACTGCTTAAGCAGTTTGGCGTTGCCGTGCCACGCGGAATTCCTGCCTTCTCCGTCGATGAAGCGGTTGCAGCTGCGCAGGAGCTGGGTGGCTCTGTGTGGGTTGTCAAAGCCCAGATTCACGCCGGTGGCCGTGGCAAGGGCGGTGGCGTCAAGCTGGCTCGCTCGATTGACGAAGTGCGTCAACTGGCCTCGGAAATCCTGGGCATGCAGCTGATCACTCACCAAACGGGTCCTGAGGGCCAGAAAGTGGGCCGTCTGCTGATCGAGGAAGGCGCGGACATCAAGAAGGAATACTACGTCGGTATCGTTACCGACCGTGCTACCCAGCGCGTGGCCGTGATGGCGTCCAGCGAAGGCGGCATGGAAATTGAAGAAGTGGCCGAGCGTGACCCCGACGCCATTCTGAAAGAATTCGTGGACCCTGCCGTTGGCCTGACCGACGAGCAAGCTACCAAGCTGGCTCGCGGTATCGGCGTTCCTGACGCTTCCATCGAGAAAGCCGTTGCTGAATTCCAGAAGCTGTACAAGTGCTACACCGAAACCGACGCTGAACTGGCCGAGATCAACCCTCTGATCCTGACCGGCTCGGGCGACATCATCGCTTTGGACGCCAAGTTCAACTTTGATGGCAACGCCTTGTTCCGTCACCCCGATATCGTGGCTTTCCGTGACCTGGCTGAAGAAGATCCTGCTGAAGTTGAAGCCAGCAAATACGATCTGGCCTACATCCAGTTGGACGGCAATATCGGCTGCCTGGTGAACGGCGCTGGTCTGGCTATGGCAACCATGGACACCATCAAGCTGTTTGGCGGCGAGCCTGCCAACTTCCTGGACGTGGGCGGTGGCGCTACGGCCGAAAAAGTGACCGAAGCCTTCAAGATCATGTTGGCCAACAAGGGCGTCAAAGCCATTCTGGTTAACATCTTCGGCGGCATCATGCGCTGCGACGTGATCGCTGAAGGCGTGATCGCTGCGTGCAAGGCCGTCAACCTGAACGTGCCTCTGGTGGTACGCATGAAGGGTACCAACGAAGAGCTGGGCAAGAAAATGCTGGCCGATTCCGGTCTGCCCATCATCAGTGCTGACACCATGGCCGAAGCGGCGACTGCTGTTGTCGCTGCCGCCAAGTAAGAAAAGGTTGAGGATTAGCAAATGTCGATTCTGATCAATAAAGACACCAAAGTCATCACGCAAGGGATCACCGGCAAGACCGGCCAGTTCCACACCCGCATGTGCCGTGAATACGGTAATGGCATGGAAGCCTTTGTGGCTGGCGTGAACCCCAAGCGTGCTGGTGAGGATTTCGAAGGTGTACCTATCTACGCCTCCGTGTCCGACGCCAAGGCTGAAACTGGCGCGACCGTGTCGGTTATTTACGTTCCACCCGCAGGCGCTGCTGCTGCCATCTGGGAAGCTGTCGAAGCGGACCTGGACCTGGTTATCTGCATTACCGAAGGCATCCCTGTTCGCGACATGCTGGAAGTTCGCAACCGCATGCGCGCTGAAAACCGCAAAACCTTGCTGCTGGGCCCGAACTGCCCCGGTCTGATCACTCCTGACGAGCTGAAGATCGGTATCATGCCCGGCCACATTCACCGCAAGGGCCGCATCGGTGTGGTCAGCCGCTCCGGCACGCTGACATACGAAGCCGTTGCACAAGTAACCGAACTGGGCCTGGGTCAATCCTCGGCTGTGGGTATCGGTGGCGACCCAATCAACGGTCTGAAGCACATCGACGTACTGAAGATGTTCAACGACGATCCTGATACCGATGCCGTTATCATGATTGGCGAGATCGGCGGTCCAGACGAAGTCAACGCGGCTTTGTGGGCTAAAGACAATATGACCAAGCCCGTTGTTGGCTTCATCGCTGGTGTGACAGCGCCTCCCGGAAAACGTATGGGTCACGCTGGTGCCCTGATCTCCGGCGGTGCCGATACGGCCGATGCCAAGCTGGAAGTGATGGAAGCCTGCGGTATTCGTACCACTCGTAACCCATCCGAAATGGGTAAGCTGCTCAAGGCAGTGCTGTAAATAGTCGTACCAGGGCCCGCTTCGGCGGGCTCGTTGTCTGGCTGCTTTAGGCAGCCGGGCAAGATTGGCCAGCCGGTTTCGTCAAGAAAAACACCACAACCGGGCGCATTCCTTCCCGAATCTGGCCAGCCTGATCATGCTCAAACGAATCAAGTAAGAAAAAGCCCCCATCTTGCATAGGCTAGGATTAGCTTGCTGCGTTAAGGGGCGTTGTTGTCTTGGAACGGCCTGGCTACAAAAAAAGAAAAGTTGTCCAGCGTCTGGGAAGAGGGCTCACGTTTAGCGACACGGGAACGAAATGATTGAATTTCTCCAAACCCTGCATTGGGGTTCACTGTTTCAAATTGTACTGATTGATATTCTGCTCGGTGGTGACAATGCGGTTGTGATTGCGCTTGCCTGCCGCAACCTGCCTCAGCAGCAGCGCATGCAAGGCATTTTGTGGGGCACTGTAGGCGCGATTATTCTGCGGGTCATCCTGATCTTCTTTGCGCTGACCTTGCTGGACCTGCCCTTGTTGAAAGTGGTGGGCGGTCTTTTGCTCATGTGGATCGGCATCAAGCTGTTGATGCCCGACGATGATGCGCACGGCAATATCCAAGGGGGCGGCACGATCTGGGCCGCCGTTAAAACCATTATCATCGCCGACTTTGTGATGAGCCTGGATAACGTGATTGCCATTGCCGGTGCAGCGCAAAACGCGCATCTGGACCACCAGTTGGGCTATGTGATCTTTGGTTTATTGCTCAGTGTCCCCATTATTGTCTGGGGCAGCACTCTGGTCCTGAAATTGATCGACCGTTTCCCTATCGTGGTGACCCTGGGTGGCGCTTTGTTAGGCTGGATTGCAGGCGGTATGCTGGTCACAGACAGGATTGTGGAAAATCAATTTGGCGTGCAGCCTCAGCCTGTTAAACTCGGAGTCGAGATTGTTTGTGCCTTATTAGTGGTGGCGCTGGGCAAGTGGCTGGCGCACCGTAAAGGTTCTACCAAGGAAGCATAATTCTATGGCAATTTTTAAATCCTCTGACGCCAAAGGTCAGGAAAGCGGTCTGTCGCTGCTACAAGGCTTAGGTATCCTGGCCATTATCGGTATTGTTGCTGCCGCTATCGTGCGCTACTTCGCTGCGTGATTGTTGTGGCTTCTACTCCTCAGGAATTGGTGATTGCCACTCGTGCCAGTCAACTGGCCTTGTGGCAAGCCAAGCATGTACGCGACCGTTTGCAGCAGCTGTACCCGCAATGCAAGGTGTCCTTGCTCGAAATGACGACCCGTGGCGATCAGATTCTGGACCGTACGTTGTCCAAGGTGGGCGGCAAGGGTTTGTTTGTCAAAGAGCTGGAAACCGCCTTGCTGGATGGCCGTGCCCATCTGGCGGTGCACTCTTTGAAAGATGTGCCAGTGGTATTGCCCGAGTCCTTTGATCTGCCCATCATCATGGAACGGGACGACCCACGCGATGCTTTTGTTTCCAATACTTATGCCAATCTTGCGGCTTTACCTGCTGGTGCCATCGTAGGGACTTCCAGCTTGCGTCGTGAGTCTCAGATTCGTGAACGCTACCCGCACCTGGACATCCGTCCGTTGCGTGGCAATGTCCAGACACGTTTGTCCAAGCTGGATCGTGGCGATTACGACGCCATCATTCTGGCTTCGGCTGGTTTGCGCCGTCTGGAGTTAGCCGAACGTATCCGCGATTACATTTCGATTGAAGACAGCTTGCCGGCGGCCGGACAGGGGGCTTTGGGCATCGAGATCCTGAAAACCCGTACCGATGTGGCCTACTGGCTGGCGCCTTTGGCTCATTCCACCAGCCATGTGTGTGCGCTGGCCGAACGGGCTGTATCGCGCGCCTTGGGCGGTTCCTGTCAGGTGCCTTTGGCCGCTTATGCCACGCTGGATGGTGACGAACTGAATCTAAGCGGCCTGGTGGCCGAGCCTGATGGTTCCACGGTTTACCGTGCCCAGATCAGTGGTGCAGCTAAAGATGCGGAAGAGCTGGGTCTGTCTCTGGCGGACGACCTGAAGCAGCAAGGTGCCCAAGCCATTCTGGATCGCTTGCTTACGGAACTACCCGTAGAAGGTGAGTAAAGCGGCATGAACCTGCCCTGTGTCTTGCTGACCCGCCCTGCGGGACGGAATGAAACCCTGTCGGCTGCCCTGGCTGTGCAGGGTTTTTCTTCCTTGGTCTTACCTGCCTTGAGCCTACAGGCTCAAAACCTGTCTGAGGAACAATGGCAAGACCCCAACGATTTTGATCTGGTGCTCTTTGTGAGCAGCAGTGCCGTTAATTTCTATTTTGCGGCCTTGCAGGCGCGTGGCCGGAGCTGGCCTAACAACGTATTGCTGGCCGCTGTTGGTTTGGCCACCGCCACCCGCCTACGCACCCAGCCGGGCGTGTGTTCAGAAGCTGTACTACACCCTGAAAGTGCTGACTCTTTGCAGGATTCAGAGGCCCTGTGGACGGTGCTGGAGCCTCGGCTCGTGCAACTTGAGCGGGTGCTGATTGTGCGTGGCCATAATGGCCGTGAGTGGTTGGGGCAACAACTGGAGAAACGCGGTATTCAGGTTCAGCGTCTGGCCATTTACCAGCGTAGTCCTGCTCAGTGGAGCGTGGAGCAGGGGCGTCAAATTCGTGCCAGTTTGCAGGCGGGCCGTCTGGCCGTGTTGCTTAGCAGCTCTCAAAGTGCCGATGCGGTATTTGCTAATGTCCAAAGCCTGGGTTTGATGGACGTTTGGGCGCGATGCGCCTATGTGGTCATTCATCCGCGTATTGAGGAACATTTACAGTCCTTATTGCGGCAGGCTGGAATCACAGCGCCACCAATGGTAAAAAGGTGTACGCCAGACGATGATGACATTGTCGCTGCCTTGATGGCGGTGCTCTCGCGCGATTAGCCTTACACGGATTACAATCTTGCCATGAACGATAAAACAGAGAACGCATCCGCAAGCGAACCGGAGACTCCGATTTCCAGCCCAGCCAGTACACCGGCTTCTCGTCCGTACTCCGATCCTAAAGAAAGCACCACCACGCCTGAACAGCGTAAAAGTGGTGCAGGTCCGGCTTATGCCTTGACGGCTGTTGTTGTGGTGCTGGCTGCTGCCGGTCTTTGGTACCAGAATTCATTGCTGGAAAAGCACAAGGCCGAGCTGCAGGCCCAACTGGCAACCAATATCAACACCACGGAGCAGGCGCGCCAAACCGCGCAGCAGGCGCTGGCATTGGCACAGCGTCAATCTGACAAGCTCGCCCAGTTGGAGAAATCCTTTAACGATTCCACCGAACAGTTTCATGATCTGAGTCAAGCCTTCCAGACCATGACAGACAGCGGCTCGGAATTGGTTCTGCTAAATGATATCGATCACTTGGCCACGATTGCGCAGCAACAACTGATGCTCGGTGGCAATGTAGCCAACGCCATCGTTTCTCTGGAAGCCGCCCAGGCGCAGTTGGCGCGTGCTAATCGTGTCGGTCTGGCCTCCTTGCAACAAACCCTGAATGGCGATCTGGAACGCCTTCGAGCGGCAGCCACAGTGGATGTGGCCTCTTTGTCCCGCCAACTGGACACCTTGTCGCGCTACGTATCGGAAGCTCCTTTGCTGGTGCCCGATGATGTTGCCGGCGGTGCGAACACCGAAGCCCTGGACTTGTCGTCCGAGTCGGTTGCGTCTGCCGAGTTGCCTGCGGATGCCCCTTGGTGGGAACGCAGCTGGAATACGGTGCAGCAGTGGGGAAGTAGTGCGTGGCGCTCTGTCAGCCACGATCTGGGGCAGTTTGTCTCCATTCGTCGTGTAGACGATGCCGCTGCTTTGTTGATGTCGCCCGATCAGGCCGCCCGTCTACGTGAAAATCTGCGTCTGCGCATTATGGCCGCACAGTTGGCCATGATGATGAACCAGTCTGCTGTCTGGCAGACCGAGCTCAATGCGGTGGCGACGGCCCTGGAAAAACGCTTTGATACCCAGTCGAATCAGGTTCAACAAGCCTTGCGCCTGACCCGTCAATTGCAAGACACTCGCATCGGTGCGCGTTTGCCTACCGTGAATAACACCTTGGCAGCCATTGAAAGCCTGCGTCAAGCCCAGGCTGGTCGTAGTCAGAACAACACCGACGACACCACGACGGAGCAGGGCGACACCGGCCCCGTCCCGTCCGACTCTTCTCAATCCACAGAACCAGCCAAGCAGGAGGAGCCTGCTGCTTCTGCTGCTGAGCAGGCTGAGTCTGGCGCTCCCGCTCAAGCCGAGACGGAACAGCCCGCGCAGGCGCAGGGGTAAGGTATGCGTACTTGGTTTTGGACTCTCATCTTATTTGTCGCCGCAGTTGCCTTGGCCTTGGTCTTGCGTGAACATGCTGGTAACGTCTACTTGGTGACACCGCATTATCTGGCGCGTGCGTCGCTGACCTACGTGGTTTTGTGTACGCTCGGTCTATTCATCGTCCTGTATGTGCTGTTGCGCCTGCTGGCGTGGTTCAGCGATGGCCCGGAGCGTTTTCGCCTGTGGCGCGGCCGCCGTGCTCAACGCCGCGATCAAACCTTGCTGGAAACCGGCTGGATCAGCATTCTCGAAGGCCGTTACGAACAGGCCGAGAAAGACATGATGAAGCTGATGAGCAAAACCCGCTCGCAGACCAGCAAAGTCGTGGCAGGTTTGGCAGCGGCACGTGCGGCACATTATCAAGGTCAGATTGCCCAACGTGATGAAGCTTTGGCGGCCGCTCGTGCCGCTGCGGGCGATGATGTGCGTTTGAAAGAAGCCAGTGCCGTCGCCTCGGCCGAGCTGTACCTGGATCAGAACCGTACAGAAGAAGCCATCGAGCTATTGCAGGGTTTGCAGGACGCCAGTTCGCGCCATCTGCATGCCACTCGCTTGCTATTGCGCGCCTATCGTCAACAAGGCAATGCCGAACGCGTGTATGAATTGACCCGTTTGCTGGTGCGTCGCAGTGGCATCGAGCGGCAAGAGGCGCTCAATCATATTGAATTTGCTGCCGCCGCTCGTTTGCGCGCGGGCGGTGTTGAACAGTTCAAGGCCTTGTGGTCGGACCTGAAATCCGAAGAGAAAGTCTTGCCCGGCATAGCGCTGGAAGCCGCCCTGATTCAAGAGCGTGAAGGTAATTACGAAGAGGCCGGCCGTATTTTGGAACCGGCCATTGCGGCTAGTTTCGACAGCCGTCTTCTGGAAGCCTACGCCCAGTGCCCACCTGAATATGTGGGCCGTCGTTTGGCCAAGGCCGAAGAGTGGTTGCGTAGCCAGCCCAACAATCCGGTCTTGCTATCCACCTTGGGCCACCTTTGCCTGACCAGCCAACTGTGGGGGCAGGGCGAGCACTACCTGCTGCGCAGCCTGAAAATCCAGGGTGATCTACGCAATCACGCCTTGCTGGGGAACTTGTACGACAGCCTGGGTCGCCACGATGAAGCCGTTTCTTACTGGCGTAAGGCGGCTTCCATGGCCGGTACTTTGCCGATTCTGGCGGTCAGCACGGCCTTGCCAGCGGCTGATACGCGTCATGACCCCAGTCATACTGATGCGGATAGTTTGCCATCGCAAAATGACGATGATCTGCCGCGTTACACCTATGCCGCCAGCGTCGTGGCCGAGGATCTGCCTGATCAAGGTCGTCCCTTGCCTGTCGTGGCCGAACCCGTGCCTCCTGCAGCTTCGCCTTCGCAAGATAGCGTGAGTTCCTCTTCGGATCTGGATGATTACTTTGATACGGCTCCCATTCCTGGGGTCGATCTCTCTCAAACTTCGGACCGTCCTCGACGCTCCAATGATTAATCTCTTTTATTTTTAAAGGTTTGCACGAATGAGCCTCGCCCAAGTACCTGCTGGCAAAAAACTGCCTGACGAGATCAACGTAGTCATCGAAATCCCCATGAACTCGGACCCCGTCAAATATGAAGTTGACGAGAACGGCGTGGTTTTTGTGGATCGCTTCATGCTGACCGCCATGCACTACCCTTGCAACTACGGCTACGTTCCGCAAACCATTTCGGACGATGGCGACCCGGTTGACGTGCTGGTGATCGCTCCTTTCCCCATCCAGATCGGTGCCGTGATCCCTTGCCGTCCTATTGGCGTGCTGCACATGGACGACGAGGCAGGTGGCGATGCCAAACTGCTGGCTGTGCCTACCGACAAGCTGTACCCCCTGTACCGCAACGTGAAATCGCCTGAAGACCTGCAGCCTGAAGAGCTGGAGCGCATCAAGCACTTTTTCGAGCACTACAAAGACATCGAAAAAGGCAAATGGGTCAAGGTCAAGGGCTGGGAAGGTATCGAAGCTGCCAAGAAAGAACTGGTAGACGGTGCCAAGCGTTTTGCTGACGGCCAGGCAAAATGAGCACGGTTATCCCCGCGCCGGCAATGGCGGCATTGAACGTACAGGGCAGTGAGCAGGTTTTTCCTGTGCGCCGCATTTATTGCGTCGGCCGCAATTACGTCGAGCACGCACAGGAAATGGGTTTTACCGGTCGAGAAGATCCTTTCTTCTTTTGCAAACCGGCGGACTCCATTTTGAATGTGCTGCCCGGCCAAGTCTGCGACATGCCGTACCCCTCTCGCACCCAGGATCTGCACCACGAGATCGAACTCGTCGTTGCCTTGTCCCAGGGCGGGCGTGATCTTACGGTCGAGCAGGCTGCTGAATGTGTGTGGGGATACGCGGTGGGTCTGGACATGACCCGCCGAGATTTGCAGACGCAAGCCAAAAAAGCCGGTCGTCCTTGGGAAGTGGGCAAAGCTTTTGACCATTCCGCACCGACCGGCCCTCTGGTGCCACGCAGCCGTATTGGTGAGCTATCCCAAGGTGCGATCACCCTGGACGTCAACGGCGAGCGTCGTCAGACCGGCGATTTGAACCAGCTGATTTGGAATGTGGCTGAGTCCATCGCTTATCTGTCGGGTCTGTTCGAGCTGGTCCCTGGTGACATTATCTTCACTGGAACCCCAGCCGGTGTCGGCTCGGTGGAACGAGGCGATGTGATGCACGGGGCGATCGACGGTCTGGGCAGCATAGACGTGCGTCTGGTCTGACCCAAGTCTGACTAGCTAGTCATAAACCCGTCTGGAGAGCAGTCTCCAGACGGGTTTTTTATTGGTGCTGCTTGTGTTGCTCATGAGGCAGGGCGGGGATGGTGCCACAGGCTGGATGGAGGCTGTTTGACTGTCTGCCTTGGCTGATCAAGGGATGCCAAGCTTAGTGTAGGGTTGGCTGCGCCATAAACTGTGCAATAGCAATGATGATGCTGATACTCCCCACGATATCCAGATTTTTGCTTGTTCAGATCAAACCATAATAACAATAATGAGAATCGTTGTTATTATTATGTCCGTCTTGTCTATTTACCCCATGCTGTTTTATGTCGCGTTTTTCGTCCTCACGTAAAACTTGGCTCGTGCATTACCACGAGCTGGTCAAGACGTGGACGCGGCGTTCATCAAACAGCGTTGATGGGGAAGATGTGGCCCACGATGCGATTGCTGGAATGCTGGAGCAAGATGCAGCCCGGATTAGTAATCCCAGGGCTTATTTGCACCGCAGTGCGGCCAATAGTCTGATACAGCGACAAAAGCGGGAGCAGCCCGCTTTAACGATTCCCTTGCAAGATCTGAGCGAACAGGATCACCCCGTGGTATCGGGCGCCGAGGAGGCGGCCTATTGCGGGCAGCTTTCGGAAGCCTTGTTAGCGGCCCTGGGTGAATTGCCACCTGTCTGTCAGCAGGTGTTTTCCTGCCACAGGCTGGAAGGCTGGACGGTGCCCGAGATCGCCAGTCATTTAGGTTTGTCTGTTAGTTCGGTAGAAAAGTACCTGACCCGCAGCATGCGTCATTTGCAGCTTAAGTTGCAGCAGTTTTCCTCTTAATATAGCGATGCACGCCATGAGCACTATTCTGTCTTCACCCGCATTGCTACAGGAATTAACCGGCGAGCTATCGTAGCGACTATGAGCGTATCCCATTCACTTCCTATTCCTGATGATCCCCATGACGCCGCTGCGTTCTGGTTTGCGCGCGTGCGAGGTGGCTTGATGCAGGAGGGGGATCAGACGCTGCTTGAGCAATGGTTGGAACAGGCCCCGCGTCATGCGCAGGCCTATCAGGACATGGAAGCCATGTGGTCGATTGCGCAGGCAACACCGGATGCCGCTTTCAAGGCACGCTTGGCACAGAACACTCGCCCTCGGGCACCGCAATGGGGGCGCAGAGCGTTTATCGCAGGTTTGGGAAGTGCCTGTGCGGCGGCCGCGGGAGTCGCTGTTCTGGGGCCGCAGCGTTGGCTGGAAAGTGAGCAGTATGCCCAGCGTTATATCAGCCGCAAGGGTGAACGTCTTGAGCAGACCTTGCCGGATGGATCGCTGATCAGTCTGAATACTGACAGCGCGGTGCACGTTTCCTTCTATCAGTCCGAGCGCCGTGTCGTGCTGGAAAAAGGGGAGGCTTTCTTCCAGGTACGCTCCGAGGTCGCTCGGCCTTTTAATGTCGATGCGGGCCGGGCGGTGATACGGGTGACGGGCACTCGTTTTAACGTGCGACGAGACACGGACACGGTTGATGTGGCGGTTGAATCCGGTTCGGTGCGCGTACAGAGCGGACCCTGGTGGAACAGCGCCTATTACGACTTGGTGGGTCAGCAAGGACTGCGATTGGGAAGTGGCCGTTTTGCGACTGTGCAATCAAGAAATATCGAGCAGATGCTGGCTTGGCGGCAGGGGAAGGCGATTTTTGATGCCGAGCCATTGGAACATATCGTGGCTGAGCTCAATCGCTACAAGGAGCCAGGCATCGTGCTGCACAGCCCTTCATTGCGTGGGCTGCGAGTGACAGGTGTCTTCAATGTGAATGACCCCCAGGCTTTTCTGGAAGTCCTGCCCTCATTGGCACCCGTGGTGATTGTGCAAGGGCCGGATGGCCGATGGGGTATTGCGGCTCGTTAGACCTCATATCCTCTGAAAGATACAATTTCTTTCAATTTAAGAACGAGAATCGTTACGGGGTTTGCTCCTGATTGACTCTTATGAGGGAAGGGACAGTTTTGTGTCCCTGATTGCCTTTGGCCAAAGGGCTTGTCGCTTTGTGCGTCGCTTTCCTTATAACGAGTACTACGGTGTATCCACAGAACACAAATAAACGATGGCTTCTTTTTGCCTTGCGTCCGGTCCAGGGTGTCGGGCTCAGCGTATTGGCACTGGCCTTGTCGCTCAGCCCGCTGGAGCCAGTGATCGCGCAGGATGTGCCTGCCTTGTCTATTTCCATTCCTGCTCAGTCCCTGAATCAGGCTCTGCTTGAGTTGGGCCAGCAGGCAGATATTCAAATCTATTATTTGCCCGATACCGTCAGTGGCTTGCAGGCAGCGCCCGTTAGCGGGCGCATGACGCCGCAACAGGCCTTGCAAAGTTTGTTGAAGGGGACAGGTGTGCAGGCCAGTTGGAAGGGGCGGACGGTTTCCTTGACCCGCCCCAGTCGCGATGACACCACCCAATTGGCTCCGATCACGGTCACGGCCAATACGGGCCTGGCCACAGAAGGGAGCGGTTCCTATGTCGCGATGGGGCCGTCGACATCGGCCAGCGGACTGGAGCTCTCGCTGCGTGAAACACCGCAGTCGATGACCGTCATTACGCATCAAAAAATCGAGGACAAGAATTACCGTGCTCTGGATGAGTCCCTGCGTGATGCGCCGGGGATTGTGGCCGTCCAAGGGAATGGCGATTCGCGCTGGGAGTATCTGGCGCGTGGTCACAGCATTTCCAATATTCAGTACGACGGTATCACGACGTCCACTCAAAGCTATTCGCGCGATATTCTGGCCGATGATGATTTGGCCATGTATGACCGGGTGGAGATTGTGCGGGGGGCCACGGGCTTGCTGGAAGGGTCTGGCAACCCGTCGGCATCCGTGAATCTGATCCGCAAAAGACCGACTTCGACACCTCAGTATTCGGCCCGCGTGACGGCCTCATCATGGGAGAACGCGCGTGGCGTGGTGGATCTGTCCAATGCGCTCAATGAGTCCGGCACTGTGCGTGGCCGTGCGGTCATTGTGGCCGGAGGTGGCAAACTTTACCGGGACTACAACCGCCAGAAGGAACAACTGTTCTATGGTGTGGTGGACGTGGACCTTACGCCCGCCACCACCCTGAGCCTGGGTTTGTCACGGCAGCGGCAACATAACGACGGTTATAGCTGGGGAGGATTTCCGACCCGTGCAGATGGCTCGTTTTACGACTTGTCGCCTCATGATTTTCTGGGCAGCGACTGGGAGTATCTGGATCGCCGTCAGACAACGCTGTATGCAGACCTGGAGCATCGGTTTGACAACGGTTGGGTCCTGAAAGCCCTGACTCGCGCGGCGTGGGCCGAGTCCGATTACGTTGCGAGCTACCCCTGGTATACCGGCGGCGCACTGCGCAAATTTACTCAAAGCGTGGATATGCGTGACAAGCATTACGCGTTCAACGTCAATGCAAATGGTCCCTTGACGCTGTTCGGGCGTGATCATGATTTTTCTATCGGGATCAATGCCAACAAGGAAAATGAGCGGGTGGATGGCAGTTCCGCCGCCAACATTCCGCTTGATCCGGAGAACTGGAGTCCCACCTCGCAGGCCAAGCCGACCTTTGGTCTGAATCCCTACTATGTAGATGAGAACAAGGAAGAACTGGGACTCTATGCCTCTGCACGCTTTGATATCGCGGACCCATTGAAACTCATACTGGGTGGTCGTGTGAGCTGGTTCAAGTCCAAGTCGCAATACTATAAAACGGACTATTCGGCGGATGCCGAGTTTGTGCCCTATGTCGGCCTGGTTTATGACTTGAATGACACCTATTCGGTCTATGCAAGCCACACCGGTATTTTCAAGCCGCAAAGTTATTACGACATTAATGGCTCCTTGCTGGACCCGGTCAAGGGGACGAATAATGAGCTGGGCCTGAAGGGCGAGTTTCTGGACAAGCGCCTGAATGCATCGATCGCGCTGTTTCAGCTGGAGCAATTGAATCTACCCACGCAGGTAGCCGGTGTGACCTACTGCAATCCCGCTGTGCTGTATTGCTATGAGGCGGCAGAGAAGGTGCGTACGCGTGGCGTGGAACTTGAGGTGGCCGGTGCCGTGACCGATCGCTGGAACGTCAGTGCAGGCTATACCTACGCACGCTCTGAATATGCTTCGGGAACCAGAAAGGGTGAGTTGTATAACGAACGAAGCAGTCCAGAAAATATGGTGAAAATTTTCAGTACATACCGACTGGGTGGCGCCTTGGATGGCCTGACCCTGGGTGGCGGCGTGCGCTGGCAAAGCAAGGTGTTCTACAAGGGGGCAAATTTCCGTATCGAGCAGCCTGGCTACGCCATTGTGGATCTCTTGGCCAGATACGACTTCAACCGCAATACATCCGTGCAGTTGAATATCGATAACCTGAGCAACAAGCAGTACTACTCAAAGATCGGCTCCAGCATCAGCACCGGCAATTACCTGGGCAAACCTCGCCAGGTCTTGCTGACGGTCAGTCAGCGGTTCTGAGTTTGCATCTGTCATTTTTCCTGGCCGTTTCCGCCAGGGGTGTTTTTAAAAAGGTTTGTATGTCCAAGAAATTTACTTATTTAACGCGCAGCAAGCGTTCCGTTCTTGCAGCCGCGCTGCCCTTGTTTTTGCTGACTGGCGCGTCTCATGCGGCACCCACGCCAGTAGCGGCGACTGCTGCCGTATCTACTCCGGTGTCAGAGGCCGTCCTGCAACGGGAAGTTGCGCCGGGCATTTACGAGCTGGTGTACAGCCCGGCCTCCAAGGCCGTGTTTGTGGCGAGTACGGAGGAATTCACCAGCAAGGGAGGCGGCTCGATTTATCAGCTTGATCCAGTCAGCCTGGCCGTACGGAAAAAGATTGATCTGCCATTCAAGCCATTTGCTCTGACCTTGGATGCGCGTACCAACACGCTCTATGCCGGTCATACCCGGGATGGCGCTGTTTCAGCTGTTGATGCTTCAACGGGTACGCTCAAGGGAACCTTGCATCATGGCGTCAAAGATGCCAAGGGCGAGCCGGTGCATACACGCCAGATCGTGGTGGATGAAGCTGCCAATCAGGTCATCGTCAGTGGTGTGACAGATCTTGGTTTTATCTGGGTTATTGACGGCAAGACCTTCTCGACAAACCGTATTCTGCGCGACCTTGAAGCGCCCACGGCAGGTTTGACCCTGGATGCAGCGAACCATAAATTGCTGGCCAGTGGCACGGCGGCCTATGCAGTGTTCGACACGCAAAGTTGGGAACTGGTTGGTGAAAACCGCATCGCGGAGAAGCTGTCGCCTAGCGATATCAGGCGACGTTTTCTGGTCAATACGGCCTTGGATAGCAAGAGTGAACGCTTGTTTGCCAATCAACTGAATAATAGTGAAGGCACCTTGGTGTTTGACCTGAAAACGGGTGCCATTCTGCACAAAATCCCCACGGGATACATGCCGGTGGGGATACGCTATAACCCGATTCGCAATGAAGTGTATGTAGCCAGCCGAGGCAGTGGAACGCTGAGTGTCATCGACGCTAGCAGCTATGCCATCAAACAGACTATTACGCTGCCAGTGCATCCCAACACGATTTCTGTGACGCCTGACGGTCAGCAGCTTTATGTCAGTGTAAAGCGGCCATTTGCAAAAAAAGGGGAGCCGGAGCCTGTTGATCAGGTGGCTCGTATTGACCTGCAAGCTTTGTGACGCTGACAGTGCCAAGTGTTATATGAAGTAGCCGCATAGACCGTAGCCGGACAAGCCCATCCGGCTCGGCTTTTGCGAATATTCTGGCTCGCTGACAAGGGGCAGACTGTGAACTGACTTTTGGGAGATTCCAATGAGACAGTTCATCAGGCGGCAGCGCGGCCAGGGTATGGTCGAGTATTTAATTATTGTGGCTTTGGTCGCTGTGGCGGCCATTGCGGTGTACCAGTCCTTTGGTCAGGTGATTCGCAACCAGACTGCGGCCATGGCCAAGGAGTTGGCGGGTGAGGATGGCTCCGAGCAGACACAACAAGCGCAATCAGCCGCTTCTGCTGCGGCCGCTCAAGGCAGCGCCAAGAGCCTGAAATCTTTTACGGGCAATGCGCAATGAGGCAGCCCGACTATCCACAAGAGGGGGCGGCGCTGGCCTGGGGGCTGATCGCGCTGGCGCTCCTGTCTATCGCCTGGGGCGGCTACTTTCATGTGAACCAGATTGCCGAGCAGCAAGGGCGCTTGTCCTTGGTGCTGGATGCGGCGGCCTATGGTGCCGCCACCGAGCAGGCGCGTACCTTGAATCTGCTGTCTTATATCAACCGGGCGCAGTTGGGGCATCAACTGGCTTTGGGGCATTTATTGACCTTGGCAACGTGGGACAGGGCGGCGCAGACCCAGTCCGGGCAAGCGCGTCGGGCGAATCCACCTGCGCATTTAGTCGCCATGATGTTTGGCCCTGCTCATGGCCTGGCGTATACCCAGGCGCGTTCTGCCGGGGACAATCAGCAGGCCTTGGAACAGGCTTTTCAAGCCCATCAGCGTTTGATTCATCAAGTTCTGGCGCAGGCCCAACAGCAGTTGGTAGCGGGTTTGCCGCAGCGCCGACAGGCCATTATTCAGGCGACCTTGGATGGCAGCTTGCCAGACTGGCCCGCCCAAGCAATTCGCTGGCAGCTTGAGAAGGACGATTGGCCGCAGTTCCTGTCACCACAATCCGGGCAAACACAGTGGCAGCCGGGTTTGACGCATTTGGTGTCCTTGTATGGCTTTCTGGCCCCTCGGGATTACGAGGCTCGCTCTTATCCCGGTGTGGATCGGCGTTGTCCCTTGTGGCGGCATCGTTTGCGTCGCGCAGGTCGTACCGAATTTGATCGTTCGGGTCGCTGGCATTCCAACGATACGCAATCCATGCATATGGTGCGTTCCAACCGTTGGATAGGCTGTTATTTCCGGGAATATGCCATGGCGTGGGCCTTGCAAACACCTGCGCATGCGTCCGGGATTGATGCACCGGATGACTTTTCTGGGCAGAGCTTCTGGAAGTGGGCGCTGGAGCAGGGTAATGGCTCTTTGCTATCTGCTCAAGGCAATACGGTGGCGCAATCCTGGGCACGACGCGATGCCAGGCCCTGGAGTCAAAGGCCGTGGGTAGATGGGTACGCTTTGTCAGATTCAGAGCACAGCGCTGGCCCCGATCTGGTGCTGACCTTGCAGGCCCAAGGCCATTTGGGTCAGACCGTTCATACACGGGCGGCGGCTCAATCGTTTTTCTCCTGGCCACCGGATAGCGCAGATTCTGGGGTGAGCCCCAATCCCAGTCTGTTCCTGCCTTTCTGGCAGGCACGGTTGATGGATCCAGGGGGGCGCCAATCATGAGTAAGCGACAAAAAGGGATGGCGCTGATCGAGGCTTGTTTGCTGGGTGTGGTGTTGGGCTTGATGGTGATGGCGGGGCGTTGGCTGATGCAGCAGCAGTATCGCTTGCAGCAAATGCAGCACAGCACGCATTTGAGCCTGTTTATGCATGACGCTCATGGCAAGCCGGTTTCAGTTGGAAGCAGTCCTGCTCACGAGACGGCACCTTCCCGATTTTTGGCATCCCCGATAGCGACAGCCCAGTCCCTGCAATGGGAGCTTTTGAGTCTGCGTAGCGGATTTTGGACGGCACAGTCGCGCGTTTCCATTCCGTGGCCGCGCTGGCTGGAGGCGTCGATGACCAAGACGCGATTGCAGCGTCAATCTCACTTGTGGGCGGCTGCGGGGCAGGCGGCCAGTACACAGCAGACTCGTCAGCGTTTGGAAAACAGTACGACTGCTTGGGGTGAAGCAGTGGGATCGAGCAGACCCGCTGCCAGAGAAACGATACGACATGCAGGGCCTATGGACGCGGCTTGGGGACGAGCGCAAGCTGATGTGGACTGGTTGAGTCGGTGGCAGGACTACGTGCCGGAGCATGGCCCCAAGGAGCAGCCATGAGACAACTGCTTGCCTTGCTCTTGCTGTTTTTGTTGATGTTCAGCCCTGTGCCGGCCAAAACGCAGGCTTTGACGGGGCCTATACAGGATCCCCGAATTCAGTGGGATCAAATGCAGGCGGCACAGACTGCTGTTGGGCCCGTGTATAGCTGGGGGCTGAAAACTAGCCTGGATGCGCAGACCTTGGCTTCTCATCTAGAGCCATTCTGTGGTGTGCATTACGGAGCAATCAGAACGGAGGGGCAATGGGTGTTCCTGCGTGCCAAACAGGGCAAGAACTGCGTTTTGTGGCTGGAGGATATACAAACCCCCGTCTTGTCGGGTTTGTTAAGTGTTTCTGAAAACGCTCAGGCGTTTGCCCCGCCACCTCTTTTGTCTGCAGCACCACCCATTGGCGGTGCTGTCTTGTGGCAGCACGAACAGCCAGGGCAAGTGCAAAGCTGGCTGCTGGTGGCCGAACCTGGATGGCAAGCCGACTTGCGTCGCAAAGATTGGGGAGCGCAGGCGGGTGAGCGTTACTGGCGCAAAGGTCCAGCCGAGCTGGATGTGATGGAACTGGAGCATGAGCAGCAAGATTACTTGCTCTTGATCTGCCGTGCCTGTGAAAAGGAGGTCTCATGATGCGAGCAAAGTTCTTGTGGCTATGTCGTCATCCCAGCGCAGGCTTTGGCCTCTTGGCCTTGTTGGCTGGTTTGATGGCAGCCGGGACCAGTAGTCGTTATCTGGACCGGCAGGAAAAAGCGTTGCGACAGGCGGCGCATCGTGTCCAGTTGGATCGGGTGGTGGCCGCGTCCAGCCTGGTGGCGGGGACCGTGCTGCAAGCGGAGCATCTGGCCGCCCGTGCCTTTCCTGCAGAACTGGTGCCTAGTGATAGTTGGGATGTGGCGCAGTTTGAGAATCTAGTAGGGCAAGTGCTGAGCCAGCCTTTGCGAGCAGGTGACTTGATCAGTAAGGCGCACGTGCAGGAAGTCAGTAGCCCGTTTTCACAGCAACTGTTATCTGGCAGGCGTGCATTGACTGTACCGGTGGATGCGATCAGTTCGGTGTCGGGTTTGATTCGACCGGGAGACTTGATTGATATCTATGTCAGCTTTGATGACAGGCAACGGCGGGTTACGGCGCCGTTGTTGCAGTCTGTTCTTGTTTTGGCAACAGGACAAAAGTCGGGTGAAGGTTCGGCCACGGCCCGATTGGATAAGGATGCCTACAACACCTTGACCTTGGATGTGGGTCCGGACGATGCCTTGAAGTTGCTGGCGGCCAGACAACATGGACGTATCAGTGCCTTGCTGCGCAATCCGGATGATCACACGCCCCATCAGGCTGCCGTGCGCGGTGAGCTGGCCGATATTCTGGGGCTGGGGCCGGGTGCAAGGCCCAAACAGCCTGTGCAGGTTTTGTACGGCAACAAACCGGCAGGGCAACTTGGGCAGGCTGAGGTGGAGCGCCTGGGTTGGCTGGATATGCCGGACAGTTTTTCTGTGGGGCAGCACCATGAATAGAAATCGCTATGGGCCCAGGTGGGCAGTTGTGAGCTTGTTGTTCGGAGCCCTGTTTGGCGCAAGCCTGCAAAGTCAGGCTCAGGGCTTGGGGCTGCAAGTGGGTGAGTTGATGGTGCTGTCCGAGACACAGGTTGAGCGGGTAGCGGTGGGGGACGGCGACATTGTTCACGCCGTCACTACAGAATCGGGCGAGCTTATTTTGTTTGCGCGCAAGACCGGGAGCACTGTGGTGCAAGTGTGGTCCCATTCCGGGCAAAGTCAGTCCTACCACGTTGAGGTGTCACCCGAAAACCAGAGGCAAACCTTAGCGGAGCTACGAAGTTTGCTAGAGCGCATTCCCGAGCTACGTGTCAGCGAATTGGGCGGAAAGCTGGTGCTGGAAGGAGAGGGCTTAAGCGATCAGGACAAGCAACGCATTCAGGCGTTAAGCCAGGAGCACCCTCAATTACTGGATTTTACGCAGCAGGACGGTTGGGAGCCAATGGTCTTGTTGGACGTTCAGGTGGTCGAGGTGCCGCGCAACAGCCTGCGGGAGCTGGGCGTGCGCTGGGATGGCAGCTCACAGGGTGGTTTGAGTATGGGAGGTGCCTGGGATGCGGCCACCCATCAGTTTTTGGATAGGCCGGGTGAAGCGGTCCTGCCTTTGGCATTCCCTGCCAAGCAGGGGGCGGCGTTCTTTGGCGTTGGCGCCTTGATGTCTGCTCGCGTTCAAGCCATGGCGCAGGAAGGGCATGCGGTGGTTCTGGCGCAGCCGCAGCTTCTGGCGCGTAGTGGTTCGCAAGCCGAGTTTCTGGCTGGGGGCGAGCTGCCTTACACCACCACGGATGACAAGGGAAACAGCAAGACCAGCTTCAAGCCTTATGGTGTATCTCTGCGTATCGTGCCGAGGGTCGAGCGTGGTGGCTTGGTGCGCTCGCAGATTGAGGTCGAAGTCAGCTCTGTGGATGCCAGCTTGTCCCAACCTGCCGGGCCGTCGTTGAAAACCCGACGAGCTTCAACCGAGTTCAACGTGCGTTCCGGGCAGACCTTGGTGCTGGCAGGATTTATTTCACGTGAAGAGTCCCGGCATGTGGATCGCTTGCCGGGGCTGGCCAGTTTGCCAGTGCTGGGTGCCTTGTTTCGTTCCGAACGCTTTGCCCGGCAGGAGACGGAACTGGCGGTCTTTGTGACCCCGACATTGGTGGCGGCAGAACATCCGGATTTGTTGGCTCGGCAGGCGAATGCTGCCCAGTGGCTGGACCAGACTTTTCCTGACGCTCCACGCTTGAACACGCCTGTGCGCGTCACTTCAAAGGGGGCAGGACAAGGAGCCTGGTCGCAATGGGCAGAACCCGATAGTGAGGTGTTTCGTGTTGAACCTTGAGCTTGAGTCAGAGTTGGGGGCGACACGTCTTTGTGCGGTCAGTTTGCCGGCCTTGATAGGGCGTGACCCTGCCTGTGATGTTGTTCTGCCATCCTGGCGTATCGCACGGCAGCATGCCAGTTTGTTGCAGCGAGCAGGGGCAGTGTACATCCAGGATCATGGCTCTTTGACAGGGGTGCAGCTAAACGGCAAACGGGTTTATGACGACGGGCCCTTGCGCCTGGGCGATGTGCTGGTGTTGGGTGGGTTCAAGCTGCGGATTACGGGCTTTGGGCAGGAGGTTCCATCACGAAGTGATGTGGCTGTTTCGAGCTTGAAGAGTCCATTGGTAGCCCCGGAACAACCGTCTTTTGTATTGGAGGAGCCGCGACTGACCGCACAAGGCGAGCAAGGCTTTTTCACTCCTGGGCAAGCAGATCTCCCAGTATCCGACAGTGAGCTATTCAGGCAAGAGCAGCAACGCTTGCATCAAGCCTTGTTGAGTGCTTTGGAGCTGGAGCGTCGGGACTTGTCTCGCGTAAGCGACAAGCAGCTGGAGCAGGAAGCCTTTGATTGTCTAGGTCGCTTGATCCAGGCCCAATGTGCTGTCCCCAAGCATGAACAGGCCAGACTGCAGGCCAGTGTCTGCGCTGAGGCGGTGGGTTTGGGACCTTTGGAGGCCTTGCTGGCAGATACCTCGGTCTCGGAGATCATGGTCAACCATTACGACCGAGTTTTTGTCGAGCAGGCGGGGCGGCTCCAAGCCCATCCTCTGGTGTTCAGCAGTGAGTCGGCCTTGCGGGCGATTATTGACCGCATCCTGGCTCCCTTGGGTAGACGGCTGGATATCAGCTCGCCCGCAGTGGATGGACGATTGGCCGATGGCTCGCGTTTCCATGCGGTACTGTCGCCCATTGCGGTCAAGGGTACCTGCGTGACCATACGCAAATTTCCCAAACGACGCCTGGGGCTGGAGGATCTGTTGCAGACGGGTAGTTTGTCGCCGGAGATGGCCTATTTTCTGCAACAGGCGGTGCAGCGGCGCTGCAATATTCTGGTCTCAGGCGGAACGGGTACAGGTAAAACCACCTTGCTGAATGTGCTCAGCACCTGCATCGATTCGGGAGAGCGAATCGTGACCTTGGAAGATGCAGCCGAGTTGCAGTTACAGCACAGTAATTGGGTGGCTTTGGAGTCACGGCCTGCGAATGCAGAAGGTCAGGGGCAGGTGGATATACGGAGCCTGTTGCGACAATCCTTACGCATGCGGCCAGACCGGATTGTGGTCGGAGAGTGTCGGGGGGCGGAGGCCTTTGATATGTTGTCCGCCATGAATACAGGCCATGAAGGATCGATGGGGACCTTGCATGCGAACACCCCACGTGATGCTTTGTCGCGCCTGGAGGGTATGGTCTTGATGGCGGGCCTGGATTTGCCTTTGCTGGTCGTGCGGGAGCATATCGCGCGGGCGCTGCACATTATTGTGCAACTGAGCCGTTTGCCCGATGGCAAGCGTTTAGTTCACGAGATTGTGGAAGTAACCGGTATAGAAGCGCAGCGTATTCAATTGCAGACTCTGTACAGTTACCGCCCGGAGTTTGGTTTTACGGCCAGCGGCTTGAGGTCTGAATATGTCTCCCCATCAGAGGGGCAAGCATGAAATTGCTCAGTATTTTGTTGATTGTCTTGGCTACCACCGCTTTGGCTTATGTGTTGCTGCGTTCAGGGCAGCGTCTCGCTAAGCGCTATAGACAGCAACTTCTTAAACAGTCCGAGCAGAGCTTGCAGTCGCATTTTGTGTTCGTACGCAGCCAGTATCTTGCTTTTGTGGCCTGGGCTGGTTTGCCTCTGATCTTTCTGGCCGCATGGTGGCTGATACCGTCGTTTTGGCTGGCAGCGTTGGTGACCTTGTTGGCTGCGGTAACGCCTTTAGTGGTTCTGCGCTGGATGGGACGGCGTCGCCTGGAGACGCTACGACGACAACTGCCGGACTTTGTGCTGTCTTTGGCCTTGAGTCTGCAAGCAGGCTTGGCTTTGCAAGCGGCCTTGCAGCAGTTGGCTCAATCTTTGCCTGCGCCCTTAGGGCAAGAGTTGCGTTTGCTCTTGCGTCAGCAGCGCCTGGGTGCGAGTGCCAAGGACTCGTATCAGGAGCTCGTGGAGCGAGTGCCGGTGTCAGAACTGGCCATGCTGGTCAGTGCCTTGCAGATGGGCCAGAGTACGGGGGCGGGGTTAGGGGAACGCTTGAAGATACTGGCGCAAACCATTCGGGCACGTTTGACTATCGAGGACAAGATTGTTGCCTTGACCGCTCAGGCCCGTTTGCAGGCGCGAATCATGTTCTGCTTGCCGGGTTTTGTGGCGGGAGCTTTATACCTTCTGGATGCCACAGCATTTGAGCAAGCCTGGTTCAACACATTGGGCGTTTGGGTGGCGGGAGCGCTCGTAGCCATGCTGCTGATGGGGTTGTGGTGGATGCAAGTGATTCTGCGAGGGGAGGGGTGAGTATGCTCGCAATGATCTGGATACTCTCTGCCCTGAGTGCGGCCTTGTTCCTGATCGCATTGTTGTGGGCGTGGCGCGGTCGTTATCTGCTTTTGCTGCAAGGTGGCAGCAGTTTGGGGCAGGCGGCTTGGCAGGCGTGGGAGGCACCGTTTTCCAGAGTTCTGAGTCTCTGCCTATCCCTGCCTTTTGTACATGAGTGGCCGGAGCGATTGTGGGGTTCGTATGCCCAGGAGGTACGGGGCTTTTTAAGCAAACGTGTGGCTTTGACTGGACTGCTCACAAGCCTTGTTAGTGCTTTCTTGTTGACTCAGGGGGCTTCATTGATGGAGCTTGCAGGGCTGACTGTGATTGGTTTTTTCCTGAGCGTATTACAAGCTATCTCACGGGGAAGAAAACTGCAGCGTCAGCATCATTCCCGTTGCCGCCGGGATTTGCCCTTCTTTCTGGATCTGCTGGTGCTGGCTGTCGAGTCTGGGCTGGGCTTGCAGCAGGCCTGGGCGCGTGCAACGCAGGCCCTACCGCAAGGCAGTTTGCTGATCAGCTTGAACAAGGTACAGGGCGAGGTTCGGGCAGGACGACGCTTGCCACAAGCGATGCGCAATGTGGCTTTGAGCTTCAGGCAGGCCGAGCTGGAGGAGTTGGCCTTGTCTTTGGAGCTGGCGCAGGACACGGGATTGTCCTTGGCCTTGTTGCTACGCTCTCAAGCAGAAAAGCTGCGTAGTCATTTGCACCTGGAAGCCGAGCAAAGAGCCCTCAAGCTACCCGTTTATTTGCTGGCCCCTTTGGTCGTGTGTATTTTCCCCTGCACATTCTTGGTGATTGCGATGAGCCTGCTCGGCCCGTGGCTGGCAGGGGGAGGCTAGGGGATGTCCATATCAGTATTGATCAAACAGCCGCTGCAACAGACACAGCGACGAGGCCTGTATTTATTTGATGCCCATACTTTCTGGGCCCGTTGGCGCGGCTGGAAGGCACTGCCACAGAACAAGGGTTTCGCAACCGCCGTGTGGCTGCGACCGTGCAGAGCGGTTCATTTATGGGGAATGCGTCAGGCTCTGGATATCTGCTTTCTGGATGAAAGTGATCAGCCTTTGAGGTTTTGTCCGGCAGTATCGCCAGGAGCAGTACGGTGGCATAGAAAGGCCAGATCGGTCCTGGAAGCGCCGCTTGGTTATCTGTCAGGGCCGGAGCAGTTTGCGCCCTGGGCCGCCGCCCTGCAGAAAATACGTCAAACAGGGGGCGGGGTATGGTTGGACTGGGCTTAGCCTTGCTCAGTATCGCGCATCGGATCACCAAATACGCTGCGGTAAGCCGGGTAGAAGCTGGCGTACAGGATGGCGGCCATGGTCAGGTTGATAGGTGTCAGCACCATGGTGGCTGTGCCTGGGCTCAAACCGGCCCCCAGCAACAGCCCGCCCAGGGTTTGGATGGCGAAGAAGGCCGCCGCCCAGCACAGGCCGTACAGCAGGAAGGCGGCTTTGTTGCGCCAGCAAGCCACCATGGAAAAGAACAAGGCTTGCTTGACCGGGATGGCATGCCAGCCTACCAGAGCCGGAGCGTGCCAGAACAGGGCGGACAGGCCCAGGTACAGCACGAAGAACAAAATAATAGGCTTGCGAAAGGCCGCCATGACTTCCTGTGGAGTGGCATCGCTATTGTCCATCAATTGCGATAGCTCATTCACAAAGGGGAAGGTCGCCACAAAGCCCACGACCAGGCAGGCCAGCAGATAAATGAGGCCCAGCTTGATCAGGCGGTTGCGTACAGGAGCGGGTTTCAAGGGCTCGGTCCACATGCCCAGGCGGATGACCTCCCCCTGATGAATGCGGCGACAGGCATTCTGAATAATGAAGGTCATGGTCGGGACCAGCACGATCAGCACCATTTGGCCTACGATGGGAAAGATATTGCTTAGGTTGATCAGGATAGAGGTGATCAGGCTCCAGAAAAACAGAGCGGCTGGTTGCAGCTTGAACAAGCGCATTCCTTCCTGAATCCAGTACCACCCGTAAAGAAAGGGGAGCTTGGCTGCTTGCATATCAGTATCCGTATTTATCGAGGGAGCGCCGGTACAGCATGGTCGCGACGCTGACGCAACACACGCTCAAAGTGCCGTGGGTCGTGCGGCTTGAGGGTTTGAGCGGGGCGAGGTAGATAAAAGTCGTACAGGCGCGAGATCCAGAAGCGCAGCGCGGCAGCTTGAATCAATATCGGCCAGGCGCTGTGCTCTGCTTCAGTAAAGGGGCGTACCTGGGCGTAGGACTCCAGCCAGGCCTGGGCTTTTTCCTGGTTCAAGGCACCGCTCAGACGGTCGATGCACCAGTCGTTAACAGCCACAGCCACGTCAAACAGCCAGGTGTCGCAACCGGCAAAGTAAAAGTCGATGATGCCGCCCATCTGGGGCGCGTCCGAGGTGCCTGCAAACAGCACGTTGTCGCGGAACAGGTCGCAGTGGGCCGGGCCTTGCGGCAAGGAGCGATAGGTATCGCTATCGGCAAAGTTGCTTTGTTCTTGTAGAACGGTCTGTATCAGTTCGGACTGGCTGGCATCCAGGAAGGGAAGGACTTGGGGTACGGTGCTTTTCCACCAGCTCAAGCCACGCAGATTGGGCTGTTCCAGGGGGAAGTCCTGAGCGGCCAAGTGGGCCTGGGCCTGGGTGCGGGCGATCTGCCGGCAGTGTTCCACCGTAGGCTCGGGCTCGTAGCCGCCACGCAAGCGTGTCACAATCGAGCAAGGTTTGCCGTGCATGACACAGATGCGTTTACCATCGCGGCGTGTCATCGGTTCTGGCACCGGAACGCCCTTGGCCGCCAGATGGTGCATCAGCTCGATGTAAAAAGGCAACTGTTCCAGCGTCAGGACTTCAAATAAAGTCAGAACGTACTCGCCCTGGGTTGTGCTCAGAAAGTAATTGGTGTTTTCAATGCCGGCGGTAATGCCTCGTAAGGACACAAACTCACCAAGTGTGTAGTGTTCCAGTAGTTCACGGGCATCAAGTTCGCTGACGGAAGTAAAAACAGCCATGCTTTCAGTAAGGGTCCGGTTGTTGGCGCACTATTAGGCGCGCGAGTAGGTCAAACGGCCGATTTTAGACTAGTGCGCCGGTTTTTTGGGGCCTTGCGACGATTTACCGCGCTTTATCTTCATCCTGTGGTCGGCTGAAACCATTAAAATGGGTGTTTTCCCTTTTTACCAAGCCTGCTATCAGGCTCTTTGCTCCCTGTTTATGACTAATTTTGTGATGCCGGACAGCCAGATGTGGCGTTTGAGTGTGGCGCCCATGATTGACGTGACTGACCGCCACAGCCGCTTTTTTCATCGACTGCTGGCGCCGCGCGCCTTGCTGTTTACGGAAATGATCACCACCGGCGCGTTGACGCACGGCGATCAGGCGCGCCATCTGGATTTTGATCAGGCCGAGCATCCGGTGGCCTTGCAACTGGGTGGCAGCGATCGGGACGCCTTGGTCACCAGTGCCCTGGCCGGTGAAAAGTGGGGCTATGACGAAATTAATCTGAACTGCGGCTGTCCCTCGGAGCGAGTACAAAAAGGCGCTTTTGGTGCCTGTTTGATGAACGAGCCGCAATTGGTGGCTGACTGTGTGAAAGCCATGCAGGACGCGGTGTCTGTACCTGTTACCGTCAAGCACAGGCTGGGGCTGGATTACAACGAGTCCTATGATTTTGTGCGAGATTTTGTGGGGACGCTGTTCGAGGCCGGTTGTCGTGTCTTTACGGTGCATGCCCGCAATGCGGTTTTGAAAGGCTTGTCGCCCAAGGACAACCGGGAGATTCCACCTTTGCGTTATGACATGGCCATGCAACTGAAAAAGGACTTTTCTGATGCACGGTTCATCTTGAATGGCGGCATTCAGGAGCCTGATCAAGCGGTCGCGTTGGAAGAACAGTTCGATGGTGTGATGCTGGGCCGGGCCGCCTGGCATACGCCTGCGATATTAAGTGAGATTCATCGTCGCCTGTGGCCCGAGGATGTACTGCTGGATGAAGATTCGGTCGTCGAACAGATGATTGCGTATGCGCGGCATCATGTTCAGGCCGGTGTTCCGTTGCGCATTGTGATCAAGAGCATGCTGGGCTGGCCGCACGGCAAGAAGGGCGCACGCCAGTGGCGTCGTACCTTGTCGGATCACACCTGGCTGGCCAAAAACGACCCAGGCCTGCTTGCGCAGGCCTGGGAGCAATTGCAGCGCCGACAGTAAAGGCGGCTGGGCTCGGTGGATCAGGGCGCGCTGGCCTGCTCGGAATCGGTAGGCCAGTCGCGTATATAGGCTTTGAGCATATTGTTCTCGAACTGTTGGGCGTGAACAATGGCGCGCGCCATATCAAAGAAGGAAATAACCCCCATCAGCACCGGGCCATCCATTACGGGCATGTAGCGTGCATGGTTGTTCAGCATCAGACGCTGCACTTCGTCGGCGCTGGTGTTGGGGGTCACACTGACGGGGGCGTCATCCATGATGCTGCGCACGGTAAACCCCTGGGCTTTATTACCCTGGGCGTGCCAGTGGCGAATGATCTCGCGAAAGGTCAACATACCCACCAACTGACCATGTTCCATGATCACCAGCGAACCAATATCCAGCTCGCTCATGCTCTGTACCGCTTTTTCGACGGTCATTTCGGGGGTGCCTGTATAAAGCGTGTCTCCCTTGACACGCAGGATTTCACTGACTTTTAGCATACTGGGTCTCCTGACCGGGATCGGCGTTTAGTATGGCTGGTTGTCCTGTCAGAATGCCTTGCGGCGACTCAAACAGTTCTTCCAGATTGGATAGTCGCTGATCGAAAAACTGAGAAAGATAATTGAATACATATTCTAGCGGACCCTCGTGAGTATGGGCGCGGTCCAGCAAAAATGCGTTGGTCAGTTGTTTCAGGCTGACTTGACGCAAATCACAACTGAGCACCCATTGCTCGTCACTGTCTTGCTGGGTGTCAGCAATCAGCCCCATGGATTTGAGCTTGCACAATATGACGTACAGCTCGTCCGGGTCGCGTTCCAGCTTGTGGCTGAGTTCACGTACGCTAAGCCCTTGCTGGTTCTGGCGGGTCAGCCACAACTGATAGAGCAGGTTGACGGCATCGGTAAAAGCGATGCCGGGCACATTGGTCTTGACCCAGTTACGTCCACGCCAATCGGGCAAAATTGCCACCATGGAAGCGCCTAGCAAGACGATCAGCCAGGAGATATAAATCCACAGCAGGAAGATCGGCAGGATGGCAAAGGCACCGTAAATAATCGTGTAGGTGGGAAAGCGAGTCAGGTAAAAGGCAAAGCCGGCTTTCATCAACTCCAGCAAGGCGGCAGTGACCACCCCGCCGATCAGGGCATCACGCCACCACACGCGGCGGTTGGGCACATACATAAACAGCGCCGTCAGACCCAGGGTCGTAAACAGGAAAGGCACATAGGCCAGAGCAAAGGAGACAATGCCAGACAGGTTGCCGATATAGCCCATGGACTCCCGCGCCAGAATGGTGGTGGCCCACAGGCTGGCACCGGTCAGAATCGGACCTAGCGAGATAATGGCCCAGTACACCAGCAGGCGCTGGCCCAGGGGGCGCTGCGTATGAACTTGGAAAATATTGTTGAAGGTCTCGTCAATGGTCATGATCAGCATGATGGACGTGACAATCAGGAACAAGCTACCTACTGCCGTCAGGCCGGAGGCTTTGGCAGCAAATTGGTTCAGATACAGCATGATGTTCTCTGATACCACCTCGGGCATCAGATTGCGGGTCAAGAACCCTTCCAGAGCACTTTCAAATTCCTGAAACAGGGGGAAAGCGGTGAACAAGGCCAGCACCACCGTCAACATGGGCACAATGGCCAAAATGGTGGTGTAGGTCAGGCTGGAGGCCACCTTCATCAGATCTTTTTCGGCCACCCGTTTGATGGCAAAGCGCGCCACACTTAAAAAATGGTGCTTGGCAGTGGGGGCGGGCGCGGGCTCCTGCCGCAAAGCAGGGTCGATGTTTTCTGGATTCAAGTCTGTTTGTTCAGCTTGCTCAGAGGACATAGGAAAGTTCTCGTCGTTTTTCATAGCGGTTTGATGCGGCGGACGCTGCTTTTCGACAGGGTTCAGGTGATAATAACAGCATGCATGAACCTTTAAACCCCATACTTCATCGAGTGGCGGCCCTGGCTTTGGTCGCCTTGATTGCTTTGTGCCTGGCCTGGGAGCTTCATTTTGCGCCCTTGAAACCCGGCGGCTCCTGGCTGGTGCTGAAAGTGATTCCTTTGGTGCTGCCGCTGCGCAGCGTGCTCAAGGGCAATTTGTATACCCTGCAATGGACGTCCATGATGATTCTGCTGTATTTCGCAGAAGGGGTCATGCGTGCCTGGTCTGACCCGGTGGCGGATGTGTTGCCCTGGGCGATGGCAGAAATTGTCTTATCGCTGATTTATTATTTCTGCGCCATTTTCTATCTTTGGCCAGCCAAGAAAGCGGCCAAGCAGCGTAGCAAGGCCGAAAAAGCCGAGGCTGCCAAAGCCGCCAAATCGGCCTAAGGGGGTCTGTATGTCCAGCTTGTTCGATGGCCTGGCCATCAGTCACCATTTTGCCGATCTGCCATCGGCTTTCCATACGGCGGTTCCGCCGCAACCCTTGGCCAATGCCCGCTTGCTGCATGTCAATAAAGAATTGGCGGCGCAACTGGGCCTGGATGTTTCCCGTTTGGGTGAGCAGGAGTTCCTGGATGTGGTCAGTGGCCAGGCTCCCTTGCCCGGTGGCCTGACGGTGTCGGCTGTATACAGTGGTCATCAGTTCGGTGTCTGGGCTGGGCAATTGGGCGATGGCCGCGCACATTTGCTGGGGCAAATCGACACGCCCACGGGCCCGCAGGAATTGCAGTTGAAGGGCGCCGGTAAAACCCCGTACTCCCGTATGGGCGATGGCCGTGCCGTGCTGCGTTCCAGTGTGCGCGAATATCTGGCCAGTGAAGCCATGGCCGGTTTGGGTATTGCCACCAGCCGGGCCTTGGCCCTGGTGACCTCGGATACGCCTGTGTACCGGGAGACCGTGGAAACGGGCGCGATTGTGACCCGTGTTGCCCCCAGCTTTGTACGGTTTGGCTCGTTCGAGCATTGGGCTAATGACGCCACGCGTGTGCGTGAGTTGCTGGACTACGTATTGCGAGAGTTTTATCCGGAACTGCTGCTCGAAGGCGATTCGGAGCAAGAGCGCGTCTGCCGTTTCTTGCAGGCAGTCACGCACCGCAGCGCCCAGATGGTGGCCGACTGGCAAACCGTCGGTTTTTGTCACGGCGTCATGAATACCGACAATATGTCCATTCTGGGCCTGACCATTGACTACGGCCCGTACGGATTCATGGATCAATTCCGCGTGAATCACGTCTGCAATCATAGCGACAACCAAGGCCGTTATGCCTGGAACGCGCAGCCTGCGGTTGTGCATTGGAACTTGTACCGCCTGGCCAGCGCCTTGATGGTGCTGGAGCCAGATGTTGAAACGGTCAAAGCGCATCTGCAAACCTTTGAAGCCAGTTTTCTGAATCGCTATCACGCCAACTTGCAGGCCAAGTTCGGCCTGCGTACCTGGCAGGCTGATGATGCCCAACTGGTCGATGATTGGTGGCGCTTACTGCATAACAGCGGGGCGGATTTCACCTTGTCCTTCCGTGCTCTGGCACAGGCCAGCAAGGCGCCCGAGGCTTTCCTGAGCCTGTTTGAAGGTTCTGAAGATCAGGCTCAGGCTTGGTGGCAAGCCTATAGCCAACGTCTGACACTGGACGGCTCTGACACGCCAGAGCAGCGCGAGGCTATGAATCGCGTCAATCCCTTGTATGTGCTGCGTAACCACTTGGCCGAGCAGGCCATTCAGGCCGCTGCCAAGGACGATGCCAGCGAAATCGATACCTTGCTGATGTTGCTGCGCGATCCCTACACCGAGCGGGCCGGCTTTGAGGCTTATACCATGCCGCCACCTGAGGGCAGTGCGGAGCTGGCAGTCAGCTGCTCTTCCTAAAAAAACCCGGTGCGATGCAGAACATGTCCGGATTCGGGAACAATGCCATAATCGTGCCTGTCTTTTATTTCCCCCCCTTTCTTTGCGTTCACTCTCTCTATGTCCGGCAATACTCTAGGTAAAAGTTTCCGCGTCACGAATTACGGCGAATCTCATGGTCCAGCGATTGGCGCAGTGATTGATGGCTGCCCTCCGGGCCTGGAGCTGTCTGAACAGGATATTCAGTTTGAACTGGATCGCCGCCGTCCTGGCACCTCGCGCCACGTGACTCAGCGCCGCGAGCCTGATCAGGTGGAAATCCTGTCCGGCATTTACGAAGGCCGTACAACGGGCACGCCCATTAGCCTGCTGATTCGTAATTCCGATGCACGCAGTAAGGATTACGGCAATTTGCTGGACACCTTTCGCCCCGGACACGCCGATTACACCTACTGGAAGAAGTTCGAGAACCGTGACCCGCGCGGCGGTGGTCGTTCCTCGGCCCGTCTGACTGCACCTACCGTCGCAGCCGGTGCGATTGCCAAGAAATGGCTAGCCGAGCACGTTGGCGTAAAGATTCGCGGCTATATGAGCCAACTGGGTCCTATCGCGATTCCTTTTAAAAGCTGGGATGTGGTCGAGCAAAACCCTTTTTACGCGCCGGATCTGGACGTGGTGCCGCAGCTGGAAGCCTATATGGATGAGCTGCGCAAAGAAGGTGAATCCATTGGCGCCCGTATTGAAGTGGTGGCCGAAGGCGTACCTGCCGGTTGGGGCGAGCCTATTTACGACCGTCTGGATGCCGATATCGCCCACGCCATGATGGGGTTGAATGCCGTCAAAGGTGTGTCCATTGGCGCTGGCTTTGATTGCATCACGCAAAAAGGCTCGGAGCACGGTGACGCGCTGTATCCGGACGGTTTCAAGACCAATCAGGCCGGTGGTGTGCTGGGCGGTATTTCGTCCGGGCAAGCCGTGACGGTTTCCCTGGCGATCAAGCCGACCGCCAGCATTCGCACCCTGCGTCCTTCTGTGAACCGTGCGGGCGAAGCGGTCGAGGTGCAGACACTGGGTCGCCACGATCCTTGTGTGGGCATTCGTGCTACACCGATTGCCGAAGCCCTGTTGGCGATTGTGCTGATGGATCATTGCCTGCGTCATCGCTCGCAGTGCGGTGTCTGAGCCTGAGGGTTTGCGCAGGGGCCTAGCACTTCATCTTCTTGTCAGATTTGTTTTTTGGAGCTGAGCATGAAAGGTATGGCGACAGGAAAACGCTTTTTGGCAGCCGGTTTGATACTGGCCATGACGGGCTGCGCCTCGGTGCAGACCACGCAAAGCGGGGCGGTGGGGGTTGAGCGTAAACAGTTCATTTCCAATCTGGTGTCCGAAGCCGAGCTGAATCAGGTGGCCGCCCAGAATTATGCTCAGGTGCTGTCTCAGGCGCGGCAGAAAAAGGCGTTGGATACGAACGCGTCCCAGACTCGTCGGGTCAAAACCATTGCCCAACGTCTGATTGGCCAAGTCGGTGTTTTCCGGGCGGACGCCCGCTCCTGGAACTGGGAAGTTCACGTCATCAATGAGGACGAGGTTAATGCCTGGTGCATGCCGGGTGGCAAGATGGCGGTTTTCAGTGGTTTGATCAAACGGATTCAACCCACGGACGCGGAACTGGCAGCCGTCATTGGCCATGAAATGGCCCACGCCTTGCGCGAGCATTCGCGTGAGCAGGTTTCTCAGAAAATGGCGACCTCCTTTGGCTTGACTGTCCTGTCCGCCCTGACCGGCGTGCAAGCGGTGAATGATCTGGGCGGTACGCTTAGCGAAGTGATGTTTGAGTTGCCCAATAGCCGCACCCATGAGTCCGAAGCGGATTTGATTGGTGTTGAGCTGGCTGCGCGAGCAGGCTACGACCCGCGTGCGGCAGTGACTTTGTGGCAGAAGATGGGAGCCTTGGAGCAGGGTAGAAGTCAGCCGGAATTTTTGTCTACCCATCCGGCTTCTTCAACCCGGATTGCAGATTTACAGGCAATCTCGGAGCGGGTCATGCCTTTGTATCAGCAGGCGGCTAAGCCGTGAAAGGCTGATTTTTTGAAGTCGAATTTGAAATGAAGAATGCCCTTGATGAGGCTTTTTTGAGGATTGCCAAGCGTCGCTCTCATCATGGAGCGGGAACAGATGTCCCCGTATAGACTCCGGATAGATTTAAGCAGGCTTACTTTATTCCGTATCGATTATCTTGCAAAAATTGGGCTGACCTTAGGTTTTTGCAGTGCAGGCCTGCCCTTGGCCGACGGTCCTTGACACGTGCGCTCGCAGAAGCTGCCGCCGGCCTTGCGGACCCAGGGCTTACCGCTCGCAACGGTGCGGGACAGGGGCATTGTTTAATATAGGAAACCCTGGTTTTATCAACCAGTTGGCCTATTTACCTGATTGCTTCCCATCCTCAAAATGCACCCATGAGATCGCGCCATCGTACCTTTCTGTATGGTTTTTTGATCTGGCTCGGCCTGTCCTTGGCCGGTGCCACCGTGTTGACGCGCGCTGAACTGGCGCGGCAACAGGAGGCGTTCACGGTGCAAAGCAATATTGCCTACCGGCTGCTGGGTCAGCGTCTTGCCCAGCATGACGCCATTTTGCAGATGCTGGCTCTGTTGCAGCCGCCTGTGCAGCGCATTGAACGTCTGGGAGCGCTGGAAGCCATGTTTCCCCAGGTCATGGCGATCTATCGCGAAGAGAGCGATATCGCGTGGGCCAATCCTCAGTGGCAGCAGGCGCAGTTGCAGTCCTTGAAGACCGAGCGTGCCGTATTGACGGACGTGCGACTGGCACAGGGGCGGTATGTCCTGCTGGCGGCGGCGCACCCGGCCAGCTTTGCCGTGCTGCTGGACTTGAATGCCGCCATCGCCTGGGACGAATGGCCTTTCCGGCGTAATGGCAGCCCGGTGCGCGTGGTGCTGGAGTGGCAGGATCAACAATGGGTGATCAGTCCGGGGTTGGACCATGCCGGGCCTGTGGTGTTTCAGTCTGGCAAGACCTTGGCCTCCCCCAGCCAGCGTTTTCAATTGCACACGCGTCGTGTCGTGAGCTATGCCGACCTGCCTTGGGGGCAAGTGGCGCTGTTCGCGCTGGCCAGCGCCTTGCTGGTGGCGCTGATCATCTATGTGCGCAAGCAACGTGAGCAGACCTTGCGCGCGCAGGAGCTGCTGCGTATCGGGCAGGTGGGCCGCTTGAATTCGCTCGGCGAAATGGCCGCGGGTCTGGCGCATGAATTGAACCAGCCTTTGACCTCCGTATTGGCTAATACCCAAGCCAGTCTGCGCCTGCTGCAGGAAGACCCCCCCGACCTGGAGCCTGCGCGTGAGGCCATGGCACATTCGGTGGAGCAGATCAGGCGGGCGGCCAGCGTGCTGACGCGTCTGCGGCACAGCCTGCGTGAAAGCGGGCTGGCTGATCAGTGCTACCCGTTGTCCTTGACCCAGGTGCTGGAGGAGTCTGTGCACTTGCTGATGCCGGAGTTGGAACGGCATGGCATTACCCTGGAGAAACGTCTTCCTCCACATGATGTCGATGTGGTCGGCGAGCCCGTGGCGCTGGGACAGATAATTCATAATCTGCTCAATAATGCCGTATCCGCCTTGGGCGCCGCCCAGATCAGTCATCCGCGTATCTGGATCGAGGTGCTGCCGCGACAAGGGCGCGTGGTCTTGACCGTGCGTGACAACGGCCCGGGAATCGACCCGCAGCATCTGGATCGCGTGTTCGAGCCCTTTTTTACGACGCGCTCCGACGGCCTGGGCCTGGGCTTGAGCCTGAGTGAGTCCCTGGCTCAGGCCATGGGCGGTGGTTTGACAGCGTTCAACGATCCCATGGGAGGGGCCGTGTTTGCGCTGGAACTGCAACGAGTGGACGAAGAATCATCATGAACCCGACCGAAAATGGCCCCAGCTTATCGCCCTTGATCCATCTGCTGGACGATGACGCCGCCGTGCGTCAAAGTCTGGCCTTGCTGATCGGCACGGTAGGGCTGCGGGTGCAGACCTGGGCGGATCCGCAGCAGTTTCTGGAGTCTTTCGATCGGCAGTCTATCGGGGCCTTGATTCTTGATGTGCGCATGCCTGGCATCAGCGGACTGACCTTGCTCGATACTTTGGTCGAACAAGGCGTGGACCAGCCCATCATTCTGTTGACCGGGCACGGCACGGTAGACATGTGCAGGCGCGCCTTCAAGGTGGGCGCCGTCGAGTTCCTGGAAAAACCGGTCGGTGACGATGTTCTGCTGGACGCGGTACAGCAAGCTGTGCGCCAGCACGTGCGCCGCCGTGAGCGCCTTGCGGCCGATCAATGGGCGCGTGAGCGCTACACCAGCTTGTCCGAACGCGAACGCGAGGTGCTGGCGCTGATTGTCGAGGGCCTGACCAATAAGGAGATAGGTCGGGCGCTGTCGCTGTCGCCCCGTACGGTTGAAACGCATCGCGCCAACCTGTTTGCCAAACTGCAGGTCGATAACCTGGCCCAACTGATTCGGTATTACGCCAGCTTGGTGAGTGCCTCTCCGTAAAACTACGTAGAGGCGAGGGTAAGCGTCCGAATAGTCCCGTGCGGGCGGCGCAAGTATAGTTTTTCCATGCCGACAATGGTGTCGGAACTGATAAATGGAGATTACTGCTATGTTGCGCTCTTCCCTTCTGATGGCTTTGTTGTTCGCCGCTGGTGCCGCCCAGGCCCAGGGTGTGCTGACCGAAAAAAACATCTCCCTGGATCTGGCTAATCGTCTGGCTGCCGAAACCGTCAAGCAATGTTCGGCCAAAGGCTACAACGTAGCGGCGGCTGTGGTTGACCGTGCCGGCGTGCTGCGTGCGTTCCAACGCGCTGATCAGGCCGGTTCGCATACGGTCAATGCCAGTATCGACAAGGCCTATACGTCCGCTTCGGCCCGTAGCTTGACCAGTGCCATGCTGGAGGGTTCGCAGAAAAATGCTGGCGCCGCCAATCTGGGTGATATCCAGGGTTTTTTGCTGCTGGGCGGCGGCGTGCCGGTCAAGGTCGGCAATGACACGATAGGCGCCATCGGCGTGGGCGGTGCGCCTGGCGGCCACCTGGACGAAGCGTGCGCTGTAGCGGCCCTGGAAACCCTGAAGGCCGATCTGAAGTAAACGCATTCCTGCAGACTGGGGAGCCGCCCCTGAATTGACCCCCGAAGCTTGGACATTACTCCAACTTTCGGGGGTTATGACATGGCGAAGTACGACGAGCGGTTCAAGCTCGACGTAGTGCAGCGATATTTATCGGGCACCGATGGACTGAAGCGGGTTGTGGCGTAGGTATCTTGCTTCTTGCCGTTGCAGAATCATTCCTCGCGTTTACCTGCGCATGCTGATGGCGAGACGATTGAAGGCGCTCATCAAGGCAATCGCAAAAGTCAGGTCTGAGATCTCTGCCTCACTGAAATGGGCTTTTAATGGCTCGAAGTGCTCGTCCGCGGCATGGGTGTGGGCGATATCCACCACCGATTCCGTCCATTCCAGGGCCGCACGTTCGCGTTCGTTAAAGTGCGTGCTAACGCGCCAGCCTGCCAGGCTGTCTATCTTGGCATTGGCCACGCCCGAGCTGCGTAGGGATGAGGCGTGCATCTCCAGGCAGAAGGAGCAGCCATTGATTTGTGAAATTCGCAGGTTCACCAGCTCAATCAGCTCTTTACCTAGGCTGCTTTTGTCCAATGCCAGCTTCGTTTGCAGCAGACCTTGATAGGCTTTGGGAGACAGGGTGTCGTAGGGAAGGCGAAGTGTACTCATGGCGTATCCAATCGAAAGTAAGACAAGGGGGGAGCAAGCTACCGTTCTTTAGCGATGCTTGATTCTTCCGGTTTTTAGCAGCCTGCTTATTCCTCCAGGCCACGTGCTTTACTGACCGATTATGCATGAGTAATGCCCTAGTCATTGATGACTGGAAATCAGTAAATATCAGTTGTGCCCCGGTGACCGGATGCCGGCCGTGCGCTGTCGGGCCAGTAGGGCCTTCGATCATGTTGAGATTGCTAGGCTTTTTCTTTATTTGGCTATCCTGGTAGTTCTAATACTAGGATAGTGAATGTCCTTGTCCCAGTTACTGCGCCTGTCATAATAAGAAAAAATTTATATGCAGCCTGCTCTGTGCGGGTTGTCGTCTTAACTGAATCGCGAGAGCGCAATGGCAAAAACTTTATACGATAAGTTGTTCGACGAACACGTCGTGCATCAGGACGCGGATGGCACCTGTTTGATCTACATTGATCGCCACTTGCTGCATGAAGTGACCAGCCCCCAAGCCTTTGAAGGTCTGACACTGGCTGGCCGCAAGCCGTGGCGCATCAGTGCCAACCTGGCTGTGGCGGACCACAACGTTCCCACCACTTCCCGCCAGAACGGCATTACAGATCCGATCTCGCGCCTGCAGGTTGATACCCTGGACGCCAACTGTGAAGAGTTCGGTATTACCGAGTTCCGCATGAACGACGTGCGTCAGGGCATTGTGCACATTGTTGGCCCCGAGCAGGGCGCCACCTTGCCCGGCATGACGGTGGTTTGTGGTGACTCCCACACCAGCACGCACGGAGCCGTGGGCGCTTTGGCTTTTGGTATCGGCACATCGGAAGTGGAGCACACGCTGGCCACCCAGACTCTGCTGATGAAGAAAAGCAAAAGCATGCTGATCCAGGTGGACGGCACGCTGCCTTTTGGCTGTACCGCCAAAGACCTGATCTTGTATGTGATCGGTCAGATCGGGACGGCCGGTGGTACAGGCTATGCCATTGAGTTCGGCGGCTCGGCGATTCGCGCCTTGTCCATGGAGGGCCGCATGACCGTGTGCAATATGGCGATTGAAGCCGGTGCGCGTTCGGGCATGGTGGCGGTGGACGAACAGACCATTCAGTACCTGCGTGGCCGTCCTTACTCGCCCAAAGGCGTGTTGTGGGATCAAGCCGTGGCCTACTGGAACACCTTGCATACCGATGAAGGCGCCGAATTTGACCGCGTGATCCGTATCGACGCCAGTCAGATCACCCCTCAGTTGACCTGGGGCACGTCACCGGAAATGGTGTTGCCTATCGACAGCCGCGTACCGGATCCAGACAAGGAAAAGGACGACGTTGCCCGCAACGGCATGGAACGCGCCCTGGAATACATGGGCCTGACGCCCAATATGCCTTTGACCGATATTCGCATTGATCGCGTATTCATTGGCTCCTGTACCAATGCCCGGATTGAAGACTTGCGTGCGGCCGCCAGCGTAGCCAAGGGTCGTAAAGTGGCTTCCAACGTCAAGCAAGCCATGATTGTTCCTGGCTCCGGTCTGGTGAAACGTCAGGCCGAGCAAGAAGGTCTGGACAAGATTTTCCTGAATGCCGGTTTTGAATGGCGTGAGCCCGGCTGCTCCATGTGCCTGGCCATGAACGCCGACCGTCTGGAACCTGGCGAGCGTTGCGCTTCGACCTCCAACCGTAACTTTGAAGGACGTCAGGGGCAGGGTGGTCGTACCCACCTGGTCAGCCCAGCCATGGCGGCTGCCGCCGCTATTGCTGGCCATTTTGTCGACGTGCGTTCGTTCAACTGAGGAAATCCACACCATGCAAGCATTTACTACTCATGAAGGTCTGGTCGCTCCCTTGGATCGGGAGAATGTGGATACGGACTTGATCATCCCCAAGCAGTTCCTCAAATCCATCAAGCGCACCGGCTTTGGCCCCAACTTGTTTGACGAACTGCGCTATCTGGACCACGGTGAACCCGGCATGGATAATTCCCGCCGTCCGCTGAACCCGGATTTTGTGCTGAACCAGGACCGCTACCAGGGCGCTTCTGTGCTGTTGGCGCGTAAGAACTTTGGCTGTGGCTCCAGCCGCGAGCACGCACCCTGGGCGCTGATGCAATATGGTTTTCGCGCCATCATTGCGCCGTCTTTCGCCGATATTTTCTTTAACAACAGCTTCAAGAACGGCTTGCTGCCTATTGTCCTGAACGAGCTGGATGTTGCCCGACTGTTCGATGAGGTCAAAGCTTTTCCCGGCTACAAGCTGCGTATTGATCTGGCCGAGCAGCGCGTCATCACACCTGAAGGTCGGGAGTTGCCATTCACCATTGATGCCTCGCGCAAGCACAGCCTCTTGAATGGCCTGGATGAAATTGGTCTGACCTTACAGAAAGCGGACATGATCCGTCAGTACGAGGCCGAGCGTCTGGCCCGCCACCCTTGGTTGGTCGGCCAACCTTGAACATGGGTGCCGGCCTTGTAGAAGCCTCGCTGTTGCGGCCTGCCTATGGCGGCCAAGATGCTTCGGTCGTCGGGCCGGCGCTCTTCACTCTTACTCTCTAATTTTTACGTCCTACTCATCATGACTCATAAAATCGCAGTATTGCCCGGTGACGGCATCGGTCCCGAGATTACCGAACAGGCTCAGCGCGTACTGGGCGCTCTGGGCATGGATCTGGAAATGACCGTGGCTCCGGTGGGCGGCGCCGCTTACGACCTGCACGGCCATCCTCTGCCACCTGAAACACTGAGCCTGGCCCAACGCTCCGACGCCGTGTTGTTCGGGGCTGTGGGTGATTGGAAATACGATTCGCTGGAGCGCCACCTGCGTCCCGAGCAAGCTATTTTGGGCCTGCGTCGTGCCATGGGCCTGTTCGCCAATCTGCGTCCCGCCATTCTGTACCCGCAACTGGCTAACGCCTCCACCCTGAAACCAGAAGTCGTATCCGGTCTGGATATCCTGATCGTGCGTGAACTGACGGGCGATATCTACTTCGGTCAGCCGCGCGGTGTGCGTACCGTGGAAGAGGGCAACTTTGCTGGCGAGCGTCAGGGTTTTGACACCATGCACTATGCCGAAAGCGAAGTGCGCCGTATTGCCCACGTGGGTTTCCAGGCCGCACAAAAACGTCAAAAGCGTTTGTGCAGCGTGGACAAGTCCAATGTGCTGGAAACATCCCAGTTCTGGCGCGACATCATGATTGATGTGGCCCGTGAGTATCCGGACGTGGAATTGAGCCACATGTACGTGGACAATGCCGCCATGCAATTGGTGCGCGCACCAAAAGAATTCGACGTGATTGTCACAGGCAACCTGTTTGGCGATATCCTATCGGATGAAGCGGCCATGTTGACAGGCTCCATCGGCATGTTGCCCTCGGCATCTCTGAACGCATCCCAGCAAGGTTTGTACGAACCCAGCCATGGCTCGGCACCCGATATCGCCGGTCAGGACAAAGCCAATCCTTTGGCCACCATTTTGTCCGCTGCCATGTTGCTGCGCTACTCGCTCAATGCAGAAGACCAGGCCAAACGTATCGAAGCAGCGGTTGCCAGCGTGCTCGAACAAGGTTTGCGTACCGGCGACATCTACGAAGACGGTTGTCAATTGCTGAGCACCAGTGCTATGGGGGATGCAGTGCTCAAGGCTTTGCGATAGTATCTTCTATCGTTTTATTTTTTTATATATCCAGGTGGTACTACTATGACTCAAGCGGTAGGTTTGGTCGGCTGGCGTGGGATGGTGGGCTCCGTGCTCATGCAGCGCATGCGCGACGAAGGCGATTTTTCCCTTTTTCAGCCGGTGTTTTTCTCGACTAGCAATGCTGGCGGCGCAGCTCCCTCGTGGGCTGACGGCGCTGGCCCTTTGCAGGACGCCCACGATATTGACGCTTTGAAAAAGCTGCCCATTATTGTGACCGCCCAGGGTGGAGATTACACAAGCCAGATCTACCCCAAGCTGCGTGCCGCCGGCTGGAATGGTTTGTGGATTGACGCGGCCAGCACGCTGCGCATGGATGAAAACTCCGTGATTGTGCTGGACCCGATCAATCGTCCTGTGATTGATGCGGCGCTGGCCAACGGTGGCAAGCAATTCATCGGCGGTAACTGTACGGTCAGCTGCATGCTGATGGGTCTGGGCGGTCTGTTTAACCAGAATCTGGTTGAGTGGATGACCAGCATGACGTATCAGGCGGCGTCGGGCGGTGGTGCACAGCACATGCGCGAACTGCTGACTCAGTTCGGTCTGATCAATCAGTCCGTCTCCAGCCTGCTGGACGATCCTGCATCGGCCATTCTGGATATCGACCGTGGTGTCTTGCAGACACAGCGCGATTCCAATCTGCCGCAGAAAAACTTCGGCGTTCCGCTGGGCGGCAGTCTGATCCCCTGGATCGACTCTGACCTGGGCAATGGCATGACGCGTGAAGAGTGGAAAGGCGGCGTGGAAACCAACAAGATCCTGGGCCGTGGTGCGCAGGACAAGCATATTCCTATCGACGGTCTGTGCGTGCGTATCGGTGCCATGCGTTGCCACAGCCAGGCTCTGACCATCAAGCTGACTCGTGATGTACCGCTGGACGAGATCACCGATATCCTGGCTGAAGGTTCCAAGTGGGCCAAAGTCATTCCTAACGAGCGTCAAGCCACGGTAGATTCGCTGACTCCGGTTGCCGTGACTGGCACGCTGGATATCCCTGTGGGGCGTCTGCGCAAGCTGAACATGGGTCCCGAGTACCTGAGCGCCTTCACGGTTGGCGACCAGTTGCTGTGGGGCGCAGCTGAACCGCTGCGCCGCATGTTGCGTATTGCTTTGGGCGAGCTCTAATCATGGTTGGCCGCCTTCATCCCGTACGTACGCTGGGTTCGGCCCTGCTAGTGGCCGGGATGCTGGCGGCCGCACCGGTTTGCGCTTTGGAGATTGGCCATAGTCGTTTGGTGTCGGCTCCCAATCAGGTTTTCAAGCTGGATGTGGGTATTCGACAGATCAGTCCGGAAGAAAGCCTGTCTCTGAAAGTGGCACCTGCTCCCTTGTCGGTCTGGCAGCAGGCTGGCTTGACCCCTCCGGTTGATCTGAATTCCCTGAAGACCGTGATCGAGCGTGACGAGCAAGGGCAAGTACGACGCATTCGGCTCTCTTCCGAGCAGATGTTCTCCGGTTCTGTGGCCGATGTGCTCTTGCAGATTCAAAGTGATAGCGGACAGTTCCTGCATCAGGTCAGCGTGCTGGCTCCGGCTCCGGTGGCTGTCAAAGCGGTGACTCAAACACAGGCAGGCCATCAGGCGCCGGTGTCTGTGCAGGTTTCCGGTTCGACCACTCCATCCAATGTGAAGGCACAAAGCGCGGTACGCGTGAAATCCGGCGATACCTTGCATGCCTTGGCGCGTCGCCATGCCGTGGATGGTGTCAGTGCCTATCAGTGGATGATGGCGGTTCATAAGCAGAATCCGAATGCGTTCATCAAGCAGAATATGCACCGCCTAAAGGCGGGCCAAACCTTACAGATTCCCGATGTGGCGGCGATGTTGTCCATAGACGATGCTCAAGCTCGTCGCCTCTATGTCGATCAGGCCCAAGCGTTGCGCTCTGCGGCGCAGGAGGGCCAGGATCAGGCTGATGCCTCCCAGGGTGTGGCGCAAACGGGTTCAGGCGAGCCGGGAGCTCAGGCGCAAGGCCAGGATCGTTTGCTCTTGTCGGCAGGGACGCAAGCCCGTGACGCCAAGCAGCAATTGCAGCATCAACTGCGCGAGACGGGCGACCGTGTCTCGCAACTGGAAGAGAATGTCTCCACCCTGGGCCGTGCCTTGCAGTCCCAAGGCGAGGCCGCTAAAGATTTAATCCTGGATTCGGCGCAAGAGCTGGGTCTGGGGGATGCCGGTAGCGATGCTGCTACGGGCAACACGCATTCTGGCGCTTCGGGCGCCGCTTCTTCTGCCGCCGTGGCAGGAGCGATTTCCGCACCATCTGAGCCCGAGCAGGGCAAGATGGCCGGTGCAGTTAACAAGGCAAAAAAGACCGTGTCCTGGATTCAAGAACATATGTTGGCCGTGATGGCCGTAGTACTGGCGTTAATTGTGGTCCTGGTGACCTGGGTGTTGCGCCGTGCCAATACCGAAAATCGCCATGGCGATGACTCGCCCGCACCCGTTAGCGAAGCGATGGTTCGGGAAAAACTGGAAAAAATCAATCTGGACCTGGATCAGCCGCCTTCGGACGAGCCTCCCGTTCGTCAGTAAGGCAAACCCACCATGAGACGTATTGCATTGGGTGTCTGCTATGAAGGGACGCCCTGGCTGGGTTGGCAAAGTCAGGCCGGTGGCAACACCGTTCAAGATGTTCTGGAGCAGGCACTGCGCCGTTTTACGGCCCAGCCTGTCTCTACGATCTGCGCCGGTCGCACCGACACCGGCGTTCATGCCCTCAATCAAGTAGTTCATCTGGACACGGCTGCCGAGCGCAGCCTGGAGTCGTGGGTGCGCGGCTTGAACGCCTTGCTGCCGAATTCCATTGCCGTGCAATGGGCACGCGAAGTGCCGGATGAATTTCATGCACGCTTCTCGGCCCAAGGTCGTCACTACGTGTATCTGCTGCGTCAGCACCGGGTGCGTTCCCCCTTATTGCATGGCCGAGTGGCCTGGGTTTTTCGTCCTTTGGACCTGGCCCTGATGCAAGAGGCCGCCCGGCATCTGGTGGGCGAGCACGACTTCAGTGCATTTCGTTCCTCGCAATGTCAGGCGGCCAGCCCGGTGCGTACCATGTCGCACATTCATATCGAGCAGCAGGGCGATTTTTTCCTGTTCCGTTTCAGCGCCAATGCTTTTTTGCATCACATGATTCGCAACCTGATGGGTATGCTGATTTATATCGGCCAAGGCCGACAGCCGCCAGATTGGGTTTTGCATTTATTGGCGCAGCGCGATCGCCGCTTATCGGCTCCGACGTTCGATGCCAGTGGTCTGTATCTGGCCGGGGTAGATTACCCCCAGCAGTTTGATATTCCTACCCGCAATCCCTACGATTTGCTCTATGAATTAAGTGGCTTGCGATTTGCTGAAACGGTCTCAGAAAAATCATGATTTAGCCCGTGTCTAAAGGGTTTATCCCCGGTATTCGAACCGGCTTCACATGCTTGAATCGTATAAAATGTGAAGCCATTTTGTTTCTTACATTCTTATCTGTATAAGGCCGACCACCTTCGAGCATGAGCCACAAGCGAATCCAGAAGGCGACCATATCCTGAGCAAGGCCATGAAATTTTTCTTACGATTGTCTAGTTTGATCGACCGTCTGAATACGGTCGTTGGTAAGTCCGTGACCTGGCTAACCCTGATCGTGGTGTTGGTCAGTGCTATTAACGCCATCGTTCGCAAGGTGTATGGCATCAGCTCCAATCAGTGGCTGGAATTGCAGTGGTATTTGTTCGGTGCCATTTTCTTGCTGGCGGCCGGTTATACCTTCTTTGTGAATGAACATGTACGGGTGGATGCGTTAGCGGAACGTTTTCCGCCGCGTGTTCAGGTCTGGATCGATATTATTGGCGTGATCTTTTTCCTTCTGCCCGCAACCTTGCTGATTTTTTGGCTCTCTATTCCGTTTTTTGAGCAGTCCTATGTGCTGAACGAGCAGTCCTCCAATACGGGTGGGCTGGTGCGTTGGCCTGTCAAGTTACTGATCCCCATTGGTTTTGCCTTATTGGCTTTGGCCGGTGTGTCCCACCTGATCAAATGCATAGGCTTTTTGCGCGGTGTCTGTCCCAACCCCTTATTAAGGAATGGTGGGCTGAGCGCAGAAGAAGAACTTGCCCAGGAAATTCGTCAGATTGCCCAGGCAAACGAAGCAACAACCTCTGTTTCTAAGGGCCAGTAACAATGGAATTTCTGGTTGATAATCTGGCTCCGATCATGTTCTTTAACCTGATCGTGTTTTTGCTATTGGGTTTTCCCGTTACCTTCACCTTGTCGGCAATCGGGATTTTATATGGTCTGGTCGCCATTGAACTGGACATGATGCAGCCGGCCTTATTCCAGGCCTTGCCTCAACGGGTATTTGGTATTGTCGAGAACGATACCTTGCTGGCGGTTCCCTTCTTTACCTTAATGGGGCTGATCTTAGAGCGCTCAGGGATGGCGGAGGATCTGCTCGATACCATTGGTCAGCTATTTGGTCCTTTGCGTGGTGGTCTGGCCATTGCCGTGGTGCTGGTCGGTGCCATGTTGGCTGCTACGACGGGTGTGGTGTCGGCCTCCGTGATCTCCATGGGCTTGATCTCTTTGCCCATCATGTTGCGCTATGGCTATGACCGCAAGTTAGCCACAGGGGTGATTGCAGCCTCGGGCACGCTGTCGCAAATCATCCCGCCTTCCATCGTACTGATTATTCTGGCTGACCAACTGGGGCGCTCCATCGGTGATATGTACCGAGGTGCCATGCTGCCCGGTCTGCTGTTGGTGGCGACCTATGTTCTGTACATTGTGGTGATGTCCTACATCAAGCCCAAGTCGGCTCCTGCCTTGCCGCCTGAGGCCCGTGTGTATGTGGAGCCTAATGGCAGCCGTGGTTTGACCTCGCTGATCGTCTTGAGCATTGTGGCATCGGCCGTGGCCTACTTTGGTTCGCAGCACTATTTTGCCACTCACCCCAATATCCCCATGGACGAGCACATCGTCGTGCTGATGCTGTTGTGGGGGGTAACGGCCTGGGTGATCGCGCTGATCAACAAGTTGCTCAAGCTGAACATGCTGTCCAAAATCGCCGAGCGCGTGATTTTCGTGATGGTGCCACCGCTGTTCCTGATCTTCCTGGTGTTGGGCACCATCTTTATTGGTGTGGCTACCCCCACCGAGGGCGGGGCGATGGGGGCGGTGGGGGCCATCATCATGGCCGTTACGCGTGGCCGCTTATCCTGGAAGCTGCTGCGTCAGGCCATGGAATCGACGACCCGCCTATCGTGCTTTGTGGTCTTCATTCTGGTGGGTTCGACCGTCTTTAGTCTGAGCTTTCGCGGCATCAATGGTGACCTGTGGGTCGAGCACCTCTTGATCGACATGCCCGGTGGGGAATGGGGCTTCCTGATCATTGTCAGTATTCTGACCTTCCTGCTGGCTTTCTTTCTCGACTTTTTCGAGCTGGCCTTTATTATTGTGCCGCTGCTCGGGCCAATTGCTGACAAGATGGGCATTGACCTGATCTGGTTCGGTGTTTTGTTGGCGGTCAATATGCAGACCTCCTTCATGCACCCGCCTTTTGGCTTCGCGTTGTTTTTCCTGCGCTCGGTGGCCCCCAAAGATGACTATACCGACAAGGTGACGGGCGAGCGTATCAAGCGTGTGTCGACGACTGATATTTATTGGGGCTCAGTGCCGTTTATTATCATTCAATTGTTGATGGTGGCTGCTGTTTTGACCTTCCCCGGCTTAGTCACACATTACAAGCATGGCGAAGTTTTGCTGGATGATTCACAAATTCAGTTCGGTACAGAATCGACCTATGGTTCTGACAGCTATGGATTTGGAATGGATGATGCCGCCAGCAGTTTCCAGTAAGGACGCGTTATGATTCACACGGGGGCATCTGGCCCCCGTTTTTTATTCGAGGATGTGCGATGTTCAGCCGTACCCGAGTCAAGATTTGTGGCTTTACCCGAGCGCAGGATATCGATGCTGCCGTGCAGTTGGGCGCAGATGCAGTGGGGTTTGTTTTCTACCCGAAAAGTGCTCGCATGTTAAGCACGGAGCACGCTGTCTCCTTGCGCGCCCGTGTGCCGGCGTTTGTGCAGGTGGTCAGCCTGTTCGTGAATGCCTCCGAGAACGTTGTGCGGGAAATTCTGGAACAGGTACAACCCGATTTGCTGCAATTTCACGGTGAAGAAAGCCCGCAAGAGTGCCGGCGCTACGCACATCCCTATATCAAGGCTTTTCGGGTGGGCGCGCCCGGTCTGGATACAGTGGACGGTTTGCTGGAACAGTGCCTGAATTATCGCGATGCACGCGCCTGGTTGATGGATGGTTATCACGATGCCTACGGTGGTACCGGCACGGCCTTTGATCCCGAACTGATTCAAGGTTTGCAAGCACGTCTGCAAGACCAGGATGGCCTTCCTCCCTTGGTTCTGGCCGGAGGGATGCGTATTGACAATGTGGCTGAGCGAGTGGCCTTGCACCGCCCGTATGCCATCGATGTCAGCAGTGGGGTAGAGTTGGAACCCGGTATCAAGTGCCACACGAAAATGGGTCAATTCATGCAGATCTTGGGCAAGGCCTCCTGACTCAGGGAATCTTTTAGCCGCGCCGCTGTCTGTCTTTATTGCCCCGACCCGCTTATGGCGGGTCTCTTTTTACTTGGTCTTGTCAGGATTGATGTTTATGCAAAGCATACAGCTCGGCCCCTTTACCTTTGCCACCTCTTTGTTTGCTTTTATGGTCGCGGCATTACTGGGGTTGTTTCTGGCCGCCTGGCTGGATAGACGCAGGCAGACCCGGGCCGAATCGGTCTTGTGGCGGGCGATTATTTTGGGCGTGCTGGTTGGACGTTTGGGCTTTCTGATTCAGCAGTGGGAGTTCTACCAAAGCGAGCCATTGCACTGGCTGGATCTGCGTGACGGTGGCCTGATGATCCCTGCCGCTGTGACGGCAGGCTGGTTTTATGTGCTGTGGCGTGTGCTGCGTGATAAGGCGATGCTGCCAGCCGTGTCCGGCGGCCTGGCCGTGGGTGTAGCCGCTTTTTCTTTGATCATGGTGGCAGTCGGCCGAGGCGGTGTAGAGCCGACCATGCCATTGCCCGAAATAGACCTGATCCCCATGCAGGCTGATTTCAGCGCGCCGCAGAGCCTGGATCAATATCAGGGGAAGGTGACGGTCGTCAATCTGTGGGCCAGTTGGTGTCCTCCTTGTCGTCGAGAAATGCCGGCTTTCAAGCAGGTGCAGTCCAGCCGTTCGGATGTCAATATTGTGTTTGCGAATCAGGGTGAGGAACTGGGTGAAATCCAGAAGTACCTGATGGACGAGAACCTGGAGCTGGGCAATATGTGGCGTGACCCACAAATGAAACTGGGCCAGGCCGTACGTAGCCGAGGCTTGCCAACCACCTTGTTCCTGGACGAGCAGGGCCGTTTGGTGGATGTGCGGGCAGGGGAGTTATCGGCAGCAACCTTGAACGACAAGATCAATAAGTTGAAGTGAGCAGTTTGGATGTAGCGTTGTTTGGCGCGTGTTGAGCAGGGCGTTGGAGCAGTAGCGTGCTTCAGCGCTCTTTTTGTTTGGATGGAAAATACAAGTTTATGGAGACGCTTGTTAGGAATGATTTACTTGTTAATTGTTTGCTAGTTTGGTTTTTAATTATTTTTATAAAATTATCTAACTTTTTTAATTAATCTATTAGTTAGGCGTAGTGCTGGATGTTGATTGTTTAATTCAATCGGTAAATAGTACCTCCTTAAGAATGTAAATTAGTATTTGCTGCTACTATGTGCCGAGGTTTCTCATCTGTTTATAAGGGTTTAGCCATGAATTTGACAGATAAAGGCACGAAAACCGCCAAACTCTCAGCGCCCGATAGAATCATTTATGCAGACAGATATCTTATTCATGGTCCGGATGATATTACGGCATATATGAAAGGCGTTTGCTATGACGCCGCAGCGTATATGCGTTATTTGTATAACGCCAAAATTAGTTATGAACAATTAACGTCCATATCTGCCCAGAACTGGCTGCCTTTATTTAATTTTTCAAAAGGTAGGAAGTGGGATGGGCAAAGCTCTTTGCCCGGAGGCAAGGCTATTGGATTCTGTCGAGTCGCAGGCATGCAGTTCTTCCATGCCGCCATTGCGGTGGGTGGAACGGAGATCAGAGCGATTAATGGCGGTCTGCTGGGGACAGGGTGGCTGCATCCTGTTGATTTGCGCAAGGTGCTGAATCAAAAGAATCCTGATGGCTCATTCAGGTACGATGGCACCACTATTTTTGTGTACATTTCGGATCTATAAATAAGCTCAAACCAGCCCTTGAAAAGGCGTTCGTAAACTGCCTATCAAGCTGCCTTGATGAACTATTCAACGTACCGGTTGGGGTTTTGCTTCCAGCCAGTAAAATGGCCCGGTTTCCAAGAAACCAGGCCATATTCATTTGTCCTTCCGATCAGGCACGTTGCAGTTGTGCTTTTTCATTTGGTGTTTCTGGACGCTGCGCATATTTATTCGCAATGAATGCACAAGCCATCAATTGAATCTGGTGGAAGATCATGATGGGCAGCAGAGCTGGGCCAATCGCAGCACCGGTAAACAGGACCTGGGCCATGGGCACGCCGGTTGCCAGACTTTTCTTGGAGCCACCGAAGACAATCGCAATTTCGTCTTCTTTATTAAAACCCAGTTTACGAGCCAGCCAAGTGGTCAGGAACAGGATGATGGCCAGCAAGACCAGGCAGACCACAGCCAGAATAGCCAGAGACTTGGGCGGTACGGTCTGCCACAGTCCACCAATGACCGAGGCGCTGAAAGCGGTGTAGACCACGAGCAAGATCGAGGACTGATCGACGCTGCGCAGCCATTTGCGGTTGCGATCCATCCATTTGCCAATCAGGGGGCGCATCAGGTGGCCGACGACAAAGGGCAGCAACAACTGCAGGCTGATCTTTTTGATGGCATCCAAGGTCGAGGCGGCCGAGCCACCATCAGCATCCAGCAAGAGCTTGAGCAACACTGGCGTGAGCACAATACCGATCAGGCTGGAGGCTGATGCGCTACAAATGGCAGCAGGTACGTTGCCACGAGCAATGGAGGTAAAGGCAATGGCCGATTGCACGGTGCCAGGCAGGGCACACATGTACAGAATGCCCACAAACAAAGGCATGCCCAGCAATGGCAGCAAGATGGGCTTGGACAGCAGACCCAGCAGCGGAAATATGACAAACGTGCAGCCAAAGACCAGCAAGTGCAAACGCCAGTGGGTTGCTCCGGCAATGATGGCTTCGCGGGACAGCTTGGCGCCGTGCATGAAGAACAGTAGGGCAATGGCCAGACCAGTGATCACATCGAAGATCACCGCACCTTGGCCGTAGGCGGGAAAGAAACTTGCCAGTGCCACCACGCTGATCAGAATCAGGGTGAAGTTGTCAAAAAGCAGTCGTAGTTGAGAGAGCATGGATTTGTTAGAGGCTTGAAAGGCTTGTGTTATGAAAGGCCTCACTGTACCGTAGACTTTTTTGGGGGTTTATCGCTAAACGGATATGGATTATCGACAAACGGACATTCTGATGCCGGCGGAGCCAATTCCAGCGAGTTTGCAGCAGTTGCGCTACCTGCCCAGGCCGTTGTATGGCCAGGAGCGTACCTTGCCCAATCAAGCTATTGCTCGTCCTCATCGACATCCCTGGGTGCAGTTTTCCTATGCTCTGACTGGGGTGATCGAGGTGCGCACGGCCAGCGGTCGTTTCATGGCGCCGCCTCAGCAGGCGGTATGGGTGCCTGCAGGCGTTGAGCATGGGGTGCGTAGCTCGCCCGATGCTCAGATTCGTAGTCTTTATATTGATGTCAGTGCCTTGCCTGAAGCACCAACGGCGTGTCGCGTGGTGATCGTAGACCGTTTGTTGCGCGAGCTGATTCGCGAGTTCAGCCTTTTGCCTGTGTTGTATGAGCGAGAGGGGGCACAGGGGCGCCTGGTGCAGGTCTTGCTGGATCGTTTGCTGGCTGCACCTGAAAGCGGCCTGATTCTGCCCTGGCCTTCGGACCCGCGCCTCTTGCAGGTGTGTGAGCAATTGCAGGCCCACCCATCGGGCGACTGGAGTTTGCAGGATCTGGCAGGGCAACAGGGTTTGTCAGAAAAAACCTTGAGCCGTTTGTTTCGCCAGCAAACGGGGTTGACGTTTCGGGTCTGGCGTCAACGCTTGCGTGTCATGAGTGCCTTGCCTCTTTTGGAGCGACATGAAAGGGTGACTGATGTCGCCCTGGCATGCGGCTACGACAGCATGTCGGCCTTTGTAGCGGCTTTTCGGGATTTGATGGGTCAAACCCCTGGCGAATTTTTCCGTCGTCCACTGGGGCCGCTGGACGAGTAAATCTGCACAAAATGGCACAGCAGACGACGGGCGTCAGGCGTGTCCTGAATGGGGTCTGCCAGGGTTTTCGGGTCTATGCCCTGGGCTCGCCAGGACTCAGCCTTTCGCAGCACGCAGTATCGCAGCAGGCCGGCAAAAAACTCAGGGTGAAACTGGATTGACCACTGCGCGGGGCCGTACCGCAGGATTTGATAGGGGTCGTGGGCGGAACTGCCCAGCACTTGCACATGGTCCGGCAAACTCAGCACACTTTGCTGGTGCGTGAGCAGGGCAGGGAACTGCATGGGCAGATGGGTCAGCAACTCATGCTCGTGCGCCTGCTCGGACAGGTGAATGGGTAGATAGCCCACCTCGGCCCCCAGAGGATGGTAATCCACACGTCCGCCCAAGGCGTGAGCCATTAATTGATGACCGTAGCAAATACCCAGCAAAGGCATGGGGGTCTGATAGCGCTCCCGAATCCAGGCGGCCAGATTTTCGCTCCAGTCCGGCTCGTCAGTGACCATGCTCCAGGAACCGCTGATCACGACAGGGTCCGGGCAGTCTGCTGCGGGCAGGGCCTTGTCCTGATGGACTCGCCAAGTGTGGACATTCACCTCCAGAGCTTGCAAGGCACGTTTGAACCAGGCGTTCTGATTCCCGAAACGTTGCTCCACATCCGGTGGAGGGGAGCCGGCTTGCAGAAAATGCACGTCTATCATGTCTGTCCCCGCAGCAGGCCCCAGGTGGCCATGCCCAGACCCAGCATCAGCAAGGAGCCGACGACATGGATGGCGATGCCGCCCAAGGCCCAGATATAACGCTGTTGCATCATCAGGGTCATGATTTCGGCAGAGAAGGTAGAGAAGGTCGTCAGGCCGCCCAGGAAACCTGTCATGATGAACATGCGCCAGCCTTCGTGGCCCAGCCCCAATCCGCTGAAATAGGCCATCGCAATGCCCATCAAATAGCTGCCAAGCAAGTTAGCCAGCAAAGTACCGGGGGGCAGCGTAGGGAACAGGACATTGAGACCTTGGCTCAGGAGCCACCGCAGCAGTGCGCCCAGTGCACCTCCGGCGGCAATATACAGCATGGCTACGGGCATGAAGCACCTTCGGGTAGGGGGCAAACTGTCAGCGAGCAGTCAGCCGGTCGCGATATATACCTTAGATAGCGTGTTATTATGCGCCTCTATAGCTGAAAAGGCGACCTTGCCCAAAGCGCTGTAGCCAGCTAATGTATGAGCGCAATTATCAGACGGACCGCCGTGGATTTCGGTTAGCCCGCCCTTTTTTTGGAGACTTTGTGGTGAGTATTTACGATCAGGATTTGCCCCAGACAGACGCCAATTATCGTGTTTTGTCGCCGCTGGATTTCATCGAGCGCAGTGCTTTTGTCTACCCTGACTACCCGGCTCTGGTTTACGGGCCCGCCCAAAACGGCATCAAGATGAACTGGTCGCAGCTTTATGCTCGCACCCGTCAGCTAGGTAGTGCCTTGTCCAAGGCAGGGATAGGCAAGGGCGACACCGTGGCTGTGATGTTGCCCAATACTCCGCCCATGGTTCAGGCTCACTTTGGCGTGCCGATGTGCGGCGCCGTGTTAAACACCTTGAATACCCGTCTGGATGCCAGCACCATCGCTTATATGCTCGATCACGGCGAAGCGCGTGCGGTTCTGGTGGATAGCGAATTTGCCGCCGTCATGAAAGAAGCCCTGAGCCTGCGCGAAAGCAAAGAGCCCATTCTGGTTATTGACGTCGTGGACACTTATTTTGACACTGGCGCAGAGCGCATCGGCTCGCAAACCTATGAAGAGTTTGTTGACGGAGGTGACCCGGATTACGAATGGCAATTGCCCGCCAACGAGTGGGATGCAATTGCCCTGAACTACACCAGCGGTACTACCGGCAAGCCCAAAGGCGTGGTCTATCACCACCGTGGCGCGTATCTGGGGGCCTTGTCCAACGTCTTGGAATGGGACATGCCCAAGCATGCGGTCTATCTGTGGACCCTGCCCATGTTCCATTGCAATGGTTGGACTTTCCCTTGGGTGATCGCGGCTCGTGCTGGCGTGAACGTCTGTTTGCGCAAGGTGGAAGCTCAGGCCATGGTGGACAATATGGTCGATTATGGCGTTACCCACTACTGTGGTGCGCCCATTGTGCATTCCTTGCTGGTCAACTCCGACGAAGCCTTGAAGTCCCGCCTGCCCAAGGGTGTGTCGGCCATGGTGGCAGGCGCTGCACCTCCAGCCACCATGATCGAAGGCATGGAGCGTATGGGTTTTGTACTGACCCACGTTTATGGCCTGACTGAAACCTATGGTCCAGCCTCGGTCTGTGCACAACATGCTCCCTGGAATGAACTGGGCATTCAGGAACGTGCGCAGCGCAATGCCCGCCAAGGCGTGCGCTATCACCTGCAAGGGGCAGTGCAGGTTCTGGATCCACAGACCATGCAGCCTGTACCTGCAGATGGTCAGACCATGGGCGAGATCATGTTCCGTGGCAACATCACCATGAAGGGCTACCTGAAAAATCCCGAAGCCACTCAGGAGTCCTTGGGAGCAGGCTGGTTTCATACTGGCGATCTGGCAGTGTGCGAACCCGACGGCTATGTGCGCATCAAGGATCGCAGCAAGGACATCATCATTTCCGGGGGCGAGAATATTTCCTCCATCGAGATTGAAGACGTCATGTATCGGCATCCGGCCGTGCAGGCGGCCGCTGTCGTCGCTCAGCCTGATGAACGGTGGGGCGAAGCGCCTCATGTCTACGTGGAACTGCGTCCCGGTGCGGAAGTCACCGTGGAAGAACTGCGCGCGCATTGCCGTCAGTACTTGGCTGGCTTTAAAATACCGCGACATTTCAGCTTTATAGAGTTGCCCAAAACGGCAACAGGTAAAATACAGAAATTCGCGCTGCGTCAGCAGGCCAAGCAAGCCGCTTCGGACTAAGACCAGCGTTTTCTAAAAAGCACACAGGTCGCTTTATGCGGCCTGTCTGCACTTAAGGAACAGGACGGTTAGGAATGCCATCTTTTGACGTTGTATCCGAGGTCAATACCCACGAGTTGCGTAACGCAGTCGAACAAGCCAGCCGCGAGTTGGCTACCCGTTTTGACTTCAAAGGTACGGATGCCAAATTTGAACTTGAAGACGAGAACACCATTTTGCAGTCGGCTCCCAGCGTGTTTCAACTGGAGCAAATGATGCAGATTTTGCGTGGTCGTATTGCAGCCCGTGGTATTGATGTGCGTTGCCTGGATACGGAAAAAGTGCTGGAAAACGTGGCCGGTGCCCGTCAGAAAGTGAAAGTGCGCCAGGGGCTGGATCAGCCTACGTCCAAGAAGCTGATTGCCGCCATCAAGAACGCCAAGCTGAAAGTGGATACGCAGATTCAAGGTGAGAAACTGCGTGTGACTGGCAAAAAACGGGACGACTTGCAGGCTGCCATCGCGTTGCTTAAACAGACCGAGGTGGATTTGCCTTTGCAGTACGATAACTTCCGCGATTAACAAAGTAAAATGGCACGGTGGTGGTAGTAGGCCGCTGTGTAGTAGGTATGACTTTACAGATTGAATTAATGCGTTTGCACGATCTGGACCAGGTGCTGGAGGTTCAGGCTGATGTGTATGACGCGGATATTCTGGAAGACCGCAGCTTTTATCAGAACCGCCTGGAACTGGCGCCGGAGAGCTGCTGGGTGGCACGCGATGCCGACGATCAATTGCAAGGGTATTTGGTGTCCTATCCCTGGGCGGGGCTGTTGCCGCCGTCCCTGGGGGATGCCTTGAAAAGCTTGCCTGCGCCTGCAGACCAATGGTTTATTCACGATTGCGCCGTGATGCGCCGAGCACAAGGCCGTGGTGTGGCCGGGGCCTTGTTGCAGGCCGGTCGTCGCTACGCCTGGCAGCGTGGTCTGAGTCGTTGCAGCCTCGTGTCTTTAGGACCGGCAGTAGGGTATTGGCAGCGTCTTGGCTATAAGCCCATTGAAGGTGTTCCTGCTCCCGTGCTGGAAGCAAAGTTGCGTCAGTATGGCGATCAGGCCAGTTTCATGGACTGTCTGATTGTCTAAAAAATGGCCGGAATATTCCGGCCATTTTTTATTTCAGGGCGCTGTGATAAGAGCGTGTGGTGTATTGATTCTGTTTAATGAGATTGCACGTTTTTTTATCAGGACGGCAGCCAGAAAATGGGAAAATACACGAATGATTGCCCCCCGATCACACAGAAAGATGTTTATAGCAATCTGCTGAGACTGCGTACTATCAAGCTGGCACCAATCAATATCAAGGTAGCAAAGGTGATGTGGCGTACTGCGTTCACGCTGATAGGGGGCGGAAAGCGTTGTGTGAGGAGGGTGACCAAGGCCACGCAAGGGACGGCTAATAAGGTGGTGGTCAGCGTAGCTTTCGGAAAGCCGATAGTAATGAGCTCGTACAGACTGCGGGAAAAGGCAGTACATGCAAAAATCAGCAGCAGCATATTGCGAGTGACGGTCAAGCTGATGGGTTGCCTGTACAAGTGAAAAATAATGGGTGGCCCAGGAATACCAAATAAGCCCCCACATAGCCCAGAAATAAAGCCTACGGAGAAGAAAGATCGTAGGCGGGATATCTTTTTCTGTTGGCGGGGGCGTAAGGCAAAGGTGATGCCGCCATAGCTAATCACGCAGCCCAGCAGGAGCTCCAAAATACTGGTGGCCTGGGTATTTAGGAAATTTAATAGCACGACACCCAGTATGCTGGCGGGGATGACACCCAATAGGGTGGTATTTGCCAAACGCCAGTCTATATGGTGCAGGTGTCGAGGTAAGGCGACACCGCTATTGACCAGGCTTACCAGGCTGACTACTGAGGCAATAAATGGCATGTCAGTCAGCCCTGCAGCACTGTTGATCCCTATAACAATCATCGCCAGACCAAAACCTGTGACGGTTTGAAAATAGGTGCCGATAGCAATAATGAGCAGTAAAAGCAGTGTGGAGGTCCAGCTCATGATGTGGACAGCGCTTGCAAACAGGTGATAGCGATGACAGCGTAAATATCGTCACTGCTGCAGCCTCGGGAAAGGTCGTTGGCAGGTTTTCGTAAACCTTGTAGCAGGGGGCCAATAGCGGTCAGTTGGCCCAGACGTTCAGCGGCCTTGTAAGCTATGTTGCCTGCCTCAAGGTTGGGGAAAATTAATACGTTCGCCAGTCCCTTCACATGTGAATCAGGTAGTTTGCGCGCCGCAATAGCAGGTACTAAAGCGGCATCCAACTGTATGTCTTCATCAATGGCTAAATCAGGGCAACGTTGCTTAACCAACTGTGCGGCCTTGATAACCTTATCGACGGCGGGGTGGTTCGCGCTTCCGGCAGTAGAGAAAGACAGCATGGCGACACGCGGTTCCGTCTGCAGCAAGGCTCGGGAAGACTGAGCAGCCGCTTGGGCAATACAAGCCAGTTGTTCGGCAGTAGGGTCAACCACTAAACCGCAGTCACTAAAAATCATTCCTCCTTGAAAGGGGTGGTGGGCTTGGCACATCAGCATCAAGAAAAAGCTGGACACCAGCTCTGCCCCAGGTGCTTTCCCGATTAACTGCAAGGCACAACGAACCACATCGGCAGTGCTATATACAGCCCCAGCAACAGAACCACCGGCAACACCGCTATGCACCAGCATGTTGGCAAAACATAAGGGGTCTTGTATTTGAGTCGCGGCATCTTCGGCGCTCATGCCTTTGGGAGCCCGCAGGGCTAACAACTGTGTCTCCAGGCAGGCCCGCAAGGTGGAGTCACGAGGATCTTCGATGCGCAGGCCCTTCAGTGAAATCGCATGTTGTTGAGCGCAAGTCTCAATAGCGACGCGAGACCCCACGACAATAATCTGAGCGACGCCGTCGGTTTGGGCGCGTTGCGCGGCGCTTAACACTCTAGGGTCATCGGCCTCGCACAATACGATGGTGGCAGGTTGACGACGTGCCGCCTCAATGATGTTGTCCAGTAAGCGCACTCTATACCTCTTCTTGATTATTGAGATTAATTGTTCTGTTTAATGAGATATATAGCAGATTTTTTGGGTTTGCAACAAGATTCAAGTATTTTTTGCTATACAATGGCCTGTAAAGAGTCTAAAAAATGAGTCCTGTATATGACTGAAAAACAAGCAAAAGTACGTGAGTCAAAAGTAAAGAACGCTGGCGATACACCCACTATGCGTTTGTTCAGCATCTTGGAACTCATTGCCAGTCAGGATCGTATGTTTGCTCTGCAGGATGTGGTCGATGCGATTGAGCTGCCCAAACCAACCGTGCATCGTATGTTGCAGCAACTGGAAGGGGCCGGTATGTTGGCCCGCGATACGGATGGCAGGCATTACTGTGTGGGCGGACGTTTACGTCGCCTGGCTGAAGATTTACTGCTCAACGACACGAAATACGGTGCCAGGCGGGCGGTGCTGCGCAATTTGGGTAACGAGCTAGGTGAAAGCTGTAACTTGACGGCACTGTCTGGTGGTGAGGTGCTCTATCTGGACAGGGTTGAAACCGAGGCGCCTTTGCGCTTTTATTTACGCCCCGGATCACGAGTGCCTATCCATTGCTCTGCCAGCGGTAAAGTGCTGTTGGCACAAATGAGTCCTGCACAACGTCGCCGTTTGTTGGCCGAGATTTCCTTGGAAAGCTATACCAAAAACACCATCACCACCTTGGATGAGCTGGAAAAAGAGTTGGCGCTGGTTAAGGAATGTGGCTATGCCTTCGACAACGAAGAGTTTTTGCCTGGTTTGTTTTGTGTGGCGGTATTGGTGCCTCGCGCTGATGGCGGGCGCTCCAATATGGCGGTTGCCATGCAAGCACCTGTGATGCGCATGACACCCGATAAGGCGCTGTTGTGTTTGCCCGCATTAAAACGGGCGGCTACCGCTTTGGCTAAGATTGAGACCCAGGGCCACAGCGAGTAGGGCGTAGGCTACGCACAAAGTCATCCAGAAAGTGGTTATCCAGGCCGTGCTCAAAATCTGCAATCAGCGTATTCGTATAGAGCCGACTTAGATCCAGACCTATGCCTATACCCCACACCTCTATGCCTTGTTGGCTTGCCTGTGCCAACACCTGTAGCAGGTGATTTTCCAAATAATGTTCGTGGTTGCCGAGCTTGGTCGCACTGTCCATCGGACAGCCATCCGATAGCACATAGAGAATCCTGCGTTCGCTTTGTTGTGACAGCAATCGTCGGCATGCCCATTGCACGGCTTCGCCATCAATGCCTTCACGGTAATAGTCCAGTTTCATCAGTGCGGTGATGTCTCGGTTTGCTCGTTTCCAAGGTGTGTGTGCCGACTTGAAAATACGATGGCTGACTTCATTTAATCGGCCCGGATTGGCAGGGCGTTGCCGTGCCATCCAGCGCTTAAACGGCTTGCCGCCATTCCATGCATGCGTCGAGAAACCCAGCACCTCTGTTTGGGCACCGGCTTGTTCCAAAGTGCGGCTAAGCATGTCCACCATTAGCGTTACCGTTTCGGCATGGTGTTTCATTGAACCTGAGCAATCTACCAGGAAGCTGATACTGCATGGTGTATGGGCGGCCAGCATCGCTTGTCTGAACAGACGACGCTCGTTGGGGTTGCTCACCAGTTGACTTAGCCGTGCACCATCAATGTACCCATCTTCTTGATCGTTCTCCCAGCGCGGGTTGCTATATACCGTCAAGGCACGCCGGAGGCGTTGTACCAGCAGGTTCAGGTGCACGTGCTGGTGGGCAATACGCTGATTAATCTGCTCCCTATAGGCGTTGAGCAACTCGGGACGTATGAGTTCGGCCAGCTGCTCTTCTTTGTCATATTGCTCGTCGTACACCTGATACTGTTCTTGCGTATGCTGAGACGGCGGCTCGGTATTGCTGATAGTGTGTGCAATTGACGCCACTCCGTCCCCATCAAAATCCAGCAGTAACGAAAAATCATCCCACTCGGGTTCATTTTCCGGATCGTTTGCACAGGCAGGCTGTGCTTGGCGCATCGCTTCCACTTCTTGCTGCACCAGTGCAGCTACCTGTAGTGCGTAGGTGGCGTATGTGGTCTGGTCATTACGGTGCTTGCGTAATTGATACAGCAACGGGCCCAGCTCCGGCGTTAAGCCAGCACGGGTGCTTTCAATGAAATCCTCGGTTTCTGCATAGACGGGCAGTGCATTCAAACGGCTCCAACACATCTGTGCCACGGTATAGAGCCAAATGCCTAACTCACTTTCCGTGTGGCGGGCGTGGTAGTAACCTGCCGACCAAAAATAGAAACGTTGCTGCAAATTATGGCGCATGCCGGGCATAGAGCTTGGGGCTAAAGATTCGGTGCGCAGCGCCTCCAGCCAATCAAAAATTAATCGGGATACGGCGGTCGAGGGCATCAGTTGCTGATGCAGGCTGCTGCGGGTATGCAGTAAACGCAAGGCGAGGCTATCGCTCACGCCCCGCATGCTTTGTAGGGTTTCTATTTTATGTAAATGCAGGTGAGGAGCCAAAGCGACCAAGGGGCGATTGGCTTTGAAAAAAAGTTGCTGTCGTATGTGTACGTGTGCATCGTCGGCCAAGGTGCGTGTCACCATGGCGCTTAGTTCACGTATGCGGCGTTGCTCACGCAGATCAGGCTTGGCTGGGGTGCTCATGCGGTGTTCCTGGGTCAGGCGGTTGCGTCGCTGGGTACCAGCTCTTCGTTAAAGCAGCGTTGATACAGCTCCTTTACCAGGTTTTGTTCACTTTCATCGCATTTGTTGAAGAAAGAGACGACAAAAGCACGGCGCTTGTCGTGAAAGAGGGTGCAGTTCTCCGCCCAGGTAATTACGGTGCGCGGTGACATTAGCGTGGATAAATCGCCCACAGAGAATGCTTGTCGGGTCAGGTTGGCTAGCGCCACCATGGCTTGTATATCGTGCTTGCCCTGCTCGGTATTTTTACTGGGCACGCGTCCCAAAACAATGGCTTCTTCTTGGGCGGCAGGCAGATAATTCAGGGTGCTGACAATGTTCCAACGATCCAGTTGGGCATGGTTCAGGCTATGAGTACCTCTATATAAGCCAGTCTGATCGCCTAGGCCCAAGGTGTTGGTCGTGGCAAAAATACGGAAGTAGGGGTGAGGGTGCAAAACACGGTTTTGATCCAGCAGGGTAAAGCGGCCATCTTGTTCCAGTATCTGTTGAATCACGAACATTACATCGGGTCTGCCTGCATCGTACTCGTCCAGTATCAAGGCCATCGGGCGTTGCATTGCCCAAGGAATAACCCCCTCCTGAAAGCGTGTGACTTGCAGCCCGTCTTGAATGGTAATGGTGTCTTTACCTACTAAATCTAAGCGGCTGATATGACCGTCCAGGTTCACGCGTATACACGGCCAATTCAGTCTGGCGGCCACTTGTTCTATGTGTGTGGATTTCCCTGTGCCGTGTCTGCCTTGTATGAGGACGCGTCGGTTGTGAGCGAAGCCGGCAAGCAATGACAAGGTGACCTCAGGATCAAAACGGTACGCCTTATCAAGAGCAGGGACGTACTCTGAGCGTTCACTGAAAGCCGGTACATGCAATGCGCTTTTTATACCAAATTCCGTATTTACTGAAACGGTATGTTCGGGTATCTCTGTTTTTTGCGACATCTTTACTCCTTTAGCTCAGACTTAGGGTTTCCATCTATTTATACACAATTTATGGTACTAAATATATCGAATATCGAGATTATTAGCTATTTTCTGATTGACAGCCTATTTTTTTCTCGATAAGGTGATCAAAAGATCTCGAATAATAAGATTTTTGATAGATATGGTGTGCCAGACACTGACTTTGTATATCAATGGAGACTAGGTGATGAGCCAGGTAGCAGATAACCGTAAACCGGTAAGCGGATTAACAAAAATGACCCCGTCAGAGGCGTTTGTAGAGACCATGGTGTCCTACGGCGTGAAGGATATGTTTGGGATTATGGGGTCCGCTTTTATGGACGCCATGGATATTTTTGCTCCAGCAGGGATCCGTTTGATTCCTGTTGTGCATGAGCAGGGGGCGGCGCACATGGCTGATGGTTATGCCCGCGTATCCGGTAAACATGGTGTGGTGATCGGCCAGAACGGCCCTGGCATTAGTAATTGCGTGACCGGCATTGCAGCCGCTTACTGGGCGCATAGCCCCGTGGTGATTGTGACGCCAGAAGCAGGTACCAATACGATGGGGCTGGGTGGCTTCCAGGAATGTAATCAGCTGCCCATGTTCCAGGAGTTCACCAAGTATCAAGGGCATGTCACCAATCCTGCTCGTATGGCCGAATACACCAGCTTGTGTTTCGAGCGTGCGATGACAGAAATGGGGCCCACCCAATTGAATATTCCACGTGACTACTTCTACGGTGAAGTGACATGTGAGATCCCTGCACCTCGCAAACTGGATCGTGGTCACGGCGGTGAAAAGGCACTGGAAGAAGCTCTGGAATTGCTGTCCAAGGCTAAATTCCCAGTCATTATTTCTGGCGGCGGGGTGGTCATGAGCGATGCTGTCGAGGAATGCAAAGCCTTGGCCGAGCGCTTGGGAGCACCCGTTGTAAATAGCTATCAGCACAATGATTCGTTCCCTGCCAGCCATCCACTGTGGTGCGGTCCTTTGGGTTATCAAGGTTCGAAAGCAGGTATGAAGCTGATCTCGCAAGCTGATGTGGTGATTGCCCTGGGCACGCGATTGGGACCATTCGGCACCTTGCCTCAGTACGGTATTGATTACTGGCCTACAAACGCCAAGATCATCCAGATCGATGCCGACCACAAAATGCTGGGTTTGGTGAAAAAAATCTCCGTTGGTATTTGCGGTGATGCCAAGGCTGTAGCCAAAGAATTGCTGGCTCGTGTGAATGCACAGGAGCTGGCAAGCGATGCAACGAAAGACGAACGTGCAGCGACCATTGCTGCAGAGAAAGCAACATGGGAAGCGGAGCTGGATTCGTGGACACATGAAACCGACCCATACAGCTTGGACATGATTGCTGAAAACGCCAAAGAGAAAACCTTTACTGGCGGAGAGTACCTGCACCCGCGTCAAGTATTGCGTGAGCTGGAAAAAGCCATGCCTGACGACGTGATGGTGTCTACCGATATTGGGAACATCAACTCTGTGGCTCATAGTTACCTGCGCTTTGAAAAACCACGCAGCTTTTTTGCACCGATGAGCTTTGGTAATTGTGGTTACGCTTTGCCAACCATTATTGGTGCCAAAACAGCTGCGCCCGAGCGTCCCGCCGTGTCGTATGCCGGTGATGGCGCATGGGGCATGAGCATGATGGAAATCATGACAGCAGTGCGTCATGAAATTCCAGTGACGGCGGTGGTTTTCCATAACCGACAGTGGGGTGCCGAGAAGAAGAATCAGGTGGAGTTCTACAACCGCCGCTTTGTCGCCGGTGAACTGGACAATGCCTCGTTTGCAGACATTGCCAAAGCCATGGGGGCGGAGGGTATAGTCGTGGACCGTTTGGAGGATGTGGGTCCTGCATTCAAACGCGCGATTGACATGCAGATGAAGGAGGGGAAAACCTGCGTGTTGGAAATCATGTGTACCCGGGAACTGGGCGATCCGTTCCGTCGTGATGCACTGAAGCGTCCTGTGCGTTTGCTGGAAAAATATAAAGACTACGTCTAATTTTTTCAGATTGAGTGGTGCCTGGAGGGGTTGCTTTGCCCCTCCTGTTGAGGTCAACAAAAGAACAGGCTGTTTTATGGAAGATGCACTCGTTATAGCAGGCCGCTCATACCAATCCAGACTGCTGGTAGGCACTGGCAAATACAAGGACTTTGTTGAAACCCGTGAAGCTGTTGAGCAGAGCGGGGCAGAGATTGTCACGGTTGCCATCCGCCGTACCAATATCGGTCAGGAGGCGGGTGAGCCCAGTTTGCTGGACTACGTTTCTCCGCAGGACTACACCTATTTACCTAACACGGCAGGTTGCTTCAGTGCCGACGATGCAGTACGCACACTGCGCCTGGCGCGTGAGCTGCTCGATGGCCACTCCTTGGCAAAACTGGAAATTTTTGGGAGTGAGAAAAACTTGTATCCCAATATGCCTGAAACCTTGAAGGCCGCGCAAACGCTGGTTAAAGACGGTTTTGATGTGATGGTGTATTGCTCTGACGACCCGATACAAGCTCGTATGCTGGAAGACATGGGGTGTGTAGCCATCATGCCACTGGCCTCCATTATCGGCTCGGGCATGGGTATCTTGAATCCATGGAATATACGTCTGATCCTGGACCAAATAAATGTACCTGTGCTGTTGGATGCCGGGGTGGGAACGGCTTCAGATGCCACCATCGCCATGGAACTGGGGTGTGATGCGGTGCTGATGAACTCTGCCATTTCCTACGCACAAGATCCCATTCGTATGGCACGAGCCATGCGCAGGGCCGTGCAGGCGGGACGCGATGCGTTTTTAGCCGGACGCATGCCCAAGAAACATTATCTGGCCGAAGCCTCATCGCCTACGACAGGGCTCATACATAGCAATGCACGGCCGGTAGTGCAATAACGACGATAACTGGAAGGAGCACAAGAAAATGAATCAAAAATTAGAACTATTGAAAGCGTACACCCAAGCTTGGAATGACCATGACCTTGACGCCATCATGAGCATGATGACCAACGATTGTGTGTTCTACGCGATCGCGGGTAATGAGGTTGTAGGCACGACTCATCAGGGCCATGAGAAAGTACGCGTGGCCTTTGAGTCTGCCTGGAAGAACTTCCCGGATGCTGCATGGTTAGATGGTGACTTCTACATGTTGGATGCTAACCATGCCGTGTCTACGTCTCGCTTTAAAGGCACAGACTTGAATGGCGGCAAACATGAAGCACTGATGGTGGATTTGTTCACTTTTGAGGGTGACAAAATTGCCATTAAAAATGCCTTCCGCAAGAATCGTCCCCCAGTGACCAGCGGGGAATAATATGCTCCAGGAAACGTCAAAACAGACTGCGGCTGAGACGTTAGGGCAAGCGACACCCGCTAGACGTGCTTATGACCCAGCTTATGATCCACTCGCGACACATAGCAACCCTGGAGAAGGTACGGAATATGCGCCTACGTATTGGATAGGCACGGCGGGAGAACCTCCCGAAGATGATGGCCCCATTACCCACGATATCGAAGTGGATGTGGCCATCATCGGTTCCGGTTTCACCGGTTTGACCACAGCCATTTTTCTGGCACAAGAACACGGCATCAAAGCAACAGTGCTGGAAGCTAACCGCAGCGCCTGGGGTTGCAGTACCCGTAACGGGGGGCAGGCGCAGTGTGCGTCAGGTCGCCTAAAACGTTCGCAATGGATTCAGCGTTGGGGGTTGGATACTGCTCTCAAAATGCACCGTGAGTGCGTAGAGGGCATGGAAAACTTTAAAGAGCTGATCAAAGACATAGACTGTGATCCGCAACCGGGTGGCCATTTGTATATTGCTCACCGCGAACGGCTCATGCCCGTACTGGAAAAAGAAGCGGCGCTGCTACGAGACACCTTTCAGTACGACGCCCGTATTCTTGGTGCAGATACGGTACGTAATGAGTGGGTGAATGACCGTGAGGCTCATGGGGCGATGCATGAGCCTGAAGGTATTGGGATACACGCTGGCAAATTGGCTTTTGGGTATTTAAAAAAGGCGCGTGCTTTGGGCGCTACCGTCCACCCCTCCAGCCCCGTGCAGAGTTGGAAAACGCGTAATGGCTACCACTACTTGCAAACACCGGGTGGTGTTGTGAAAGCCAAAGCCGTTGGCGTGGCTACCGGTGGCTATACCTCGAATGGTTTGCATGCAGAGCTCAAAAATCGCTTGTTGCCGATTTTGTCCAACTCTCTGGTGACCCGTCCCCTGACGCCCGCTGAGATTGAAGCCTGCCATTTCTATACGCATCAAGTACTGACTGATACCCGAGTGCTACGTAATTACTACCGCCTGCTGCCCGACAATCGTTTGCAGATAGGCAGCCGCAGTGCGATTACGGGTAAAGATGCCCCACAACGCAAGTACCAAGATCTGTTGGTAGGAGCAATGGAGCGCAAGTTTCCAGAGCTAAAAGGCATTGAAATTGCGTATTCCTGGTGGGGCTGGGTGGATGTCAGTCACGATATGATGCCGCGCATTGTACAGCCTGACCCACAACACACTATTTATTACGCGATGGGGTATGGCGGTAATGGCGTGATGTACTCATCCCAGGCAGGTCGACGCATGGCGCAATGGATTGCAGGTAAAGGCCAGGAGCTGGATCTGCCTATTTTCCAAGATAGATTGCCATTTCCGAATGTCAGGGAAATGGTGGAGTCAGAGTTTTTTGCTCCGTTCAGACGATTTGGCCAGCGTTTCTTGTATCGCTGGTATCACTTGAAAGATGAGGCGCTGTAAGGACTGAAATCCCCAGGCATTGGAAAAAGGAGTCTGGTGCCTGGTTTTGCTGTAGTGACACATACACCTCTGGAAAAAGAGGGAGGAGACTTGGATGACACTCAAAAAATGGCTCACAGGTTCTGTCTGGGTAGCAAGTTTGTTGTTGGCAACGACAGCAAGTGCCGCCACCTTCAAGGTGGCGATTGGTGATGCAGCAGGCGGAACTCAATATGAACTGGGCAAAGTATTTGCCGAGCAGTTAAAAGAAAAAAGTGGTGGTAGTGTGACCGCAGATTTGTTCCCAAACAGTCAGTTGGGCGATGAACAAGATACGATTAATGACGCCGCGATGGGCCTGCTGGATTTCTCGATTCTAGCGATCAACAACATCACTCCGTTCTCGCCCAGTGTGGCTGTGCTCACAATGCCTTACGTGATCCAAAGTCTGGAAGACGCAAGAACCTTGACGCAAGGTGATGTTGGCAAAGAACTTACCGAAAAGACGATTCGTGATGCGGGTGTGCGTATTGTCGGTTGGTCGTATTCCGGCTTTAGGGTTCTGACTAATTCCAAACGTCCTGTACGCAGCCTGGATGACCTGAAAGGCTTGATCATTCGTGTACCCAAAAATGAGCTGATGATCGCTTTCTATAATGCCTTGGGTGTAAACCCGACACCAATGGCGTGGAATGAAACCTTCACCGCATTGCAGCAAGGTGTGGTCGACGGTCAGGACAATCCTTACATCACTATTTCTGCCATGAAGTTTGATGAAGTGCAGAAGTACATTACTCCGATTCGTTACCTGTTCTCGTTAGAACCATTGGTAATGAGCGAGCAAGTATTCCAGGCGCAAACTCCTGAGGTCCAGGCGTGGATTCTGGAAGCAGGGCAAGCTGCTACTGAGTACAGCTACGAATATATCCAGGTCACGGAAGACAACATCAAGCAAGAGTTGCAAGCAGCGGGTATGGAAATCGTAGAGCTTGCCAACAACGAGCAGGACTGGATTGACGCAGCCACCACCAAAGTGTGGCCTGCATTTTATGACTCGATTGGCGGTAAAGAGCGCTTGGGTGCTGTTTTGGCCACGCTGAATCGTTAAACCCTATTTCTCATCAAATCGTGAATTGCTGCAGATACCTGCCGTGGGCCGGTATCTGTCTTGATGCTGCCCGATATACGCCCCAATCAGGTGAAAGCGGGATGTTGGAGACAGGTATGACGATCAAAAGAGTAGCGCTACACATAGTCGACCACATAGAAGAATACATTTGTGCTTTCTTGCTTGGCGCCTTTGTGCTTCTGTTATTTGTACAGATTATTTTGCGGCAGTTTTTTGCGTACAGTATTCCGTGGGGTGAAGAAGTAGCAACCTATATGTTTGTATGGTTTGCCTATCTAGGGGCTGTCGTAGCCGCCAAAATGTCAGCACATAATCGAGTGACTTTTCAGTTCAGGTTCTTTCCGCCCATTGTAAAGAAAGTGACAGAGTCTATTGCTGATTTGCTTTGGGTGGCCTTTAACTTGTATTTCACCTGGCTGAGTTACGAATTTGTGTTTAATCGCATGAATTTGTTTTGGAGGTCGCAGACAACTGGTATTCCCATGAAGTATTTCTTCATGGTGTTGCCAGTTGCCTTTTTACTGATGTCTCTACGTATTTTGTGGAATAACTATTTGATCTGGTTTAAGCATGTAGAGCTGGTAGACCCTGAAAGTCAAGAATTAGAAGCAATCAAGCGCCAGGGGGCTGAAGCCCGCGATAGCGTGGTGGAAGGAGCCTAATCCATGGAGCAGTCTATTGTCGGGTTATTGTTTGGTGGGTTTTTTGTACTGTTGCTGCTAGGCGCGCCTATTACGGTGTCGCTGGCCGGCGCCGCCATGTTTTCATTTTTGGCCCTGGGGAAAAACCCCATCTCTTTTGTTCAAATAGCCTTTACCTCAGTTGGAAGCTTTCCTTTGATGGCATTGCCTGCCTTTATTTTGGCAGGTGCGTTGATGGAAGCAGGCGGGATCTCGCGACGTTTAGTTGATATTGCAGAAACAATGGCGGGGCCAGTTACAGGTGGCTTGGGTATGGCAACCGTTCTGGCTTGCCTGTTCTTTGGAGCTATTTCGGGTTCTGGCCCTGCCACCACTGCGGCTGTCGGGATGTTGATGATTCCGGCAATGACGCAGCGTAACTACGACTTGAGCTATGCCTCAGCATTAACGGCATCATCAGGCGGTTTGGGAATTATTATTCCACCCTCTATTCCTATGGTGATTTTTGGTATCTCGGCCTTGGGATTACGGCCACCCGCAGAAGCTATCGCTTTGCATGGTCAATTTTCTACGGTTTCCATTTCCAAATTATTTATTGCCGGCGTGGTTCCAGGGATAATCATGGCATCTAGCATACTTGTAATGAACTACGCCATTTCACGTAAGTCCGGATATAAAGGTATTGGTTCGGGGTGGTGTTTTTCGGATTTGAAAAAATCCGTGCGCCGTGGCATATGGTCTATTTTCGCGCCGGTCTTTATCTTGGGCGGAATTTATGCGGGCTTCTTTACCCCTACAGAATCAGCCGTCGTGGCTATTGTCTATACCTTGTTCGTAGGTGTTTGCATTCATCGGGAAATGAGCTGGATAAAATTATTCAATTCTTTGCGAACCACGACCTGGATTACGGGTCGCGTTTTGTTGATTTTATTTGCAGCAACCGTATTTGGCCGCTTGCTGGTCGAGCAGCGTATTCCTGCCTTGATTGCTGAGTCCTTGATCGGCTGGACAGACAATATGTATTTGATCTGGACCATCCTGATTGTCTTCTTGCTGTTCGTGGGCATGTTCATGGAAACACTGGCTGCCATCATGATTTTGGTGCCCGTGTTACTGCCAGTGACGTATATGTTGGGGGTAGACCCTACGCACGTTGGGATTGTGGTGATTTGTACCTTGTCTGTGGGTTTTATTACACCGCCATTAGGAGAAAACCTGTTTGTGGCATCGGGCATAGGGGGAGCGACCGTAGAACAAGTCGTAGTCAAAGCATTGCCATTTATTCTGGTGTTGGTAGTGGCTGTCTTCATCATCGCTTTCACCCCTGGTCTATCACTATGGTTACCTGGATTAATGGGGTATTGAGATGAGTATTGTGAATAACTTTCTGGCTGCGGTAGTGGTCGGGGCGTCGCTAACGTACGCGAGTGGCGTACAGGCTGGCGCGCCCGGTGTGGCGCAGGCAACAGGCTTGCTGCCTACCACGATTGGAGCGCAACAACAGCGAGCGCATCAATTATTGGACAAGGCGATAGCGCACATACGCCAGAACGGCCCCCAAGCGGTGAATGATTTCACACACGATCCGGCCTTTATTGACCGTGATTTATACGTATATAGCGTGAGTCTTGCGGGCCAGATGTTGTCTAGCGGTGGCTGGTCGGCGGGCTTGATAGGGCAGAACGTATTGAGTGAAACGGACGATGCCGGGCAGCCTTTTTTTAGCCAGATGTTAGCGTTGGCGAAACAAAATCAGTCCGGGAGTATTGAGTACTACTGGTTTAATCCTAATGAAGGCAAGCATGAAGTCAAAATTACGTATTTTGAGGTCGTGGATGGGATGGTGATTGCCGTCGGGTTTTTCCCTGGCTACCCAACCGAGGAACAGGCCAAGCAAATGCTGGAGCGGGCGATGAGCGAATACTTTGCTGATCCTGTAGCCGCGCTACGTAAATTCCGTAATAAACAGGGCGAGTTTAGACGCCAGGATCAATATGTGTTTGTACTGGACAAAGCGCAGCGCAAGGTGGTGCTGAATCCTGTATTCGCGGAGAATAACGATGTCTCGGTGGATGATATTACCGATGTGCAAGGCCAGCATTTTCTACGGGAAATGTTGGAGCATGCCTCACCTAACACGATCCAATCTATTGATTACTGGTGGCTAAGCTCCGAAACACGCCAAGTGGAGCACAGACGGGCGTTTTATCAACAGATGGGGGAGATGGTGATCGCTGTGGGCACTACTGTGTTTCCTGAATCCCCCCCTTGATAAAAGACTTTGTTCCAACCTTGCCGGCCTTTTCAGGCCGGTTTTTTTATGTGTGATCGCGAGAGAGGTCAAGGCCGCAACCGGTATCCCGTCTTGAAAATCCAGGCAGCCACGCCCAGAAACACGCTTAAAAACAGCAGTGTCATCCCCAGGCTCAGCCACACATTCACATCGGCCAGATCAAAAAAGCTCCAGCGAAAGCCGCTGATCAGGTACAGCACTGGATTCAGCAAGGTCAGCTTTTGCCAGAATTCGGGCAGCATGTCGATAGAGTAGAAAGTGCCGCCCAGAAAGGTAAGGGGGGTCAGAATCAGCATGGGCACAAACTGTAGTTTTTCAAAATTGTCGGCCCAGATGCCAATAATGAAACCCAGCAGGCTGAAGGTCAGGGCGGTCAGTGCCAGAAAGCACAGCATCCAGACGGGGTGGGCAATCTCGTAAGGGACAAACAAGCGCGCCGTAATCAGGATGATGGCCGCCAGAAACAACGACTTGGTGGCTGCTGCACCCACAAAGGCCAGGGTCACTTCAAAGTGGGAAATGGGCGCTGACAGAATCTCGTAGATATTGCGGGTAAAGCGTGGAAAGTAAATCCCGAAGGCGGCGTTGGAGACGCTATGCGTCAGCACTGACAGCATGGTCAGCCCAGGCACAATAAATGCGCCGTAGGGCACACCGCCAATTTCATTGAAGCGATGGCCGATGGCAGCGCCGAACACCACAAAATACAAGGCGGTAGAAATCACGGGTGCCACAATGCTTTGTAGCAGTGTGCGACGGGTGCGCGACATTTCGTAGCGGTAAATAGCCAGAATGGCGTACCAATTCATGATTGTGCCCCTACAAACTCAACGTAAATATCTTCCAGACTGCGTTCACGGGTATGGATGTCGGTAATGTTCAGCCCTGCTTGGCCGATAGCCGCCAGCAAGCTGCTCAAATCGTGTTCCTGGTCGCGGTTGTTCAAGGGGTAGAGCAGACTCATGCCGTCCGCGGAGGTCTGTAGGCCCAGTGAACCCAGCGAGGCGGGTAGGGCGCTGAGCGGCTCAGCCAAAGTCAAACTTAGGGTTTTGCCGCCCAGGCGGCGCATCAGATTATGTTTGGTCTCGACCAGTTGCAGTGAGCCTTTATTGATAAAGCCAATGCGGTCCGCCATTTCCTGGGCTTCTTCGATGTAGTGGGTGGTCAAAATAATGGTGACCCCTTGATCGCGCAATCGCTTGACCAAGGCCCACATGCCTTGGCGCAAGGCCACGTCCACACCGGCGGTCGGTTCATCGAGAAACAGGATTTCAGGTTCGTGAGAAAGCGCTTTGGCAATCAGCACGCGGCGCTTCATGCCGCCCGAGAGCGTAATCAAGGGGCTGTCTTTTTTATCCCACAAGGACAAGTCTTTCAGAATCTGTTCAATCAGGGCCGGATTGGCGGCTTTGCCAAACAGGCCACGACTGAAACTGACGGTATTCCAGACGGTCTCGAAGGAGTCGGCGCTCAGCTCTTGTGGCACTAAGCCAATTTTCTGGCGGGCGCGCTTGTAGTCGGTGACATTGTCTGCCCCATCTACCAGGACGGTGCCGCTGCTGCGATTGACCAGCCCGCAGATAATGCTGATCAAGGTGGTTTTGCCTGCGCCGTTGGCACCGAGCAAGGCAAAGATTTCGCCTCGCCAGATATCCAGGTCTAAAGCGTGCAGGGCTTGATGCCCGTTTGCGTATTGTTTGCTCAGGCCTCGAACACGCAAAATAGCGTGAGAATCAGGAGTGTTCTGCATAGACAGTAAAATGACCCTTTTGCTGTGCCGACAGGGTTTGAATAACGCAATGGATGTGACAATGCCAACTAGCTTACCACCGCAAACAGACAGTGACGTTTTGAGTGATGCTCAGGCGATGGCTTTAGCCCTGGAACAGGCTCAACTGGCAGCCAGCATCGGCGAAGTGCCGGTCGGTGCCGTACTATTGGATGCGGATGGCAGGCTGTTGTCTGTGGGCTCCAATCGCACGGTCTGTGATCACGATCCCACTCAGCATGCCGAGATCGTGGCCCTGCGTGCCGCAACGCGTAAGGTCGGTAATTACCGCCTGCCCGGAGCCAGTTTGTTTGTGACTCTGGAGCCTTGCATGATGTGTCTGGGAGCCTTGCTGCATGCGCGTCTGTCACGCGTGGTGTGGGCGGCAGCCGATCCGAAGACCGGGGTGTGTGGCAGCGTGGAGTCCTTGCACTTGCATCCCACTCTGAATCACCACACCCGTGTTTCGGGCGGTTTGATGTCCGAGGAGGCGGCCCAGGCCTTACGGGATTTTTTCCGCGAGCGACGGGAACAAAAGAAGTTGCAAAAGCAGGCTCAAACAGTCCAATCGCCGCTGGATGGCACCCCGTAGTCTCGCTAAAATATCAGCACTTTATTATCAAGGTTCATCATGAGCAGCCCCGAGCACGACCACCATCACCATTACCACGAACATGGCCAATGCCATTGTGGGCAGCAGGACAGTTCGGGCATTTACCTGTTTTCGCCCTCTGGCCAGATCCTTGAACCCAAGCGTTTGGAGCTGGCAAGCCAGCGTTTGAACCAGTTGGGCTTTGCCGTGGACATAGATCCGGACGCCTTGGCGGTACACGAACGCTTTGCCGGTACGGACGCCCAGCGCCTGGCCGCTGTACAGCGGGCCTTGCAGCAGCCCCAGCCCATTGTGATGGCGACACGCGGCGGCTATGGTTTGAGCCGCATTCTGGGCCAGATCGACTGGCGCGCGGTGGCCGATAGCGGCAAACGTTTTGTGGGCATGTCGGATTTCACGGCCTTCAATCTGGCCTTGCTGGCGCAAACAGGGGCCATCAGCTACACCGGCCCCACGGCGATTGCCGATTTCGGCGGCGATGAAACCGATGAGCTGACCACCGAGCTGTTTGGCGAGTTGATGCGTGGCGAGTTGGAGCTGTTTAGTTTTGAGTCCGAGGATTCGGATGCTGTCGATGGCCATGGCATTTTGTGGGGCGGCAATCTGGCCCTGGTCTGCTCTTTGCTGGGCACACCTTATTTTCCCAATATTGACGGCGGCATCTTGTTTCTGGAAGACGTGGGCGAAGCCCCGTATCGGGTCGAGCGCATGTTGACGCAACTTTGGCATGCTGGCGTTCTGAATCGCCAAATGGCGGTGGTGTTGGGCCGTTTCACGGCCTACAAAACGGGCGCTTCGGATAATGGTTTCGATATGGATTCGGTGGTGCGCTGGTTGCGTGAAACCGTCAAGGTTCCAGTCGTAACGGGCCTGCCGTATGGGCATGTGGAGGTCAAAGTCAGCCTGCCTGTTGGCAAGGAAGTGGGCCTGGCCACCGAGGATGGCATGGCTTATCTGGTCCTGGATGAGCACGAACACTAACGGATTTCGCGCCTGCTTGATACACTACTGGGTTGAACTCAACCTTTTTCAAAGTACGTTTACGTGATCTCCACCGCTAATTTAACGATCCAGTTTGGTGCCAAGCCTTTATTTGAAAACGTCAGTGTCAAACTGGGCGGAGGCAACCGCTATGGCCTGATTGGTGCCAACGGGTCGGGCAAGTCTACCTTCATGAAAATCATTGGCGGCGACCTGGAGCCAAGCGGGGGTAATGTATCGCTGGACCCGGGCGTGCGCCTGGGCAAGCTGCGTCAGGACCAGTTTGCTTACGAAGACAAACGTGTGCTGGATGTGGTGTTGATGGGCCACACCGAAATGTGGAGCACCATGCAAGAGCGTGATGCCATCTACGATAATCCAGAGGCCACGGAAGAAGACTACATGAAGGCCGCCGAGCTGGAGGCCCGTTTTGCCGAGTACGACGGCTACACCGCCGAGAGCCGTGCCGGTGAACTGCTGATGGGTCTGGAAATTCCGGTCGAACAGCACCAGTTGCCCATGAGCGAAATTGCTCCGGGCTGGAAGCTGCGTGTGCTGCTGGCACAGGCCCTGTTCTCCAATCCAGATGTCCTGCTGCTGGACGAGCCGACCAACAACCTGGATATCAATACCATTCGTTGGTTGGAAGATGTGCTCAACAGTTACCAGAGCACCATGATCATCATCAGTCACGATCGTCACTTCCTGAACCAGGTTTGCACCCACATGGCCGATTTGGACTACGGCGAGCTGCGTGTCTACCCCGGCAATTACGACGATTACATGCTGGCTTCCGTGCAGTCGCGCGAACGCGTGTTGGCGGCCAACTCCAAGGCCAAAGAGCGCATTGGCGAGCTGCAGGACTTTGTGCGCCGTTTTGCCGCCAACAAGTCCAAGTCCCGTCAGGCGACGTCGCGTCTGAAGCAGATTGGTCGCTTGAAAGCAGACACTATCGAAGTCAAACCTTCTTCGCGTCAGAATCCGTTTATTCGCTTTGAACAGAAAAAAGTCCTGCATCGTCTGGCCGTCACCATCGAAGGGCTGAGCAAATCCTACGATCATCCCGTTATCAAGAACTTCTCGGCCATGATTGATGCGGGCGAGAAAATTGCGATTGTGGGGGCGAACGGTGTGGGTAAGACGACCTTGCTGCGTTTGCTGGCTGGTGATCTGGCTCCCGACAGCGGTTCGGTCGTCTGGTCCGAAAACGCCGATATCGGCTACATGGCTCAGGACGTATCGGACGAATTCGACACCGAAGACAATGTGTTTGACTGGATCAGCCAGTTCCGTCAGGCGGGCGACGACGATCAGTCTCTGCGTTCTGTGCTGGGTCGCATGCTGTTCTCGGCCGATGACATCATCAAGCCTGTAAAGGTGTTGTCCGGTGGCGAGAAAAACCGCATGACCTTCTCGCGTCTGATGCTGGGCCGGCATAACGTCATGTTGCTGGACGAGCCCACCAACCACTTGGACATGGAGTCGATCGAGTCCTTACAGATGGCCCTGGAAAAGTTTGAAGGCACCCTGATTTTCGTGTCCCATGACCGTGAGTTCGTATCCGGTGTGGCAACCCGCATTATCGAAGTGATGCCTGAAGGCCGTCTGGTTGATTACCGTGGTGGCTACGAAGACTACCTGGCCAGCCGCGAACAGGACTGAGGCTAGCGGTGGCCGTCTTTACCCTGCGTGAGCCCACCAGCTTTGAGCAGGACATCAAAAAAAGCCGTTTTCTGGCACTGGCTGCACCAGTAGACAGTGCCAGCCAGGCCTTGGCCTTCTTCCAGGCCAAGGCTGTGCCCGATGCTACGCATAACTGTTGGGCTTACAAGATCGGGGCTGAATACCGCTTTAACGACGACGGCGAGCCTGGCGGTACGGCCGGGCGCCCCATTTTGCAAGCCATAGAAGGGCAAGATTGCGACCGTGTCGCGGTGCTGGTCATTCGCTGGTTTGGGGGCGTCAAGCTGGGAACGGGCGGCCTGGTGCGTGCCTACGGCGGCGTGGCCGCTCAATGTTTGCGTCTTGCTGACAAGCAGGAACTGATTCCCATGGCCGCCTTGCGCTGCCGCTGCTCCTTCGCCGACTTGGCTTTGATTCAATCCCGTTTCGATAGTTTTGGCGTTCAGGTTCAGGACGAGCAATTCGACGCTGAAGGCGTGCAGTGGGTATTGAATCTGCCAGTCGAGCATAAGACGGAGTTCCAGCAGTCCTTTATCAATATGACGCGTGGCCAGGGCGAATGTGAGCCCCTGGAGCAAACGTAGGCTATCCTCCGTTCAGCAAGCCGGGTCGCAATGAGCTTGTTCTTGCCATCTGTATTGATGGGGCCTTTTTGGACGAAAAGGTATCTTTTCCAGACGATTGTCCCTTCGCGCTGTCCGGGCCGTGGCCATACTAAACACTTCTGATTCCTTCTAAGTCTGCATCCAGCCTGCGGGTATGATCGGGTTTAGTCAGCATTGTGGGTATATGTCATGTCCTACGAGATCCATGCCAGCCAGTGGCTCAATACGAGCGCGCCATTAAGCCTGTCATCCTTGCGTGGCCGCGTTGTGGTGGTCACTGCCTTTCAGATGCTTTGTCCGGGCTGTGTCATCAACAGCCTGCCGCAAGCCAAGAAACTCGATACCCTGTTCTCGCGCGATGATTTGCGCATTATTGGCCTGCATAGCGTGTTCGAGCATCATGCGGTGATGGGCCCGGCAGCCTTGCAAGCCTTCGCCCATGAGTATCGCTTGAATTTTCCTATTGCCATTGATCAGCCCTCAGACAGCGGCCCCTTGCCGCGCACCATGAAGGAGTGGGGACTGGGCGGGACGCCATCCACCATTATTTTTGATCGTGATGGCAAGCTGGCTTTGAAGGAATTGGGCCATCTGGATGATTTGCGTCTGGGTGCGTTTGTCGGGCAGTTGATTGCTCGTCGCCCGGCCCAGGAAAATAAGAAAGAGGGGATGATGGAAAAGGAAGGCTCGTCCTCTTGCGGGCCTACGTGTACCTATTAGGTGTTTTGCTGAAAAGGGTTTGTCATGAAGATTGCCGTGTTTGATACCTACGTCGTGCGTCCTGACGGGCGGCGTATGCACTTTGATATTTTGGTCAGCGATGAGGCCAAGGATATGGACAAGGTCCTGAGTTATGGTCGGCGTTATCTCGAGGCCAAAGGGGTGAGTGTGGAAAGTTTCACCTCGCGAGAGTGTCGTTTTTGCCATACGGAAATGGCTTCCGCGCCGGTCGAGAATGAAATCAAACGTAGCGGTTTTGCGATTCTTGAATTGGAAAACTGCGAATAAAGCAGACTCAGGCATAAAAAAACGCCAGACAAGTTGTCTGGCGTTTTTTGTGGAACTGGGCCGATTAAGCCTGGTCAGGCTGCTGATTTTGCTGAGCAGCAATTTCAGCATGGACTTTTTCCATGTCGACAGCCTGGACTTGCTCGATCAGGTCGTCCAGTTGGGCAGCGGATAGGGCACCGGCTTGCGAGAACAGCAGAACGCGTTCACGGAATACCATCAAGGTTGGAATGGAGCGGATACGCAGGCCAGCAGCCAGTTCTTGCTCTTCTTCGGTGTTGACCTTGGCAAAGGTCACGTCGGGGTGCTTGGCCGCTGCCGCGTCAAAGACAGGGGCGAATTGGCGGCATGGACCGCACCAGGGAGCCCAGAAGTCGATGATCAGGGGTTTGCCGTCTTCTACTGCTGCCTGGAATGTTTCTTCGTTCAGTTCGACGATGCTCATGGGGGAGCCTCCGCAATAAAAAAGCGGCTGATGGTGTTCAGCCGCTTCGTTAAACATGTGATCAGTGTACTCGTTTTCCAGACAGCCCTAAAGCGCCAAACGAGTTTAAAGCATGCTTTTTCATTCCGTAGCGATGGCGTATTTGATCACGAACAAGATGGCCACAATCAGCGTGGCCAGGTGAATACTGCGCCAGCGGCCGGTTGTCAGTTTCAGGATGACGTAGCTGATAAATCCAAAGGCCAGACCGTTGGCAATCGAGTAAGTGAAGGGCATGGAAAAGGCAGCCAGAGCAGCAGGGACAGCCTCGGTCATGTCTTCCCACTCCACTTCAGTAATTTCACGCATCATCAGGCACGCCACGTACAGCAAGGCGGGGGCGGTGGCGTAGTTGGGCACGGTAGCCGCCAGGGGCGAGAAGAACAGGGCCAGCAGAAACAGCACGCCGATAGTCAGGGCAGTCAGACCGGTACGGCCGCCGGCTTGCACGCCCGAGGCGCTTTCCACGTAGGCGGTGGTACTGCTGGTGCCTAACATCGAGCCGGCCACAATGGCGGTGCTGTCGGCTAAAAGGGCGCGACCCAAGCGATTGGGTTTGCCTTCCTCGATCAGACGGGCACGTTTGGCAACGCCGATCATGGTGCCAGTGGCGTCAAACACTTCAACCAGTACCAGAACCAGAATTACGTGGACAAAGCCGGTGTGCAGAGCACCCATGATGTCCAGTTGCATAAACGTGGGCATCAGAGAGGGCGGGGCGGAGACTACGCCACCGAACTCGCTATGACCGGTCAGCATAGATAAAACGGTCACGGCCAGAATGCCGATCAGAATTGCACCACGTATTTTCAGCGCATCCAGGGCGGCAATAATGAAGAAACCTAAAATGGCATACAGTGCGGCTGGTTGGGTCAGGTCACCCAATGTAATTTTGGTGTCGGGGTGAGCGACCACAATGCCCGAGTTCATCAAGGCAATCAGGCCCAGGAACATACCAATACCGGCGGCAATCGCGCTTTGCAAGGATTTGGGAATGCCCCGAATCAGCCAGGATCGGATGCCAGTCACCGTCAGGATCAGGAAGATTACGCCGGAAATAAAGACCGCGCCCAGTGCTTGTTGCCAGGTATAGCCCAGGGAGGCGACCACAGTGAAGGCAAAAAAAGCGTTCAGACCCATACCCGGCGCCATGCCGATAGGCCAGTTGGCCACAAAGGCCATGATGAAGGTGCCCAAAGCGGCGGCCAAGCAGGTAGCGACAAAAATAGCGTTGCGATCCATGCCTGTGGAGGACAGGATGTCTGGATTCACAAAAATAATATAGGACATGGTCAGGAAGGTGGTAATACCTGCCAGGACCTCGGTACGAACGTTGGTGCCATGCTCAGAGAGTTTGAAGAGACGTTCAAACATGGGCAGCCTCCTTGTGATTATTAGGCGATCGGAGCTTGAGATTATCGATGCGGGATTTTAACCACGAGTGTGCCACGGCGTCGCCCCCCTTTGTCGCGATGTATCGGCACAACCCCGACACTATCCGCTGATTGTCTTGAGGGGATAAATTCCTATTTTCCCCAATACAGCAGGCTAAAATAAGTCCTATGAATATTCTTGGATTTGAAAGTTCCTGCGATGAAACCGGCGTGGCGCTGGTCAGCACGGAACAGGGCTTGTTGGCCCATGCCTTGCACAGCCAGATTGCCATGCACCGTGAATACGGTGGGGTGGTGCCTGAACTGGCCTCTCGCGATCATATCCGCCGTGTCCTGCCTTTGACACGTCAGGTGCTGGCTTCTTGCCATATGCAGCTCGATCAGGTCGATGCCATTGCCTATACCGCCGGTCCTGGCCTGGCCGGGGCCCTGCTGGTGGGGGCCAGCGTGGCGCAGTCGATTGCCTGGTCGCTGAAGAAACCGACCATTGCCATCCATCACCTGGAAGGCCATTTGCTCTCGCCTTTGTTGGCTGAGCCGCGTCCGGACTTTCCTTTTGTGGCTTTGCTGGTCTCGGGTGGTCATACCCAACTGATGCGCGTGGATGGCGTGGGTCAGTACGAATTGCTGGGTGAAACGCTCGACGATGCGGCGGGCGAAGCCTTTGATAAAAGCGCCAAGCTGATGGGCCTGGGCTATCCCGGCGGCCCGGCCCTGTCGCGTCTGGCTGAACAGGGAGACCCCAGCGTCTACGAGTTGCCGCGTCCCATGATGCATAGCAAGGATCTGGATTTCAGCTTTAGTGGTTTGAAAACTGCCGTGCTGACGCGCCTGCGCAAGCTGGAAGCGCAAGAGGGCGGGATGACTGAACAGCAACGCGCTGATCTGGCCGCCGCGACCGAGGCCGCGATTGTGGATGTGTTGGCCGCCAAGGCCGTCAAAGCCTTGAAGCAAACCGGCTTGAAACGTTTGGTGGTTGCCGGTGGTGTGGGCGCCAACCGCCACTTGCGGGCGTATCTACAAAAAGCCGTGGCGCGTTTGAAGGGCGAGGTGTTTTTTCCACCGCTGGAGTTCTGTACCGATAACGGTGCCATGATTGCTTTTGCGGCGGCCATGCGGGTCAAACACGGTTTGGCGACGTTAGATGATAGTCAGCATGGCTTTGCCATTCGGCCTCGCTGGGATCTGGCCTGTGTAAATCAGCCCGTCTCCCCGCCAGAGCGTTAGCATTTATTTTTTCTTGGAACCGATCTTGCTTTCTTTGCCTGTCAGCAGACGGCGAATGTTCTCTTGGTGACGCCACAGCAAGAAAGCACTGATCAGGATCAGGGCGGTGGCAATGGACGCATTCATGGGCCAGACCACCTTGGCACCGAGTAGGTAAAACAAGGGAGCGAACACGGCACTGATAATGGCGGCCAGTGAGGAGTAACGGCTGACATAGGCAATAATCAGCCAGGTGGCTGCGGTAGCCAGAGCCAGCCAGGGCAGCAGGGCCAGGATGACACCCAGCGCGGTTGCCACGCCTTTGCCGCCTTTGAAGCCCAGAAAGACCGGGTATAAGTGACCTAAAAAGGCAAAAAAGGCGCTGACGCCCAGTAACGTGGGTGCCCAGCCCCAGTTGCTGATGGCCTGTTGGGTCAGAAAGACAGCCAGCCAGCCTTTGAAGGCATCGCCCAACAAGGTCAGAATGGCTGCTTTTTTATTGCCGCTACGTAGTACATTAGTGGCTCCCGGATTTTTCGAACCAAAGGTGCGAGGGTCTTGCAAGCCCATGATCTTGCTGACGATTACGGCAAACGGCAAAGACCCCAGCAAGTAGGATAAAAGGGCGACAAGCGGTACAGCGACAGCAAAAGAAACGGCGTTCATGAGGATTGAGCTCCACAATTATTGTTGCGCGGATTCTACCGGCCTTGCAGCAAAATACCAAAGGCAGCGGGTACAATTTGCTGCCCCTGTTAGATTTTTAACGGAAAAGTAAGCATGCGTATTCTGGTCTCCAACGATGATGGCTATACAGCAGCCGGTATCGAGGCGTTGTATGAAGCTTTGCAAGGGCTGGGCGAGCTAACTGTCATTGCACCTGAGACCAATTGCAGTGGTGCCAGCAATTCCCTGACTTTGAATCGTCCCTTGTCGCTGCGCCAGGCCAGCAATGGTTTTTATTTTGTGAATGGTACACCGTCTGATTGTGTCCACGTGGCGCTGACCGGTTTGCTGGACTTCCGTCCCGATCTGATAGTGTCCGGTATCAATAATGGTGCCAATATGGGCGATGACACCTTGTATTCGGGCACGGTCGCTGCTGCGATGGAAGGCCATTTATTCGGCATTCCCGCGATTGCCTTTTCCCTGATCGAACGGGGCTGGAAAAACCTGGACAGCGCGGCGCGCGTGGCACGGGACTTGGTGCAGCGGTGTCAGAAGCAGCCGCTGGCGGTCAACACCCTGCTGAACGTGAACATTCCGTGCCTGCCGTATGAAGCCCTGACAGGTATGCAGGTGACGCGCTTGGGCAAGCGCCACCCCTCGGAGCCGGTGGTGAAAAGCCAGACTCCTTATGGCGAACCCGTCTATTGGATTGGTCGTGTAGGTGGCGTGTCCGATAGCGAGCAGGGAACGGATTTCGGAGCGATTGAAAGCGGTGCGGTGTCGATTACTCCCTTGCGGGCAGATCTGACGAATCACGATCAACTGGCTGGTTTGCGGGACTGGGTGCAATGACAAGCAAACCCGGCAAACGCTATCCTTTCGCGGATGGGACACGGAACCGGTTTGGCAAGTCCAGCCTGGGCAGTGGCTTGTCTGCCAGCAACAGCAATACGCGCATCGTGCAACGGGGTCAGTTACAACCGACACCGTCGGTCAATTTGTCACCGCAAGTGTCAACAAGTGTCAATCTAGGTTTGAACTCGGAACGCTCGCGTGGCATGATGATTGAGCGCTTACGCCGACAGGGAATTACCGATGAACGGGTGTTGGCCGCCATGCAGGTAGTGCCTCGCCATCAGTTTGTTGATCAAGGTTTGGCCAGTCGGGCCTATGAAGATGATGCCTTGCCCATTGGCTTTGCGCAGACCATCTCCCAGCCTTGGGTCGTGGCTCATATGATCAGTTTGGTGTGTGACCAGAAAATACCGAATAAAGTATTGGAAGTGGGCGCCGGGTGTGGTTATCAGGCCGCTGTTTTGGCACAATTGGTCAAAGAAGTGTACGCCGTGGAACGCATCAAAGGTTTGTGCGATATGGCCCGCGATCACATGCGTCAATTAGGTCTGTCGCAACGTGCTCGAATACTGTTTGGTGACGGAATGCAAGGTTATCCTGCGGCAGCCCCGTATGATGCTATTGTTGTGGCGGCAGCCGGTCCGGTCATTCCCAGAACCTTATTGGAACAATTAACATTGGGGGGGAGGCTGATCGCCCCTGAAGGTACGACACAACAGCGCCTGGTTTTGGTGGAACGCACCGGACAGGCTTCGTGGCGTCGTGAAGAACTTGATGCGGTTCGCTTCGTGCCGATGCGAGCCGGAACCCAGATTTAGTCAGATATTCTCAGGAGATTTTTATGCAGCATGCAGTCAGGTTACCGTTAACCGCTGCTTCCACCGGTACACAGTGGTTCTTGACGCCCCGTCAGTGCCTGGTGGCGGCTGTGGTCACCAGTACCCTGCTGGCTGGTTGTGCAAGCCGTAACGAGCGTGCCCCAGTCACCGACCTGAGTTCTTCTTCGGCGGCGGGCAGCGTCAGCAGTGCCACAGGTACCTATGTGGTACGTCCTGGCGATACGCTTTACAAAATCGCCCAGGCACACGGCATGGACGTGAACTCGCTGATCCAGTTGAACCAGATTACCGATCCTTCCATGCTGCGCGTGGGCCAAACCTTGCGCCTGGATGGCAATACCTCGATGGCGGCAGTCAACACTCGCCCAGCCGGTAGCGGTAGCACACAGACCTCGCCCGTCAGCCCGGCCACTCCGGTCAAGACTGAAACGCCTGTGTCTGCGCCTCGCGCTAGCGACGCTGCCCTGATCGCCTGGGGTTGGCCTGCCAGTGGCAAGATCATCCAGGGCTTCAATGCCTCGACCAAGGGCATTGATATTGAAGGCAAGGTTGGCGATCCCGTGGTTGCCGCTGCGGATGGCAAGATCATGTATGCCGGTAACGGTGTGCGCGGTTTAGGTTCCATGGTTCTGGTCGGCCATAGCAATGGTTTTATCACTGCCTACGCTCATAACAGTGTCTTGCACGTTAAAACGGGCCAGCAGGTGAAGAAGGGACAGCGTATTGCCGATTTGGGTCAGTCTGACACCACCTCGCCACGGCTGCATTTCGAGATTCGTCGTTCCGGTACGCCGGTCAATCCGATCTCGTACCTGCCTACGCGATAAGCTCGGTATCTGGACTAAAAAAAGCGGCTTCTGGCCGCTTTTTTTGTGTGTTGTGTTTGAGGCTGCCCAGCGCAATGACTCTGTTAATGCAGATTGCGCTGCCAGCTTGGAAGCCATGCCTGTCGGACGGCCCCGCATACCGAGTTTAGTCGTGCTGCGGAACTGCTATTGCCGCGTTCTGTTTGTTTTTACCCGTTGTGCCGAATGCTCATTGTAAAATCAGCGATTCGCCATCGTTTGCAGCAATGCAACTGCGCCATTCTGCTTGGCAGGACGCTTATTTAGGTTTTTATCGAATGTCTGACGTATTGTTAATTGAATCGCTGGATCTGGAAGGACGCGGCGTCGCCCATAAAGAGGGCAAAGTGGTGTTTGTGGAAGGTGCCTTGCCCGGCGAAGAAGTGCTGGCCGAGACGGTACGCTCCAAGGATTCCTACGATAAAGCCCGCATGACGGCTTTGTTGAAAGCCTCGTCGCAGCGTGCCGAGCCTCCCTGTCCCAACTTCGGTGTTTGTGGCGGTTGTGCCATGCAGCACCTGGAGCCTTCGGCCCAGGTCGCGGTCAAGCAGCGTGTGCTGGAGGATTCTCTGGGGCATATCGGCAAGGTCCAGCCAGGCCGCGTGCTGGCGCCCTTGCACGGCCCATACTGGGGCTACCGTTATCGCGCCCGTTTCTCCATGCGCTACGTGCCTAAAAAGGGGGGGGTGCTGGTCGGTTTCCGTGAAAAGAATGGCCGCTATGTGGTGGACATGACGGAATGTCGAGTGCTGCCCGCCAAGGTTTCTGCCTTGCTGAAACCCTTGCGTTCCTGTCTGGCTGGCTTGTCCCGCCCCGATCGCCTGCCGCAGATCGAACTAGCTATGGGCGACAAGATCACAACCTTGACCTTGCGTCATATGGAGCCGCTGACGAGCGAGGATATCCAGCGTTTGCAGGATTTCGGGCAGGAGCACGACATCAGCTGGTGGTTGCAGCCCAAGGGCCCGGAAACGGCGCACCCCTTGCTGCGCGAAGATGCGGACAAGCTGGCCTACGCACTGCCAGAGTTTGATTTGCGCATGCCGTATCGTCCTACGGACTTTACGCAGGTGAACCACGACATTAACCGCAGCTTGATTTCGCGAGCCCTGACCTTGCTGGACGTCAAACCCGAGCACCGTGTGGCCGACTTGTTCTGTGGTCTGGGTAACTTCAGCCTGCCGCTGGCGCGCCGCGCCGCCGAAGTGGTCGGGATTGAAGGCAGCAGCACTTTGACCGAACGTGCCGGTGAAGCGGCCTTGGCCCATGACCTGCAGGACAAGGCGAAATTTACTACCCTGAACCTGTTTGAAGTGGACGTGCAATGGCTGCGTGACCTGGGGCATTTCGACCGCATGTTGATCGACCCGCCGCGCGATGGTGCCTTTGCTGTTGCAACCGCTTTGGCACAGTTGGAAAAGCACGAACGCCCCGAGCGTCTGGTTTACGTTTCCTGTAGTCCAGGTACGTTGGCGCGCGATGCCGGTGTACTGGTGCATCAAGGTGGCTATACGCTGGAATCAGCCGGTGTGGTGAATATGTTTCCGCACACGGCGCACGTGGAATCGATTGCGGTTTTTACGCGTTAAGCATACCTAAGCGGGCTGGATATAAAACGCCCCAAAGGTTGGATGAGTGTCCAATTTTTGGGGTGCAGTTCAGTTTGCGGGGCGTTTTGTTTTTCCTGGGTGGCTTTGTCAGCTCGTTAGGTCAAGGTGCTGTTGCCTTCAATCCCGACCATTTCGGTGGTATCACGTTTTAAAGGCTGGCTGAAGGATCAGTCGCGTTCAGGTGCTTTTCTTGAGATGTGGGCATGAGCCGGCCCGTGTTCTTGCCAAGGGGGCCGGCAGCTATATGCTTTTTATCACCACGTTTGAAGGCTAGGCTGGCTGATCGGTTTTATGTGTTTGATTCGATCCGTTGCTGGTTTTACCGCTTGGTGGCAGTCGTCGCCGCTTTACCGGCATGGGCAATCAAGCCATCGTGTATCAGCTCCATCATCATTTTGAACACGTGATCGGGCTGCAGGTTGACAAAACGCGGCAGAATCTGGCGCAGCATAGGCACATCCTCAGCAGGCCATTGCTCCAGTTCGTTCAGTTCTTCTTCTGTGACCGGGCGGATAAGTCCACCGAGCTCGCCCTGAATCAGTCCATATAAAGCGGCGTACCAGCCCACACAGGCGGCGGGGATTTCGGCATCGCTCAAACCTGCGTCGCGCAAGGCCCGGTACACCTGTTCAAGCACCCGATAGTCAGCCTTGCCGGTATTCAGAAAGCGCTGCATCTGCCTGAACGTCTGCGGGTGGTTTAAGGCCAATTCGCGGTATTGTCGGGCTAGCTCATAGAGGCGTTCCGCCCACGTGAGCTCTGTATCCACAGCTTGAATGCGACTTGTCAAATAATCAGCCATCGCGCGCAGCAAACCTTCTTTGGACTTGAAGTGGTAGAGCACGGCCATTGGATCGCAGCCGACGCGCTCGCCCAGTTTGCGTAAAGAAAATCCGCTGTCTCCGGCTTCCTCCATCAAGGTGACGGCAGCGATGGCCAGCTCGTCCTTATTCAATTTGCGGGTACGCGTGGAGGGTGCTTGTGCCAATAGAGTTCCTTTGTCGAAGCGGAGATAAAAAGGGTTGATTTGCCAAGTTTAACTCTACAGAGTAGAATAAATTAATTCTACAACGTAGAAGAAGATCGTTCCATTCCGTTTTTGCAACGGGGTGTTGATAACGAGACAGAACGGAACGCCGCGTTGACGGGGCGTCACCGGAGCATTCCGCTCTGTGATCCAGGCGGCCAAAGGGCCGTAACAGACACAGGACATTTATGCTGATTTCTAAACCCACACTTTTAAACGATGTCTCTAGCGCAGAGAGCTTGCTGGTCAGTAATCCCCGATTGTGGAACTGGCGCAAAGATCATCTGAACGACGCCGTCGCGCCCGCGACGTATTACGAAGCATCGCTTGCCCCCTGGACCCGCTTTGATCCTCTGCAAGCCGACACGCAATGTGATGTGCTGGTGGTAGGCGGTGGTCTGTTAGGTGCCTCGACCGCCTTGCATTTGGCCCGCTCCGGCCTGGATGTCGTGCTGGTGGAAAAAGACAGTATTGGCTCTGCCGCCTCAGGTCGAAATGGTGGCCAGTTAACTCCCGGTTTGGCCCGTTGGGAAGCGGCAGATATGATTGCCCATCTGCCTTTGGATGAAGCCCGCCGCTTGTGGCGCTTTGCCTCGCATGAAGCGATGGATTTGCTCGATCAGATTGCTCAGGATTACGAACTGGATTTTGATCGTCGTCGTGGCCATTTGACGGCTGCGGTTCATGCAGGCCATATGGGCGCTCTGGTGGAGGGGGCGGATGCCCGCCGCTACCTGGGCGATACCAGTGTGGAGATTGTGGGTAGCTACGAACTGGAACAGGAAATCCGTTCACCGCTGTATCACGGTGCCGTGGTGGATACCCTGGGCGGACAACTGCATCCCTTGGCGCTGTTGCGGGGGCTGGTGTATGGCCTGGTTCAGCATGGTGGTCGGGTTTATGAAGGCAGTCCGGTCGAGGAGATCGAGCAGACAGAAAAGGGTGCCTTGGCGGTCACTGCCGGTGGCACGATTCTGGCGCGTCAGGCCTTGGTGCTGGCCGTCCATGACACGACCTCGCAGTTCTTGCCGACGCAGTCCAATACCACCGTCCCGTTCTATACCTACGTGGGCGTGACTGAACCCCTTGAGTGCCCGGTCAGCGAGCTGCTGCCAACGGACCGTGCGGTGTACGACACCCAATTCCAGATCGACTATTACCGTGCCGTGCGTCAAAACCGCTTGCTGTTTGGCGGGCAGGGTACGGGCACCAGTTGGTCCCCTGAACGTATCAATGACTATTTGCTGGATCGTATCCAAACGGTATTCCCACAGCTGGAGCAGGTGCAGCTGGAGTTTTCCTGGAGCGGGATCAGTGACTTCACCTTGAATGGGGCCACTGACTCGCGCAAGACCGAGGATGCGGTTCCCGTTTACATGGTGCATGGCTGGAGTGGTCATGGTGTGGCACAAACCGTGCGTATTGGTAAAGCCATTAGCGACGACGTGATGGGTCGCAACGAGGACTTTGCCATGTTGACGGATATTACCCACCGCAGCATTCCGTTGGGCCATCAGTTATCGGGTCTGGCGATCCCTGTGGTCAAAGCCGCCATTGGCATGATGAGTGCGGTGAACCCCGGCCGCCTGGTGTCTTTCTAAGTACGTTTTCAAGTCCTTGTTTAGCGGCGCTGACTAGGGCAAGCCCTCACTTGTTTTCGATCCTGATTGCTTTACATTGTGATTTCCTATTTGTATTGGCTTCAATATTTTAGGTTCATAAGAATTATCAGTATCATAAAAATGAGGGACAGATATGCAGAAAGGGCTTGTTCGTACAGGGGTTGCGGCCGCTGGTTTGATTTTGGGTTTGGCGTGGGCACCGGCTCATGCGCAAGTGCAGTCGGTAGAGGTGATGCGCGACAGCTATGGTGTGCCGCATGTCTTTGCCGACAGCCACTATGGCTTGTACTACGGCTATGGTTATGCGGTCGCCCAAGACCGTCTGTTCCAGATGGACATGGCGCGCCGCTCCTTTGTAGGTACGACCGCAGCCGTCCTGGGCCCTGGCGAGCAGGATGTCTACGTCAAGTACGACATGCAGGTCAGGCAGAATTTCACACCCGCTTCCATACAGCGGCAAATCGCTGCCTTGTCCAAAGATGAGCGCGACATTTTCCGTGGCTATGCTGATGGCTATAACGCCTATCTGGAGCAGGTGCGACGACGTCCCGAGCTGCTGCCCAAAGAATATGTAGATTTTGATTTCCAGCCCGAGCCGCTGACGGATTTTGACGTGGTCATGATTTGGGTCGGGTCTATGGCTAATCGCTTCTCCGACACGAATCTGGAAGTGACGGCGCTGGCCATGCGTCAGTCTTTGGAAAAAGAGCACGGCCCGGAACGTGGCCGTGCTTTATTTGATGAGCTGCTGTGGATCAATGACACAACAGCTCCCACCACGGTTCCGGCTCCCGCTGCCGAGCACAAGCCACAGGCGCAAGCAGGGACGCGGAATCTGGCTCATGTTTCCTCGCAAGTGCTGGCTGCCGAGCTGGAACGTCAGGACAAGCACTGGGGTGGACGTGGCCCGGACTTTGCGCCCAAGGCCAGCAATTTGTGGAGCACTCGCCCCGAGCGTGTTCAGGATGGGTCTACCGTGCTGATCAATGGCCCGCAGTTTGGCTGGTACAACCCGGCTTATACCTACGGCATCGGCTTGCACGGCGCGGGCTTTGATGTGGTGGGCAACACGCCTTTTGCTTATCCGATTGTTTTGTTTGGCACCAATAGCGAGATTGCCTGGGGGGCGACTGCCGGTCCTCAGGACGTGGTGGATATGTATCAGGAGAAACTGAACCCGGCGCGTGCCGATCAGTACTGGTTCAACAATGCCTGGCGCACGATGGAGCAGCGCAAGGAGCGCATCCAGGTGCGTGGTCAGGCTGATCGTGAAATGACGATCTGGCGCACCGTACACGGCCCAGTGATGCAGTTTGATTACGATCAGGGCACGGCTTACAGCAAGAAACGCAGTTGGGATGGTTATGAGGTGCAGTCCTTGCTGGCCTGGTTGAACGTGGCCAAGGCCCGCAACTGGACGGAGTTTCTTGATCAAGCCAGTAAGATGGCGATTTCCATTAACTGGTACTACGCCGACAAGCACGGCAATATTGGCTATGTCTCGCCGGCCTTCCTGCCCCAGCGTCCTGCCAATCAGGATATCCGCGTGCCTGCTAAAGGGGACGGCAGCATGGAGTGGCTGGGCATCAAGAGTTTTGACGCGATTCCCAAAGCCTACAATCCGCCCCAAGGCTATCTGGTCAACTGGAATAACAAACCTGCGCCGGACAAGACCAACACGGATACGTACTATTGGACTTACGGCGACCGCATGAACGAGTTGGCCAGCCAATATCAGCAGAAAGACGTGTTCAGCGTGCAGGAGATCTGGGCATTCAACAAGAAGGCGTCTTATAGCGATGTGAACTGGCGCTACTTCCGTCCGCATCTGGAAAAGCTGGCGCAAAGTCTGCCTGCCAATGACGTTAATAAGGCGGCGTTGACGACCTTGTTGGCCTGGGATGGCATGGAACACGATCAAGCTGGACAAAATGCCGGATCGGCACGGGTGCTGTTCAAAACCTGGCTGGAAGAAATGTACAAGCAGGTCCTGATGCCAGTCGTGCCCGAGTCCCATCGCGCCATGTACAGCCAGGCAGGTTTTGCCACACAGCAAGGTCCCAATCCTGGTTCCATCAACTTGAGCATGGGCACCAAGGTACTGTTGCGTGCCTTGGCCCTGGAAGCCAATCCTGATCCCAAGCGTGTGAATGTTTTTGGTGAGCGCTCGTCTCCAGAAATCATGCACACGGCTTTGCAAAATGCGCAGGCTCGTTTGAGCCAGGAGCAGGGCGCTCAGATGGAGCGCTGGACCATGCCGACCTCGGTGCACCGCTTCAGCGATAAGAACTTCACAGGCACCCCGCAGACGACGTCGGGTAATACCTTTGCCTTTACTGGCTATCAGAACCGTGGCACGGAAAACAACCGTGTAGTGTTTGATACCCAGGGCGTGGAGTTCTGCGATGCCATGCCGCCCGGCCAAAGCGGATTTACCGACCGCAATGGCGTGCGCAGCCCGCATTACGAGGATCAGTTGAAGTTGTACGAGAACTTCGAGTGCAAGACGATGGATGTGACACATACGGACATTCGCCGCAATGCACAAAGCAGCACGATGCTTTTGATTCAGCCGCAGTCTTAACAATGAGTGCGGCACCTGCACTTTGAGGCGGTGCCGCTTCTTCGATCGTTGCTGGAGGGTTTAGCAGGCCAGGAGATGTAGAGTTAGTAAAGGTAGCTTGCCAGTATCAACAGCGAAGCTGAGTACGAAGTCTACGCTGCAAATCCGGGCAGGCAGGATTGGAAGTAGGTCGAAGAGGTATAAATGTATTGACTTAGGTTGATCTGATAGATGCTGGCAGATCTATCGGGCAGAAAACGGCTCAAAGTTGTCACTGGCCCGCGATTGTAGCGAACGCTGCACTTGTGCTGGAGTGTCTGATAAATCGCGATTAGGCAAAATGGCGGTTTTGTTTGGCTGCAAAGTCGAAAGCCGTTTACCTCTTTGCACCGTATTTTTTAAGCTCTAGTTTCCGCTGCATTGCGTGCTCAGGGTGCCGCTGCAGCGATGTCGCGTGCGATAGCCCGTTACATCATTCTGCCCGAGAAATGTCTGCCTCCCTTCTTAGACGGGCAGCTTAGCGGAAGCTTCAATAGATCTCGAACATGTCGCGCTTAGTGCTGCAATCCTAGGTGGTAAAACTGCCAAGTGCACGAGATTAATTTCAGCGCGCTACGCATTTGCCAGAAAGCCGGTAGCATCATTGTTAATTTGTGTAATACTGGCAACGAAGGAATCGTTTCGCAAGGACGCGCTAGTGCGCCCTTGCGCCGGATCAGACTAGCTGAGTAAGCAATGGGACAAAGAGACAAAATCTATAAAAACTCTGTAACTCGACATTCACGGGAGCTATTCCAGCTTATTGGATGTTTGCAGGATAAAAAAAAGAGAAATTTAGTCCGCGGGTACGCCTCCAAGCAGAAAGTCTCCAGCCACGACGCTGAAAAGCTGCGTTGCGGAAATTCTCCCCACGATAGCGTCGTAATTGGAGCAATACTTAAGGGCCACAAAGGCCTTTTAAACAATCTAAACGACGAAGTAAAGAAGACAAGCGGCGACTTGTACGTAATGACATCTTTTCCTTTTACTGATTGGAAAAGCGAGGTTCGTTATACCGCAGGCTACTTAAACTCCGTGGGCGCGCAGGCTTTCGAAATGCTAGACGTCATCAGATCGCTGGCGAATCTAGATTACAGAGACTGCGATGCAGTGCTTGAGATCCTTTTAGAGCAAGCGAAAAAATACGGCGCATCGAATTTTTTCTCTTATAAACTTGCATATGTGCGAAGCACAGCGAAGCTGTCGGCGCACGCATTAGGTGTGGTTTCGCAGATTGAAGATGAATTCGCACATCGGCAGCATGCTGGCCTGCATTTTAGTGCGCTGGAAAATATAAGTCCAAAAATCTCAATCTTTGCAGTGGCTCAGCGTCGGATTAGCGGTCTGATAAGCCGGCTGGCGGGAAATTTTCGAAAAGCTATCTCTCTCAGCAATTTCGTTCCTACACCGACTGATTACACTGACGTAGCGGGATTTTTGCTTCGCTCAACTGAGTCTTCTCTTATCGACACGTTGTATGCCGTTGTAACTATTTTCAATCTTCATCAAAACCTAGGTGCGGTTCGCGAGGAATTTAAGCTCCGACTAGATGCTTCGCTAGTTGGCAAAATCGAATCGCTTATAGCGTACGCCGAAACGTTTGACAACGACCAGCTGGTCTCAGAATACTACCAAGCCCAGGACATTGATGGAGATTTGTCTCTAGCAACATATCGAGTGAGTGCTGCATTTCTGGAACGACCCGCTTGCGCCTCTTATAGGAACAAGTTGGACAGGGTCGTGGGAGTGAGGCTGTTGGCCGAAGTACGTGATGATCTCCTCCCGGCTAATTCTCGCGGGGCTGTTCTTAAAGAGCTGTTGCTGGCGCCAGAGCAAACAAATGTCGCCGATGTACTCAATGTGACACTTGATTCGTTCTATCGCACGTTTCTCTTCCTACAATTTGTTGAAAATCCGCTCAACATTGTGGCGCTCACTGCGAAGGAAATTACTTTCATATTCGAAAATACCTCGCGCCTCGAAGTGCTGTTGACCGAGCGAGAGATGCGTGCGCTTTATGCGTCGGCGACGCCCAGCGCACGGGGACTGGTATCTGTTTTAGCTCTTGCGCTTTTTAGGAAAAAATCTGTAGACCCCGATGCGGACTTCGAGTTCCGAACGGACTTCATTGCATACGTCAACGAAAACCATGGCGGTTCAATTCTTGACTTTATCGAGTTCCTTCTCATGGACTCACCACAGGTCGCAAAATACATCGTGGAATCGCTAAACGAGGTGACGCTAGAAAAGATGTATACATTGGTCCGAACCGCTTCTGAAGCAGCACAAATTCGTGGGGATATTCTCAGAGCCGTCGGGCAGAAGCTCGATCAAATTGAGTACATCATCGAGGCCGATGCCATTGCGACGCGCTCTAAGTTACTACAACTTCAGAAATATTTCGATAGCAGTCGGATGTATGTAGACAGTGTTGCAATGAAGCGATGGCTCGATAGCAATCCCACAGTTTCGACAGAGCAATATAGAGCGCTCTATCCCGTCGCAGCGCATATTGCCAGAGTTAGTACGGACATTGGCGAGAGTAGAGAACTGCTATTGATTCGTTTGCAAGATGAGGATGAATATCTGATATCTCAGATTACCAAGGATGCCTTCGAGCAGTTTTGCTTAGATGCGGAATTCGGGATCCAGTCGTATCTGGGACGCCGGATTCGGCATAATACTTTAGATGGAGTAACGACCGAGACAGTCGACGCTGTTTTTCAAAGCGCCGATTATCGGGCGCTCATGTCTAATCCCTCATTTAGAAGGGCGGCCGAACATTGGTTATCCATGTATAGAGGGATTATCAATAAGCTGAGACGTGACTATCTTCAATTCAAATCAAAAACGACCATCAACCCACTTTTTGATTCCTCCTTGGACTTAGAAGATGCGGCAACGCAGGAGAATGTGCGTTGGCTTTCAAACGCACTCCGCCTAGCTGGGGGCAGCGAGTTGCTTAACGATCTCGTTATATCCTTTTGTTGGAAGCAAGTTGCGCCGCAGTTAGAGCGTGCTGCTAGATTCATACGAACACAGCTCCTTCAAGAGGCCAATGCAAGTATTGATCGAGTATTTTCTGGCTATTTTGGCGGGGTCGAAATGCAACTAAAGGCAGACCTTCACGAAGCGGTTAACGAGGTCCTGAAGAAGGTTGCGGACTGGTTTCAAGTGCCTCAGACTGGATTTGTTTCAGCGTCGCCCCGGGATTTATGCCAAATCATACTGATTGAACTCAATATACGGAATCAAATTGATTTTCGCGGAAATGCTGTCGAGAGAAAGTACACCGGAATTAGTGTGCACCGCCTATACGATTGCTTGGCCGTCCTGCTTCAAAACGCGCACAAGCATGGCGAAGCAGGCACCGATATTTTAATCACTGCCTCTGCTGCTAAGCCAGATGCTGAGGGTGATTTGGATGATTTGACTATGCAGATTACGTCGCAGGTAACTGAAAGCAAATATCATGAGGCCAAGACGCGCATCTTCAGTGCAATTGATTCCAAAGAAACTAGCAGAGCTATGGTTACGGAGGGCTATACGGGGATCAACAAGATAAAGTTCATCACCCGTGCCAGTGAGGGTGTGCATACAGTCAAATGCGACGCTGATGATCAACGACGATGCCTTACGGTGACTTTCTCGCTGCGCGCTGAGAGGGCAAGGGAAAGCATCGTAGAGGGGGCTGTACTTTGAGAATATTACTGGTAGAGGATGAGGTCCACAAGCGCGACGAGATAATCGGCTGTGTGTTGAGCGTGTACGAAACCGCCCCGGAGATCGTCGACAGCGTAAGTGGGGCTGTTCTCAGTGTCATGGCAGATGATTTCCATCTCATTATTCTTGATATGGCGCTGTCAACGTTTGGAGACAGTGCCGGCGATAACGTAAAAGGGCACGACCAGGCTCAGGGGGGTATAGAGGTTCTGCGCGCCCTAAAGGCCGCGAAAAAAATGGCAAAGATTATTATTGTGACGCAATATCCTGATTTTCACATCGGTGGTGTCAAGGTCAAACTGAAGGACTCACCTAAGATTATTAAGGCGAAATACGGGCAGGACATCGTGGGAGCGGTTTTGTACAACTATAAGTCCAAATCGACAATGCAACGAATAGCATCAATATTAAGACAACATAAATGAAAATAATGCTCATAGAAGATGACGATCGGAAGCGTCGCGCAATAGTTGCACACCTCAAGAAAAAATTTATACCAAGCGAGTCGATTATATTCGCAAAAAACATGACGGACTTCTCCGCAAGCCTTCACGAGGATATTGGATTATTTATTATTGATTTCAATCTTCCGTCGGTCGAAAATGCTGCCGCATCGCAGAATGGCCGAGCAATACTTGAGGCAATCGTCAAGGCGGGGAAGAGTGACGCCCTCACTTTGGCGATAAGTTCTTATCCGAACGATTTTCCGGAACTTCGAGCATATTATGAGGAGCGTGGCTGCATACTCGCGGACTTCAACAGCAAGGGATGGCAGTCCACTCTCGATCACATCCTTGTTCAGCTCCGACGCAATTGGCAATTCGATTTCTTAGTCTTCTGCGCGCTTCCGGAAGAGAGGAACCCCTATATCGGACTTCTGGATGGTAAGTCGGTATCTAGGGGGGGCATTGATTGCTATGACGTTCAGCTTGCCGAGAGAAGAGGTTCGATAATCCTCCTGCCGCAAATGGGATTGGTCAACGCGGCCATCACGGCTGGTGTGTGCATCGATAAGTTCAAGCCAAAGGTGATCGGCATGAGTGGCATATGCGGTGGATTCGAGCGCAGGGCAGAATTGGGGCAGATTTTTATCTGCGGGATGGCCTACGAGTATCAGTCTGGCAAATGGGCCACTGACGGGTTTAAGCAGGAACCCTACCAAGTTTCGACGGATCAACAAACCCTCACTCGGCTGAGGCATTTAGCGGATAAGACTGGGTTGATGGCCGAGCTAGAGCAGGGTTTCAGTGGTCAACGGCCAGGTCGTACGCATAAACCGGAGGTCGGGATATTCACGAGTGGGTCGGCCGTTATTGCGGACAAGAGCCACTTGAACCATATTGAAAATATCCATCGGAAAATTAACGCACTTGATATGGAAGTCTTTGCGGTTCAACGTGCCGCGGAGCTGTCAGCCCATAGGCCTCCAAGCATAAGTGCGAAATGTGTGGTCGACCTATGCGACAGCAATAAAAGTGACAATTTGCACGCATATGGTTGCCACGTTTCCGCCAAGTTCTTAATCCTAGCCATCACGGAACACTTTGCAACGCCATAACATTCAATCTATTAGAGAAGGATGGGCTTCTACATTGCTTCACGCGGGGAAGATGTCCCACGGGGCATGGCGACTCGCGTGCTTGGGCCTAGGGTAAATGGTATAGCGGTCGCATACGTACGACTGCTTCTGGCCGAAAGCAGCAGTTTCAATCCCAACCCTAACGCAACTGACAAAACATGTCAGATCAAATCTGAGTCGATACCTAAAAAAAGCCGCTCCTGAAACAGGAGCGGCTTTTCTTACTTTTAACCTAAGCTCTTATCAGCCTGGAATACGATCCAGAATGCGTTGTGCTTCGATACGAACACGCTCGGGGGCGGTGCCGCCGATGTGTTTGCGCGAAGCGACCGAGCCTTCTAGCGTCAGCACGCCAAAGATATCCGATTCAATACGGCTATCGAATTTTTGCAGTTGTTCCAGGTTCAGATCGGCCAGGTCGCAACCCAATTGTTCACATTCACGCACGGCCAAGGCCACGGTTTCGTGGGCATCACGGAAAGGCAGGCCTTTCTTGACCAGGTAGTCGGCCAGATCGGTAGCGGTGGCAAAGCCTTGCAGCGCAGCAGCGCGCATGGCTTCTGGCTTGACCTTGATGCCCGAGATCAGGTCGACAAAAATGGTCAGGGTGTCGCGAATGGTATCAGCCGAATCGAACAGACCTTCCTTGTCTTCCTGGTTGTCCTTGTTGTAGGCCAGCGGTTGGCCTTTCATCAAAGTCAGCAGGGCAATCAGGTGACCATTGACTCGGCCGGTCTTGCCACGGGCCAGTTCGGGAACGTCGGGGTTTTTCTTTTGCGGCATGATGGAGCTGCCGGTGCAAAAGCGGTCAGCCAGATCAATAAAGCCAACGCGGGGGCTCATCCACAGCACCAGCTCCTCTGAGAAGCGGGAGATGTGCGTCATGATCAGGGCGGCAGCGGCGCAGAATTCGATGGCGAAGTCGCGGTCCGACACAGCGTCCAGCGAGTTGCGGCACACATCGTCAAAGTTCAGCAGCTTGGCAACCATTTCGCGGTCGATGGGGTAGCTGGTACCGGCCAGAGCGGCAGCGCCCAAAGGCAGGCGGTTCACGCGTTTGCGGCAGTCTTGCAGACGCTCGGCGTCGCGCTGGAACATTTCAGCGTAAGCCAGCAAATGGTGGCCAAAAGTAACGGGCTGTGCCACTTGCAGGTGGGTGAAACCGGGCAAAATGGTGTCTGCCTGAGCCAGCGCCAATTCAGCCAATTTACGCTGCATCTGGGCCAGCAGGTCCAGGGCAATGTCAATTTCATTGCGCAGCCACAGGCGGATATCGGTGGCGACCTGGTCATTGCGCGAACGGCCAGTGTGCAGGCGCTTGCCCGCATCGCCAATCAGCTCGACCAGACGTTTTTCAATGTTCAGGTGTACGTCTTCCAGGTCCAGCAACCACTGGAACTGGCCTTGGGCGATTTCGTCCAGAATCTGGCTCATGCCGCGCTCAATGTCGGCCTTGTCCTGCTCGGTGATCACACCGACGGCAGCCAGCATGCTGGCGTGGGCCAAGGAACCCTGAATATCAAAGCGGGCCATGCGCTTGTCAAAGTCCACCGACGCTGTGTAGCGTTTGACGAGGTCAGAGACGGGCTCGGAAAAACGAGCCGACCAGGCCATGGCCTTATTGGCGAACTGGTCTTGGGAAGAGGGGGGGGTGTTTGATGACATAGAGGGTGATTATAGTGGATTGGACGGGCTGACGCAGGTCATCCAGTCCCGCAGAAAACAGACGCTGTGCAGTATATTAGATAGTTTTGAGACTCTAGGAAACCATGCGGGCCCTTTTTGGGGCTGGTGGGATAAGGAAGAATACATGGAGCAAGACAGTACCTTTGCCGATTTGTTGGGATGGCAATGGATCGAAGCGTATTTACCGCAGGATCGCTGGGTACAGATATTGGCCGGTTTGGCGATGCTGACTGTGCTGGTCTGGGTTGTCAGTTGGTTGACCAGTTCCGTTCTCTCGCGCCTGGTACGGCGTTTGCTGAAAGTGGCGGGCAAAGATGACTGGGCACGAGCCTTGGTGAAAAAACGCTTTGTGCGCAATGTGGGCTATGCCGTGCCTTTGTTGGTGGTCAGCTCAAATCTGACCCTGTTGCCCTTGGCCAAGACTTTGCTGGAGGTGGTCGAACGGGTGGCCTTACTGGGCTTTCTGGTCTTTCTCATCATGGCGATTGTCAGCCTCTTGGGGGCGTGGCAAGAGGTCTACGCCAACTCCAGCAAGGGGCGCACCAAGTCCATCAAGGGCTATGTGGAGGTGGCCAAGATAGCGGTGTGGGCGATTGGCATTATCGTCATGATCTCCATCATTCTGGATCAATCGCCTGTCTTGCTGCTCTCCGGTCTGGGCGCCTTGTCGGCCGTGCTGTTGCTGGTCTTTAAAGACACCTTGCTGTCGCTGGTGGCCAGCACGCAAATGAGCACCAATGACATGTTGCGCATCGGCGACTGGATCGAGATGAAGCAGGCCGGGGCAGACGGTTTTGTTATTGATATCGCTCTACATACGGTCAAAGTTCAGAACTGGGACAAGACCGTCACGACTATCCCCACCTACAAGCTGTTTTCCGAGAGCTATCGCAACTGGCGTCAGATGTTCGAGTCGGGGGGGCGACGCATCAAACGCACCTTGAGCATTGATGCTTCTAGCGTTCGTTTTCTGACTCCGGCCGAAGTTGATAGCTTGTCGCGTTTTGCGTTGCTGCGTGATTATTTGGCTGAGAAAAAAGAAGATTTGGAGCGCTCCAATCAGGAACTGAGCCGTGCGGGTATGGATGCGGTCAACTATCGCCGTCTGACCAATCTGGGCACCTTCCGTGCCTATTGCACGGCCTATATCAAACGCCACGCTGAAATTCACCAGGACATGATCCAGATGGTGCGCATGATGGACCCTACGACAGAGGGTATCCCGATCGAGGTGTATTGCTTTACCAATAAAACCGCCTGGGTGGACTATGAGCGCATCCAGGGTGACATTTTTGACCATATTCTGGCGGTGCTGCCTGAGATTGGCTTGCGTCTGTTCCAGTCGCCCACCGGTCGGGATTTGAGCCTTGGCTTGAGTCTGGCAGCCGAAAGTCACCGTCCGTCTTTGTCGGGCAGTGCGAAAGATCCTCTTTAAATTTGACGTGCGAGTAACCATGAAACAAATTACGGCCATCATCAAACCCTTCAAGCTCGATGAAGTTCGCGAAGCCCTGGCAGAGCTGGACGTTAACGGCTTGACCGTAACTGAAGTGAAAGGCTTTGGTCGCCAAAAAGGTCATACCGAGCTCTATCGCGGTGCCGAGTATGTGGTGGATTTTCTGCCCAAGATCCGTGTGGACATCGTGGTGGCAGCCGATCGCTGTGATTCGATTATCGAAGCCATTATTAAAGCCGCCCACACTGGCAAGATCGGTGATGGCAAGATATTTGTGACACCGGTTGAGCAGGCTATCCGCATTCGGACCTCGGAGAGCGGTCGCGACGCACTGTAAGGTGGCCGCAACTGGGCTGGTGTGGACAGTCGTTCTGGAAGGACAAGCTGATGCGATATGAAAAACTAGGTTCAGCACCGCGTGTTTCGTGTGTGGGCCAAGGCAGTTGGTATGTCGAGCAGGCCGATTGGTCGCAAAGCATGACGGCTTTTCAGGCCGGGCTGGACGCGGGCATGAACCATATCGACACCGCCGAGATGTATGGCGACGGGCAGGCAGAGACCTTGATCGGTCAGGCTCTGCAAGGTCGTCGTCACGAGGCTTTTCTGGTGTCCAAGGTCTTGCCCTTTAACGCTAGCCGTCAGGGCGTGATCCGTGCTTGCGAGGCCAGCCTGAAGCGTTTGGGTACGGACTATCTGGACCTGTATTTATTGCACTGGCCCGGCCAGGTTCCTTTGGAGGAAACCTGCGCGGCCTTTGACCGGCTCGTACAGCAAGGCAAGATCAGGCAGTGGGGCGTCAGCAATTTTGACGTGCCAGATCTGGAAGAGCTGTATGACATCGTGGGGCCGGGCGAGATTGCTTGCAATCAGGTTCTGTATCACCTGAATGAGCGCACCATTGAACACGCAGTCATGCCCTGGTGTCAGGAGCATAAGATCAGCGTGGTGGCGTATAGCCCCTTCGGTCACGACGATTTCCCGGAGCCGGATTCTGAAGGCGGGGCCTTGTTGGCCGAGATTGCCAGCCACTATCAGGCCACCGCGCGGCAAGTGGCTTTGGCCTTTTTGCTGCGTGACCCCAATGTGTTTGTGATTCCCAAGGCATCGCGCGCGGTTCATGCTCTGCAAAATGCAGCCGCTGCAGATTTGGTGTTGCAGCCCGAGCACATTCAAGCATTGGATGCTCAGTTTCCACGCGGCCCCAGGCCTGCTTATTTACCAATGATTTGAATGCAGGAAGAACGGCCCCCAAGCTTGGGATGACATCCAGGCTTGGGGGCCGTTTTTCATGAGTCGTCGCTTTGATTAAGTGGCGAAGTAGGGCTGACGCTTGTTCTTGACGTACAGCCAGGCCAGGGCCAGCATGACCACTGCCGAAATTGGCAGCGTCCAGGTATTGACGCCGTACCAGCCATAGACGGCCAGCACACGACCCGAGGTAAAGGAGGACAAGGCCACACAGGTAAAGATGATGAAGTCATTCAATGCCTGCACACGACCACGCTCTTCGGGACGGTAGCAGTCCACCACCATATTGGTGGCACCGATGAAACCAAAGTTCCAGCCCAGGCCCAGCAAAATCAGGCTGACCCAGAAATGCGGCACCGTCATGCCCAGCAGCGCCACAATGCTGGCTAGCCCCAGCAAGAGCACACCCGCAAAGGTGACGGGGATTTTGCCAAAGCGCTTGATCAGGTTGCCGGTAAAGAAGCTCGGGCCAAACATGGCCAGAATATGCCACTGAATCCCCAACGTGGACTCTTTCAGGCTATGGCCGTGCATGACCATGGCCAAGGGTGAGGCCGTCATCAGAAAGTTCATCAGCACGTAGGAAGCCACCCCGGCCACGACCGCAATAATGAAGTAGCTATTGGAGGCAATCACGCGCAAGGGGCGTCCGGTGTAGGGTATCTTCTCTTGCTGATTTCGTGTGCCTGGTGCCAAGCGTAGGCAAAAGGCAAAAGGCAAGACCAGAGCTGCCAAGGCCGCCTGCGCCAGGAAGGCGGCGGCAAAGGGGTGATCCGGCCAGATGTCCTGAGTATGGATAATCGTCTGGGTAGCGATAATTGCTCCCAACAGCCCTCCGGCCATAACCCAGGAAATGGCTTTGGGTCGGAACGTATCGCTGGCGTCATCCGCAGCGGCAAAGCGATAGCTTTGTACATAAGAGGCATACAGCCCGGCCAACAGGGTGCCCACACAGAACAGGACAAAGGACAGGCTGTAAATCCCGGCAGCAGCCAACAGGCCCGCTCCTATGCCCAGCAAGGCACCAATGATGTAGCCACCCTGGCGTCCTAAACGGCGCATCAGAAAAGCGGCGGGCAAAATGCCGATGGCCAACCCCAGGTTGAAAATACCCACCGGCAAGGTTGCCAGGTCCGGGCTGCTGGCCATTTTTTGCCCGACCAGACTGCTAAGCGCCACCACCAATGCCGGATTGGCCCCGCCCAGTGCTTGCATTCCAGAAAGAATAAAGGCGTTGCGACGGCTTGGATCGACTTGCGTGGACATGGCGGGTCTCGGTATATAACTTTGTTTTATTAGTTAATGCTGAATTTTAGCTAAGCCAGTGTAGCACCACGTGCCCAGAAGGCTGGCATAAAGGATTCAGCCACCAGGAGAGGTTGACCATGTCGCCAGAAGACGGAACAGCGAGACAGAATCTGCTGAGCCGGCGGAACCGGTTCGCCACTGCAGGCCAGGGCGCGCTCAATTGTGCGGAAAACGCTCATGCCCCGATTCAATCGACAGCTTAAAAAAGCCGAGCGTTGTATCTGGGCATCGTTATAAAGCATGTCGGCCAGCGGTCGGCTGCGTAGCCGGCGCATACCCTGCCAGACGCTGTGCGAGGCGGGCAGGGGAGTGAAACTGCGGGCAATCACACAACGGATTCCGTCCACGGACATGGATACTTCTCGTATCCAGGCCAGCGTGCCCAGTGGCTTTTGAATCAAAGCGGCTTCTTGAGGACTCAAGCGGCATGTGTACTCGCTGACGACTTCCAGATGGACGTTGCCCAAGCGGCGTAAACCGGCGGTCAGTGCGCCGGGACGGTGTAGCCAGTACTTTTGGGCAGGGGTGGCAGAGGGATGAATTCGCTCGTGCCAGGGTTTTTTTGTGCTGGAGGAAAATTTCATGTCCTGTATTATCGCCAAAGCCATAAAATAGCGCTCATGGAAAAAGAACGTATCTCAAAATTAATGGCCCAGCGCGGCATGTGTTCACGCCGTGAGGCGGATGCCTTCATCGAACGCGGCTGGGTTCGTGTGGACGGTCAAATCGTCTCTGAATTGGGGAGTAAAGCCTACCCCAATCAGAAAATCACACTGGAAAAACAGGCGCGTCAGCGCCAGACCCAACGTGCCACCATCCTGTTGCACAAGCCCGTGGGCTATGTGTCGGGGCAAGCTGAAGCCGGTTATCGCAATGCGGTTTCCCTGATCGGTGCGGCCACGCAGTACAAGGGTGGCCGCGGTGGCCAACGCTTTGACCCAGCACATTTGCGCGGTCTGGCCCCGGCTGGTCGTCTGGATATTGACTCCACCGGCTTGCTGATCCTGACTCAGGATGGTCGTATTGCGCGGCAGATTATTGGCGAAGACTCGGTCATCGACAAGGAATATCTGGTGCGTGTGACCGGCAAGCTGAGCGAGCGCGGCCTGGAACTGCTGAACTTTGGTTTGAGCCTGGATGGCAAGCCTTTGCTGCCTGCCCAAGTGTCCTGGCAGAACGATGACCAGCTGCGTTTCATTTTGCGCGAAGGCAAGAAACGCCAGATTCGCCGCATGTGCGAGCTGGTCGGTCTGAAGGTTGTGGGTTTGAAGCGTGTGCGTATTGGCGAACTGGTACTGGGCGACCTGCCTATGGGCCAGTGGCGCTACATGAAAGAGTCCGAGCGCCTGGCCTAAAGGCAAAGGGGCGGCTTACAACCCCGAATGACGAAGTTGAAAGCTGGCCTTGTCATCCTGGGCCAGCGTTTTTGTTAACCACGGCATGCTTTGTTCCAGAGCCTTGAGCAGCGTCCAGGGAGGATTGCTGATGAACAGGCCGCTGCCATGCAAACCCAACCCATTTTTGGCCGGAGCACGAACCGACAGGCTGACATGCAGCCAGGGCGTATCCAGTTGCTCCAGCTTGCGTTGTAAGGCCTGCACTTCGGGCCGTTGCACAATGGGATACCACACGACAATACAGGCTTGAGCAAATCGCTTGAGGGCATTTTTGACGCTGTTCAAGACCTGTTGATAGTCGGATTTGGCCTCGTAAGAGGGGTCCATCACCACGATGGCGCGTCGCGATGGCGGCGGTAGCAGGCGCCCCAACTGTTCAAACCCATTGTCTGGGTACAGACGTACTCGACGATTGCCTTGAGGGAACAATTGCGCCACGTTGTCGCTCAAGACTTCAAATTCGGACGGATGTAGCTCAAAGCCATGAAAGCTGTCTTGGGGGCGCAAGCGCTCCAGTGCCAACCAGGGGGAACCGGGGTAGTAGCGCGCCGTGCCGTCCGGGTTCAGGTCGGCAATGGCATCAATATAGTGTTCCACCAGCTCCGGGTAGTCGTCTTGCTGCAAGACCCGGTCCAGGCCGTCGTAGAACTCGCCCTTGGTTTGCGCCCAATCGTGTTCCAGATCATAGATGCCGGCACCGCAGTGAGTATCGATGATGCTGAAAGCACTGTCTTTTTGAGCGTAGTAATTAAAGATATGCAGCAAGGTGGCGTGCTTGAGCACGTCCGCGTGATTGCCAGCATGAAAGGCGTGACGGTAACTGAACAAGAGAAATCCTGATGTTGCGGTTTAATTAAAGCGTATCGGGGCGAATGGTAGTGACTTTATCAGTGAAGATGCCATTGCATCCCCAATCCAGCAGTTCGCGTACCCGTTCAGCCTCGTTGACGGTCCATACGGCTACGGTATAGCCTTTTTGCCGAATCGCCTGAACCAAGGCCTGGCTGACAAAACGATCATTCAAATTCAGACCCATGCAGCCTAGGCGTTCCAGGCGTTCAGGCCAGTCTGCCGGAACGTCTTCTTCAATCAGCAGGGCGCGGGGTAGGGTGGGGGCGGCTTGCTGGGCCGCTTCCAAAGCCGCTTCGGAAAAAGAGGACAGCAAAGGCGGCAAGCTGGCCTGTGCCCACAGAGCCTGCGCAGCCAGGGCAACCCGTCGACCCGTTTCCGCCTCGTCCCCAGTGGTGGGCTTGATTTCGATATTGCTGTGCACCTGATTGGCTAGGGTAAAGGCGGCTATCGAACTTAATGTGGGTATGGGCTCTCCGGCGTAGGCCGAGGAATGCCAGGCCCCAAAGTCCAGGGCTGACAGTTCGGCCAGTGTCAGCCGGGAGGCAATACCCTGACCATTGGAAGTGCGGTCCAACTGGTCATCGTGCAGTAGTACGGGAACCGCATCGCGGCTCAGTTTGACGTCGTACTCCATCATGCGAAAACCATTCTGGGTACCGACCCGAATGGCAGCCAGGGTGTTTTCCGGGGCAATCTTGCCGGCGCCACGGTGGGCGATCAAAGCGGGGTAGGGCCAGTGATGGTTCAGTGAAGGCATGGCGGACTCGCAAGAGGCGTGATAAAAAGCCAATGTACTATTTTAACCGGGGCTGTACACTGTACGGTTTTCATATACGGTATATTTTCAGGCCGAGCCGGCTTGCCGGTCTGATGCGCCACCCGCAGCGCCCTGCTGCAAGCGAAAGTAGGTGATGATTAATGTTCGAGATTATCCGTAAGAACCAACGCGTCATGCAGCTGGTCCTGTTAGTGCTGATTTTGCCATCTTTTGTATTGATTGGTGTCAGCGGCTACTCCAGCTACGTTTCTGGCGATAGCGATATTGTCAAAGTTGGCGATAGCGCCATTACATCCCAGGAATTTGATCGTGCGCGCCGCATGCAGCTGGATGATATGCAGCGCAACAATCCTTCCGGTTTTGATCTGGCCCAGGCCGACAGCCTGGAGAGCCGTCGTGCATTGCTGGAGTCCTTGATTGATCAACGTGTACAAATCGAAGTGGCCACTGCTGATCGCTTTAACGTGTCCGACATTGCGTTGCGCGACTATATCGCTACCATGCCGGAGTTTCAGGAAAACGGCGTCTTTTCACCTGCCCTTTACAGCCAGGTTTTGGCCTCGGCCGGCATCGATACCCGTGATTTCGAGCAAAGTCAGCGTGGTCAGTTGGCCCTGCAACGTGTGCTTGGCCCGGTCGCTGCCAGCACTTCGATGCTGCCTAGCGTCATGAACAAACTGGAAATCGCCCTGACCGAAGAGCGCGGTGTGCGCACTCGCAGTTTCTTGACTCGTGATTTTGAACCCGAGGTGCAGATCAGCGATGCAGACCTGCAGGCTTGGTACGATGCCAACAAGCAATCGCTGGAATTGCCACAGCAAGTCAAGGTGGAATACCTGTTGCTGAATGAGGCCGCAGCCTTCAAGGATCTGCCTACGCCCACAGACGAACAGCTCAAGCAGTATTACGAGCAGAACAAGGCACGTTATGTGCAGCCTGGCCGCGTAAATATCAGCCATATTTTGGTGAACGTACCGGCGGGCGCTTCCGACAGCGAACGCGAAGCGGCCCAGACCAAGGCTCGTGAGCTGGCTGAAAAAGCGCAAGCCAATAAAGACGATTTTGCCGATCTGGCGCGTGCCAATTCCCAAGATGAAGGTAGTGCCCGCGAAGGTGGCGAGCTAGGTTGGATTAGCAAAGGTTCCTGGCCCAGCGTGTTGGAAAATGCGGTATTTGCTCTGAAAAAGGGTGATGTGTCCGGCGTGATCGAAGGCCCCAACGGTTTCCATATTTTCAAAAGCAATGAGGTTCAGCCCGAGCAAGGCGAGTCTTTCGAGCAGGCCCGCAGCAAGGTTCAGGAAGAAGTGCGCAAGCAACTGGCCTCTGAGCGCTTTGCCGATATGGCCAGCAAGCTGACCAACCTGGTCTACGACAATGAGGACAGTCTGGAAGCGGCGGCCAATGCCTTGGGTTTGACTTTGAAGCAAGCTGAAGGTATCAGCCGCCAAGGTTTGATTCCTGCTTCGCAAGTAGAGGGTGATCTGGCTGCCGCCAATGGCCCCGATGCGGCCGTGCTGGATGATAGCCGTGTGCGTCAGGCGCTGTTCAATGCCGAGGCTTTGGCTTCGCGCAAGAATGCGGGCGTTGTCGAAGTGTCCCCTGACACCTTGATTGCCTTGCGGGTGATCGACGTAACCGACGCTCATGTGCCTGCGCTGGATAAAGTACGTACGATTGCTGAGGAAAACCTGCGCCGTGAAAAGGCGGCTGCCCTGGCGGTACAAGCGGGTGAAGACTACTTGAAACAGTTGCAAGCCGGTAGCGAACCAGAAAATTTCTCTGCCCAGTTTGCTGTGAGCCGTGCTGAATTCCCGGAAATGGATGAAGCCTTGCTGAACAAGGTTCTGGCCAATCCCGTGGACAAGTTGCCTGCGTATGTGGGTGATCGTCAGCCCCAGGGCTACACCGTCGTGCAGATTCTGAGTCACCAACCCGGCAAGGCGGGCAATCCCGGTCTGGACATGTTGACGGCACAGTTGACGCAAGCCATGGCTCGTACTGAGACCCAAGCTGTTTTGCAGGCGATGCGTGTACAAGAGAAGGTACAGATTCTGCCCGAAGCAGAAAAAGAGTTGACCTCCAGTGGTGAGGATGAATAAGGCGGCTTGAATCAGGGCCGGTAACCCTGGAGCTCTCAGGCTCCAGGGTGTTTTTCAAAGAGCATTCTGATGAATCACACTGATATTTCTCTGGTACGGCGGCGCCTTTTAGGCGCCGCAACTGTTTGGGGCCTGACCGCTCCGTGGCTGGCACAGGCCGCGCCTGGGCAGGGCACGTTCATCGAACGTACTCTGCATCGTCCTGTGCCGGGTGGGGTAGCCGTGCTGGACCTGGGATCAGGTGGCTCAGCCCCGGTGGCGCACTTTAATGGCAACCGTGTTCTAGTAATTCAGGATGCTGACCAGCGCTGGAAAGCGATTGTTGGGCTGGACCTGAAAACCCAAGCTGGCCAGCACAGCATCTCGGTGCAAGGGCAGTCGGGTGTGGCGTTCCAGGTGGGCAGCAAGCGGTATCGGGAGCAGCGCATTACCTTGAAAAACAAGTCTCATGTAAATCCGGACCCGCAGCAGCAGGCCCGTTTTGAGCGCGAGTATGAAGAGCAGATGCAGGCCTATGCCAGCTTTCGCAACGAAGGCCCCAGCAATGTGGTCTTTGAAAAGCCCGTTCCGGGTCGCCTGACCAGTCCGTTTGGTCTGCGCCGTTTCTTCAATGGCCAAGAGCGTAACCCACATTCGGGTCTGGACTTTGCCGCGCCTACCGGCACGGCAGTCAAAGTGCCTGCCGATGGGGTTGTCACCATCGTGGCGGACTACTTCTTTAACGGTAAAACCGTATTTGTGGATCACGGCCAGGGCCTGATCACCATGTTCTGTCACTTGTCGGCCTTTGATGTGCGTGTGGGCGATCGTGTCAGCAAGGGCGATGTCGTAGCGCGCTCCGGTGCGACGGGTCGTGCGACCGGCCCTCATTTGCACTGGAACGTCAGCCTGAATAACGCACGGGTGGACCCCGCTATCTTTATTGGTGCATTCCAGGCCTAGGCAGGGCCTGCAAGGTTTTTCATGATCATCGGTTCGGCATATCGACGGGGCTTGCGAGACAGCGCCTCTATCGCCTTGGGCTATGTCCCCGTAGCGATTTCCTTTGGGCTGACGGCGGTACACGCAGGCCTGTCGCCCTGGCTGGCGGTTCTAGTGTCCCTGATTGTGTACGCGGGGGCCAGCCAGTTCATTTTGATCAGCCTGTTGGTCGCAGGGGCGGCCTATCCCAGTATTTTGGGTATTGTGCTGCTTATGAACCTGCGCCATGTGTTCTACGGCCCGACCTTGATGGGCTTTTTCACCGGGCCCAGAACTGTGTCCAGCCTGTTCATGGCTCCAGGTTTGACTGACGAGGTCTTTGCCGCTTCTGCGGCCGGGGTGGCCCGCCAGCCGGCCCAAGAGCAAGAGTCCTGGTACTGTGGCTTGCAGTTAGGCTCTTACCTCTCCTGGGTCTTGGGCACCGCTTTGGGGGCATTCTTTGCCAGCGACCTGCTGGGCCAGTCTCCTGTGCTGGAGAAGACCTTGGGTTTTGTCTTGCCTGCCTTGTTTTTTGCTTTGCTGCTGGAAATCCGCCGTTCCGCACCTTTGCCGGTGCTGGTGGCAGCCGCTGTCGGGGCAGTGCTGGCCATGGCTTTCTTGCCCTCGTATCTGGCCATTATTGTCGGTATGCTGGCCGGCGGCCTAATGGCCTTGCGCCGCGCTTAAGGAGTAGAGATGGATTGGAGTTTTCTGCTCATGATTGTGCTGGCGGGCGTAGGCACATTTTTGATTCGTTACCTGCCTTTGCGCCTGGGTGGACGCCAAGGCAAGGCGGACCCCAGTCGCGTTTCGATCTGGCCGCGCCTGTTTGGCGCTATCGGTCCGGCAGGTGTGGTGTCTTTGCTCGTCGTGTCCCTGATTTCCTTGCTGCGCCCCGAGCAGATGTCCCTGGACTTGCCGCCTTTGCTGGCAGGTCTGGCAGGGGTGCTGCTGGGCCGCCGCTGGCCGGGTGGTATCGCGGGCTCAACACTGACCGGCGTGCTGGCCTACGGCCTGTGCGTGGCTTATGTGGGTGTGTAGATGATCTGGTCGAAGCTCTCTTGCTGATCGATCACGGCAATTTATGTTGGGTAGGCAAGAAGGGGGAGTCGCCTGTTTTTTTATTGAGTGTCTGCTGTCAGGTCTCAGACCAAAAAAAACGCCTGCTAGTGAGCGGGCGTTTTTTGTACGGCTGAAAACTGGTTTGCAAGCGGGTTTAACCCTTCACACGCACAATTTTCTGAACTTGGGGTACATGGCGAATTGCCCGAATCACGCGGGCCAGATGGGTGCGGCTATCCACCTGAACGGTTAGGTGCAGTACGGAGGTTGCAGCCGATTCATCCGGCATGGATATATGCAGGATATTGGAGTCGGCATCGGTAATTTCAGCAGCCAGACGGCCCAGGACACCGCGCTCGTTGATCGCAGTTACATCCAGACGGGTCGAGAGGTGGCGGGCGGTATTGCTGTCCCACATCACCGGCACCCAACGCTCGGGTTCTTTGGCCTGGGCGCGTTGTGCCACAGCACATTCCGCCATGTGAACGACCAGACCGTGACCTAAGCGGATACCACCAATAATAGCGTCACCAGGCAGCGGACCGCAGCACGGTGCTAACTGTACGGCCTGCCCCTCGTTACCGTGAATCAGAATCGGTGCCGAGGTGTTGGCACTGATTTCGTCAAATTCTGCGGCAGTAGTTTCCAGCAGGGGATTTTCTGGGGCAAAGCGGCGAGCCACAACGGCTGCCAAGCGTTTGCCCAAGCCAATATCAGCCAGAATTTCTTCGCGGGACGCTGCGCCTGAACCCTTGGCCAGCTTGTCCCAGTTTGGATCGTCGTCCGTAGCATGAGGCAGGCTTAGCTGGTCAAAGGCCTGATCGAGTAGGCGGCGACCAAAAGCTACGGATTCCTCGTATTTAACTGTACGCAGGTAGTGGCGAATTTCCGAACGGGCACGGCCGGAACGGACGTAGTTCAGCCACTGCGCGCTTGGGCGGGCGGCGGGGGAGGTAATGATCTCCACCGAGTCACCGCTTTTCAGCTCGGTGCGCAGCGGGGCAAACTCGCCATTGATCTTGGAGGCAACAGCGTGATTGCCGATGTCGGTATGGATGCTGTAGGCAAAGTCCACTGGCGTAGCACCGCGTGGCAGGGAAATAATCTTGCCTTTGGGGGTATGGACGTAAACCGCATCGGGGAACAGGTCAACTTTGACGTGCTCCAGGAATTCTGTGGAGTCACCCGTCTGGCTTTGGATGTCCAGCAAGGATTGCAACCAGCGGTGTGTACGCTTTTGCAAATCGTTCAGCGTGACGTCTTCTTCTTTGTACAGCCAGTGAGAGGCCACGCCTTCTTCAGCCACGTGGTCCATTTCGCGGGTGCGGAACTGGAACTCGACGGGGGTGCCGTAAGGGCCAATCAAGGTGGTGTGCAGGGATTGATAGCCATTCACTTTAGGGATGGCAATGTAGTCCTTGAACTTGCCCGGTACGGGGCGGTAGAGCTGATGCAGCGTACCCAGGGACAGATAGCACTCGGGCAAGGTATGAACAATGATGCGAAAGCCGTAAATATCCAGCACGTCCGAGAAGGATTTTTTCTGCTCGACCATCTTGCAGAAAATGCTGTAGAGCGACTTTTCACGACCGGATATCTCAGCATCAATGCCGGCTGCAGGCAGGGCAATCTTGACCGCTTCGGTGATTTTGCCCAGCACTTCACGGCGGTTGCCACGAGCGGCGAGCAGGGCCTTGTGCAGCACCTTGTAGCGATTGGGGTAGATGGCCTTGAAGCAGCGGTCCTGAAGCTCGCGAAACAGGGCGTTCAGGCCCAGGCGATGCGCAATCGGAGCGTAGATATCCAGGGTTTCCTGGGCTACGCGGCGGCGTTTTTCAGGTTTGACGGCGTCCAGCGTGCGCATATTGTGCAAGCGGTCGGCCAGCTTGATCAGGATGACGCGCACATCACGCGACATGGCCAGCAGCATCTTGCGAAAGCTGTCGGCTTGTTGCTGCGTCTTGGTGGCAAACTCCAGGCGTTCCAGCTTGGACAAACCGTCCACAATCTCGGCTACATCAGTACCGAATTTTTCAGCCAGTTCCTGCTTGGTGACGTCCTGATCTTCGATCACGTCATGCAGCAGGGCCGACATCAAGGCGTCGGTATCCAGCTTCCAGCCTGCACAGATTTCTGTGACGGCAATGGGGTGCGAGATATAGGGTTCGCCACTGGCGCGAAATTGCCCCAGGTGGGCCTGATCGGAAAAGCGATACGCTTCCCGTACCCGTTCTACATCTTTCGGGTCCAGGTACTGCGAGATGATCTTGGTTAGCGGAGCCAGTGAGGCAATAGGCGGGTTGGCACTTTCCTGCGCGGATTGTGCCAGTGCCGGGGTGTTCTTTTCTTTAGGCTTGCGACGACCTAGCCGTGAACCCTTTTTAAGGACGGCCAACAGCCCAGACGATGCGCCCCGTAAACCTGAAAATGCCATACCGTGCTCCGCTTGTGCCTATCAGGTAGGAACTTTGCGCAGCATTTCCAGACCGGTCGCGCCGGAGGCGATTTCTCGCAAGGCGGTAACCGTAGGCTTGTTCTTGCTTTCCAGGCGTGGTTCGTGGCCTTGGGCCAGTTCGCGCGCACGGTAGGCGGCTGCCAAGGTGAGCTTAAAGCGATTGGGGACTTGCTCCAGGCAGTCCTCGATAGTGATGCGAGCCATAGTAGACCTGTTATCAAAAAGAAATAAGAAGGAGATCAGCCCTGATTCAGCAGGGCATCTGCGCCTAATTGTTGAAAGAGTTGGCGATGCCGTACTGACTGAGTGGCAGTGCGCAACCGACTGGCCTGCACAATACTCAATAGCTGCTGTAATGCCGTATCAAAATCCTCATTGATAATAGCATATTGACAGTCACGAACATGGGCGATTTCGTGCTCGGCAGCCTCGACGCGGCGGGCAATGATCTCTTCGCTGTCCTGTCCGCGTTTGCGCAAACGCGCCTGCAAGGTGGGCAAGGAGGGCGGCAAAATGAAAATGCCTACGGCTTCGGGGAAATGTTCGCGGGCCAGACGGGCGCCTTGCCAGTCGATTTCCAGCAGCACATCGCGGCCTGCATTCAGGGCTTTCTGAATGGGTTCGCGGGGTGTGCCGTAGTAGTTGTCATGCACCTTGGCCCATTCCAGCATGGCGTTGTCGGCACACATCTGCTCGAAGCGCGCCTTGTCCACAAAGAAGTAGTGTTCGCCGTCGGTCTCACCAGGGCGTGGTGCTCGGGTCGTGGCCGAGATGGACAGCATGATGTTGGAATCGTTGGCCAGCAGGGCGTTGACCAGACTGGATTTGCCCGCCCCGCTGGGGGCGACAACCATAAAAACAGTGCCAGGATAGCTCGTGGACATGGAGAGCAGACTCTAGAAGTAGATTTTTATAAAAGAATTAATTGCTGCTTAGGTCGGTTTGCCCAAACTCAGTCAGGACAGCCATCACACTGGCCTTGTCCGAGCACAAAAAGACGACCGTGTCGTTGGGGTTCATGGAAAACAAAACCTCTTGTACTTCCTGGGCGGCATCGTCGGCCTGGGCGATGGCCATGACGTGCACATCGCCACCTGCCTCGAATTGTTCGGGGGGGACGATATTGGCAACGGCGTCCAGGTCAGGCTCGCTGATGGCCAGATACGCCCAGATCTTGTGCTCTTGCTCCAGGATGATCTCAAGCACGTAGCCCGAGTCAGTCTGCTCAATGATTTGGCTTTGTAGTTGCATAATTCAGTGGCTATGTCAGGTAAAGGACAGAGTAGCGGTAACAGGCGCATGATCCGAGGGCTGTTCATTGGCACGCGGTTCGCGGTCAATGTCGCAGGCTGAGCAACGGGTTTTCAAGGCATCGGACAACAAGGCATGGTCAATGCGTAAACCGGCGTCGCGGCGGAATGCAAAACGACGATAGTCCCACCAGGTAAAGGGGCTGCCGCTCTGCTCAAACAGGCGATAGGCGTCATGCAAGCCCAGTGCCAGCAAGCGCTCGAAGGCGGCCCGCTCGGGCGGGGAGACCAGAACATCATCGGCCCACTTGGCAGGGTCGTGAACGTCCTGGTCAGCTGGGGCAATATTATAGTCGCCCAGGATGGCCAGACGGGGATACTGCTGCAATTCTTTTTCCAACCAGTCGTGCAGGGCGGCGAACCATTCCAGCTTGTAGCTGTACTTTTCGCTCTCGAGCGACTGCCCGTTGGGGCAGTAGGCACAAATCACGCGGACCGGGCCGTCAGGCGATGGGTAGGTGGCGGCCAGCAGACGTTGCTGCGGGTCTTCGTAATTGGGCAGATTGCGCTGCACATCCGTGCCCGGCTCGCGGGAAATCAGGGCGACGCCGTTATAGGTTTTTTGACCTGCCCAGTGAGCGTGATATCCCATTTCCTGAAAAGCCTCCAAAGGAAAACGCTCGTCGGGCAGTTTCAGCTCTTGAAGGCAGAGTACATCGACGGGGTTGGCGGCCAGCCAGTCCAGAACTTGCGGAAGACGGACATTCAGGGAGTTCACGTTCCAGGTGGTGAGTTTCATGGTGTCAGACAATCTAAATAAAGCAGAGGAAGCCGTTGGAGCGGAGCTTTGTCGGTAGAGGTGGTGCAGAGGCGGCCATCAGCGTGTCGGAAACGGGCAAGAGGGCGTTTAGCGTGCGCGAATGCCGCCATCATATCAGCGCTAGCCAGGGACTGGTTTTAAAGCCAGCGAGGCGATGGGGATGAAATTGACCGCTCGACTTGATCTTTGTTCTAGGTCGTAGTGAAAAACAGACACTCTCGGACAAGAAATTTACCCTCAAACCGTCTGCATGTAACAGCTACAAAGTCAGGGTTCAAGACCTGAATGCCGTTGTGGGCAGATTGATGTTTTTAGGGCACTAAAAAGAGGGTTTTTTGCGTAGATCACGCGCCTGCTTGTGTTAAATTGCAGGCCAAGTTGGAACGGTGGGCCAAGAACGATGGAAGTGCTTGGCCGCAGCGCGTGATGCAAGGATTTGCCGTGCAGGAAAAGGGAATAAAAAAATCGCCGTAATGGCGACTTTTTCTGTGTGATCAAAACCGGAAAGAAGGCCAGTTTTGTCTGTCTTGAATGCAAGCAAGATGGAGGCGTGTGCTGGAATCGAACCAACCTGAACGGATTTGCAGTCCGTCACATAGCCAATCTGTCACCACGCCTTTTGTTTTGTCCTGGGACATGTAGAATTATGCCCAAGGACGTAGGGAAAAGCAAGTGTCAAATGACGGGACGTGAAAATCGGTACGATCTGCTGCACGAAAGCGACTGGCGTCCCTCCCTTTTTTTGCCGCCCCTGCGGCGCTCCCTTGTATTAAGGACATGGCATGCAATATCAATTCCCCATTGTGATTATCGATGAGGATTTTCGTTCTGAAAATGCGTCTGGTCTGAGCATTCGTGTATTAGCAGATGCGATCGAGGCTGAAGGCTTCGAGGTGTTGGGAACCACCAGTTATGGCGATTTGAGTCAATTTGCCCAGCAGCAAAGTCGTGCCAGCGCGTTTATTTTGTCCATCGATGATGAGGAGTTCACGCAAGATGGAGACAGCGCCCCGGCGCTGGTCAATTTGCGTGCCTTTATTCGGGCTGTGCGTCGTCGCAATACCGATGTGCCCATTTATGTCTATGGCGAGACCAAAACAGCTCGTCATATGCCAAACGATATCTTGCGCGAGCTGCAAGGCGTCATTCACATGTTCGAGGACACGCCCGAGTTTGTGGCGCGCCACATCGTGCGTGAAGCGCGCAGCTATGTGGAAGGCGTCAAGCCCCCGTTTCTGAAAGCCTTGCTCGACTACGCCGAAGATGGTTCCTATTCCTGGCACTGTCCCGGTCACTCCGGCGGTGTGGCCTTTCTGAAAAGCCCGGTCGGGCAGATTTTTCACCAGTTCTTTGGTGAGAACATGCTGCGTGCCGACGTGTGTAATGCCGTCGAAGAGCTGGGTCAATTGCTGGACCACAACGGGGCCATTGGTGCCAGTGAACGCAATGCCGCGCGTATTTTCAACGCGGATCACTGCTTTTTCGTCACCAATGGCACCAGCACCAGCAACAAGATTGTCTGGCATCACGCTGTGGCTCCCGGTGATGTGGTGGTCGTGGATCGCAATTGCCACAAATCCATCCTGCACAGCATCGTGATGACCGGTGCCATTCCCGTGTTCCTGCGTCCTACGCGCAACCACTTCGGGATTATTGGCCCGATTGCACGCAGTGAATTTGATATCGAGACCATTCGCGAGAAGATCCGCAAGCACCCCTTGCTCTCGCACCTGGATGCCGACACGGTTAAACCCCGCGTGTTGACGCTGACCCAGTCCACTTACGACGGCATTATTTACGACACTCAGGAGATCAAGAATGCCGTGGACGGTTACGTGGAAGTGCTGCACTTTGACGAGGCCTGGATTCCGCATGCGGCTTTCCATCCTTTCTACGGTCAGTTCCATGCCATGGGCAAGAACCGTCCGCGCCCACAAGAAACCATGGTGTTCTCCACCCAGTCCACCCACAAGCTGCTGGCCGGCTTGAGCCAAGCCAGCCATGTATTGGCACAGGACTCGGTAACCCGTAGTTTGGATCGCCATTTGTTTAATGAAGCCTATCTGATGCATACCAGCACCAGCCCGCAGTATGCGATTATTGCGTCCTGCGATGTGGCCGCTGCCATGATGGAGCCGCCCGGTGGACGTGTGCTGGTTGAAGAAAGCATTATTGAGGCGTTGGACTTTCGCCGCGCCATGCGCAAGGTCGAGTCGCAGTTTGATGAGGACGACTGGTGGTTCAAGGTATGGGGCCCGCCAACCCTGGCCGAGGACGGGGTGGGGCAGCCCGAAGACTGGATTATTACGGATGATGTTGAGCACAGTGAGTGGCACGGCTTTGGCCCGCTGGCTGATGGCTTCAATATGCTGGATCCGATCAAGGCGACGATTGTCACCCCCGGTCTGGATCTGACGGGCACGTTTGGTGAAACCGGTATTCCAGCCTCTATCGTGACCAAGTTCCTGGCGCAGCGTGGCGTGATCGTGGAGAAGATTGGCCTGTACAGCTTCTTTATCATGTTCACCATCGGTATTACCAAAGGCCGTTGGAATTCCCTGGTGACAGCCTTGCAGCAGTTCAAGGACGATTACGACCGTAACTTGCCCGTCTGGCGTGTTCTGCCTCAGTTCGCGCGTCAGTATCCTTGCTACGAAGAAATGGGCTTGCGCGATTTGTGTCAGCACGTGCACCAGTTGTACGCCAAGCACGACATTGCCCGTCTGATGACCGATATGTATCTGTCGGATGTGGTGCCTGTCATGCGTCCGGCTGATGCCTTTGCCTGCATTGCGCAGCGTCGTACTGAACGGGTCGAGATTGATCAGTTGGAAGGTCGCGTGACGACCAACCTGATCACTCCTTACCCGCCGGGTATTCCGCTCTTGATTCCGGGTGAAGCTTTCAACAAGACGATTGTGGATTTCCTGAAGTTCTCGCGTGAACTGCACCGCCAGTGTCCCGGCTTTGGTACGGATATCCACGGTTTTGTGGAAGAGGTCGATGCCTCGGGGCAGAAGCGTTACTACGTGGATTGCGTGGCGCAGTAAAACAGTTTTCTATCCAAGGCCGGGGCTGGGCATCGGTCTTTGGCTAGGGCTGTAAAGCAAGCGGGCCTGGTGATGGACCTTCAAGATTTTGGAAAACATCCAGATTTGAAGCGTCTTTGATCAGGCCCGGTTTTTATGGGCGGTTTGCCTGCGACCAATTCTTGTGACAGGTTCTTGTTGCAGCGTTTCGCTATAGACTCTGGGCCGTGCGCAAAGCACATTCCAGCAAACGCGAGGTCAGGATTTGTGGGTCGCGGTCTGCCCGCAAAATCGCGACAACCCGGCGGTGCAGGCTCGGTTGCTCGATTGGGTATTTGTGCAGATTGTGCTCGTGCAGCAGGCTGTCGGGAATGCGACTGGGCAAGATACAGTCTCCCAATCCTGAGGCGACCAGTCGTAACATGGCGTCGATGGTTTCGACTTCCGCCACAAATTCAGGGTGCAAGCCGCTGCTATGAATCATTCGGCGCAGGGCGTAGTGAGGCGGAAACCCGATCAGGCGCAAGGCCTGGTGGTTTAAGTCTGCATTTGGAAATGGCTCCTGTTTGGCGGAGATACGGCACATTTGGTCGTCAAATAAAGTGTGCGAGACCAAGCCACCACAGTCCACTGCCGAGTCGTATACAAAACCGACATCGGCCTTGCCGTTTGCCACCAACGCCACCACTTCGGGCGAGCTGCGCCCCAATAAGGATAAATTCACGGCCGGATGTGAGCTCATGAAAGCAGCTGCCACATCGGACATGAAGTAGTAGCTCAATGTGTGTACAGTGGCCAGCCTTACTGTGCCTGAATTGATGCCATGGTCCTGGCGCATTGCATGGATGGCGCCGTCAATACGACTGTAAGCGGGTTCAATGGCCTGGCGCAGTAGCTCGCCTGCGTCATTCAGGCTGACTCCGCGTCCGGTGCGGGTAAACAGGACCTGTCCCAGGCTTTGTTCCAATGTGTTTAATTGTTTGCTCAGGCTGGATTGGCTTTGTCCCAAATCATCAGCCGCTTTGCTGACCGAACCCAGTTGTGCGATGCGTAAAAAGCATCGCAAGGAACGATCCAGATTGTCGATGGAGCGGAAATCATGCATGCCATTGTCTCTTTATTGTTTTACTTAAATGCGCGAAAAGTGAGTTTTTACTGGGGGCCTTGGGTTGGGATGGGGAGTGGTGTTTGCAGACCAGTTATTTTGACTGGAATTGCCTATGAAAAAGCCCCGTTTTTAATTGCCTTTATTTTGTTCTAACATCGCCTAATTTGCATCCATAATGCACTCATATTATTAAAAAATTGATTTGTGGTCTAATCATTGATATAATAAAGAAATCGGGGCACTAAGGGCAGTGCCCCCTGGCGATATTGAGCAGGAGTTATTCGTGAGCAAATCGAAACCAGTACGTCGTAAACAGGCCTTTGAGGTTGAGCCCCTGAATTGGGTGGCTCCCAAGAAAGCAGTTGTAGAAACCGATCAGGAAGCCAAGGTGGACGCGTCCAGCGACCAGGCTCAGGACAACTAAGTTCTGACTGTAGGTGTAAAAAGCGCAAGCCATGGTGCTTGCGCTTTTTTTATGCCTGCCGGTTTGGCACTAAGACCAGCGGCGATGGGCCTGGGTAGGGGGCAGATGTCCTTGCTCCAGCAACTGTAGGCTGGCCTGTTCAAAGCAATTCCAGGTGGCCAAGGCCAGTTGTGAGCCGGTGCTGACACGGCGTACGCCAATGGCTGCCAAATCAGGCACGTTCAGCCCCGGATGAATCAGCAGCACATTCACGGGTGTCGGTGCCAGTGCCTGAACTACGTGGGCAATATCGTCCAGCTCGCGTAAACCGGGGGCGTAGACCACATCGGCACCGGCCTGGGCAAAGGCTTGCAGCCGGGCTATGGTTTGCTCCAGATCCAGCGCGCCAATCAGCATGCCTTCGCTGCGTCCCACTAGTAGAACGTCCTCACCACTGCTGCAAATGGCTTGCTTGGCCGCCTGGATGCGGGCCACGGCCAGATTCAGTTCGTACAGCTCGTTGCCTTGGCGATCTTCGATGGACAAACCTGCAATGCCGGTATCAATGGCCAGACGGACGTTTTCTGCGACCTGTTTCGGCTCATCGGCAAAACCGTTTTCAAAGTCGGCATTGAGCGGCAGGTTTGTGCTGGCCGCCAGTTGCCGCAAATGTGCCAGCAGGGCATCGCGGCCCACTTCAAAATCTTCCAGGCCGTTTGACCAGGCAAAAGCGGCGCTGCTGCTGGCAATCGCCTGAGCACCCAAACGTTCCAAGCGTTTGGCTCCCCCTATGTCCCAAGGGTTGGGCAAAACCAGTAAGCCGCTTTCATGCAAGGCTCGAAAACGGCGGCGTTTGTCCTGTGTGCTGATTGTCATGCCGAACTCCTGAGAACAAAAAACGCAAACCGAAGTTTGCGTTTTAATGCCTGGCCACGTTCTATTTTTTTTTGGCTTTCTTGCGGATAACCAGGACGGGGATTTCCGAGTAGGTCAGGACATGCTGTGTTTCGCTGCCCAAGAGCAGACGCTTGTAGCCCTTGCGGCCATGCGAGGACATGACGATCAGGTCGGCTTTTTGTTTTTCAGCGGTAGAAATAATGGCATCGGCCACCAGTTCTGATTTCACCACCAGGCCTTTGACTGAAACGCCAATATCTTTCCCGGCTTGTTTGACGGCAGCCAATTCGGATTGCGCGTGCTCTACCCAGGAGGCTTCGATACGGCTATCCAGCTTCTGGTCAATAATGGGGCCGCCTTCCAGATAGCTTTGTCGATAGCGCGGAATGACGCGCAGAGCCAGCAATTTGGCGCCGCTGGTCTTGGCCAGATTCAGTGCATGGGTGACGGCGTGGGCGGACAGTTCTGAGCCGTCGGTACATACCAGGATACGCTCGTACATGAGGGGGAATCCTATAAAAAGGGTTATCAAGAACGTGTCTTGTGGGTAAGGTATCAAACCATACTGCGAATTACGGTCTTTGTGTCTGCTTTACGGTTTTCCATGGCAGCCGTGTATATTCGAGTGGACGTTTTGTCAGCTTGGCTTTTTTATGCTGGTTATCATATCCCAAAGGGATTGAGGGAGATTCATATGAAAGAAGTAGTGGTAGTCCAGGCATGCCGTACCGCGATTGGTGATTTTGGTGGTGGATTAAAGAATGTGTCGCCAATCGAGATGGGAGCCACGGTGTTGCGCGCGGTACTGGACAGAAGTGGCGTATCAGCGGCAGACGTCCAGCATGTCGTGATGGGGCAGGTCATTCAGACCGAGCCGCGTGATATGTACTTGTCGCGTGTGGCCTCGGTGCAGGCTGGGGTGGGGCATGGAACACCGGCCATGAACGTTAACCGTTTATGCGGCTCGGGCCTGCAGGCTATTGTGTCGGCCGCGCAGGGCATTTTGCTCGGTGATGCCAAGGTGGCCTTGGCAGGTGGTGCAGAAAGCATGAGCCGTGCTCCTTATATGTCCAGCGCACATCGCTGGGGCGCTCGCATGGGCGACTCGGTCATGATGGACATGATGACCGGCGCGCTGACGGATCCCTTTGATCGCGTTCATATGGGTATTACGGCTGAAAACGTAGCTCGCCAATACGGCGTAACCCGTGCCGATCAGGACGAGCTGGCACTGGAATCGCACCAGCGTGCGCGTCGCGCAATCGAACAAGGCTACTTTAAAGAGCAGATCGTACCCATCATCCAGAAAAGCCGTAAGGGCGAGATCGTGTTTGATCAGGACGAACACGTACGCCTGGATGCCACGATGGAGAACTTTACCGGTTTGAAGCCCGTGTTCCTGCCCGACGGTGGCAGTGTGACGGCGGGCAATGCCTCCGGTCTGAATGACGGTGCGGCCGCTGTTTTGTTGATGTGTGCCGAAGAGGCGCGTCAACGTGGTCTGAAGCCATTGGCCAAACTCGTGTCTTGGGGCCATGCCGGTGTCGATCCCAGCATCATGGGCATTGGCCCTGTGCCCGCAACCCGTGTGGCGTTGGAACGTGCCGGTTTGAGCGTGTCGGACCTGGATGTGATCGAGTCCAACGAAGCTTTCGCTGCCCAGGCTTGCGCGGTAGTACGTGAGTTGGGCTTGGACCCGGCGCGCGTCAATCCCAACGGCAGTGGTATTAGCCTGGGCCACCCTATTGGGGCGACCGGCGCGGCCATTACCGTCAAGGCTTTGCATGAATTGCAGCGCGTTCAGGGTCGTTACGCGCTGGTCACCATGTGTATTGGTGGCGGCCAAGGCATTGCGGCAATTTTCGAGCGCTCTTGAGCTTGTTGATTGTCCCTCTCTAGGCCTCGTTTAGAGAGCAAGAAAGCCGGAAGTGGTACTAAACCACTTGCCGGCTTTTTTTGCGGCACATAACAGTAAATCTTACAAAACGCCGACCTGATTATTTGTTTTGTAGTGGCCCCTAAGCATCCGGCCAATTGCATCGAATTGTTTTAAAAATTATACGTGGCTTGTGTGGCTGAACACGGAGCCACTTTTTTCTCTAGTCAGAATAAAAGGAGGTTCGTATGCAAGAAGTCGTCCTGGTTCAGGCGTGTCGAACCGCGTTTGGTAACTTTGGTGGTTCGTTACGGAGTGTGCCCCCCGTTGAGATGGGCGCTGCTGTTATGCAGGAAGTGTTGGGCAGAAGCGGCATATCTGCCTCGGAGGTGGAGCAGGTGGTGATGGGGCAGGTGGTGCTGACCGAGCCCCAGGATATCTATTTGGCTCGGGCGGCCTCCATGAGGGTGGGGGTCGCTCATGAGGCTGTTGCGATGAGCGTGAATCGTTTATGTGCATCAGGTTTGCAGGCCATTATTTCGGCAGCGCAAGCGATCGTATTGGGTGAGGCCCAGGTGGCTTTGGCTGGCGGTGTTGAAAGCACCAGTCGAATACCGTATATGGCGACCTCCCAGCGTTGGGGGAGCCGCATGGGTAATGTGGCCTTGGTGGATGTTTTGTCGGAAATTTTTATCAGCCCTTTGACTCGGGAGCATGTGGGGGTGACGGGGGAGAATGTCGCCAGAAAGTACGGTGTGTCTCGTTGTGAACAGGATCAGTTGGCCCTGGAGTCGCATCGTCGAGCGGCGCGTGCCATTGAAAGCGGATACTTTAAAGAGCAGATCGTTCCGATGGTGGCACACGAGGGGACCGTCTTCGAGCAAGATGAGCATGTCCGGCATGATGGGAGCCTGGAGCAGCTTGCCGCCTTGAAGCCTATTTTCCAGAGCGACGGGGGAACGGTGACGGCTGGCAACATTCTGGGTTTAGCGGACGCGGCGGCGGTGGTGCTGATGATGGAAGAGGGGCAGGCGTGTCGTCAAGGCTTGAAACCCATGGGCAAGCTGCGCTCATGGGCGCATGCGGGCGTGGATCCACAACTTGCGGGAATGGGGCCGGTGCCATCGACTCGCTTGGCGCTTAAGCGAGCGGGGCTGACAGTGGCCGATATTGATGTGATCGAGTCCAATGAGGCGTTTGCGGCACAGGTGTGCGCCGTTGCCAAAGAATTGGATTTTGATCCGGAACGTGTCAATCCGAATGGCGGCAGCATTAGTATGGGCCATCCTTTGGGGGCGACAGGGGCGGCACTCGTGGTCAAGGCTTTGCATGAGTTGCAGCGTATCCAGGGGCGGTATGCGCTGGTAACCATGTGTCATGGCGGCAGCGAAGGAGTGGCCCTAATTATCGAGCGCCAGTGAGCCGTTGCTCATCAAGTGATCGCTGTTATGATGGCGCCTTGCTAAAAAACGCCGGAAGGGGCGCAATGTCACCTTCCGGCGTTGTTTTCTCTGTCTGCAGGGTATGTCCAGGTTCAGATTGCTGAGGGAAAGTTGCTTCTGCCTGAACCGGGGTGCCTGACTGATTTGCAAGGAAGAGTTTCATGGCTGGTGAGCAGGGGGACGATAGTCCTACGTTGTCGGAAAGCGAGGGGATCCGTTATCTGCACTTTGGAACGGAATGGATTCAAGGTGCCATGCGCATTCGCAAGCCCGCTGAATTGGTCTTGGCCTATACACAACAAATGATGGCCTGGCTGTTGTTTACGCCAGACCCCAAGCCCGAACACAAGCTGGCCATTCTGGGCCTGGGGGCGGGATCCTTGTTGCGCTTCTGTCTGAAGCAGACCGACAGCCAGGTTCAGACGGTGGAATGGAACCCGTCTGTAATTGGGATGTGTCATGCCTTTTTCCGTTTGCCACGTAGCCCACGCTCCCTGATTGATCAGGCTGATGCCGGGGTCTGGGTGCAAGACAGCGATCAGCACGGCCAATATCGCGCCTTGATGGTGGATTTATACGACGCCCATGCCGAAGGCCCGGTGCGCGACAGTTTGGAGTTTTACCAGGATTGTCGTGCCATTCTGGATGACGAGGGCATTATGACCGTCAATCTTTTTGGTGCGCATCCCAGCTTCAAACACAATATCGACAATATTCGTGAAGCCTTCAATGGCAAAGTCTTATTGTTGCCCGAGATGGACGAGGGCAACCAAGTGGTTCTGGCCTTCAAGGGCAGCACACTGGAGATGACGGCCGGAGAGTTGCTCAATCGGGCCGAGCATGTGCAGGCCGATTATGGCTTGCCGGCCACGCGTTGGGCCAGGGAACTGTTGTCGTTTCGTCGACAGATGCTAGACCAGTAAAGTGTTGGGGCAGGGATTACCTCAAGGGGCAAAGTCCTGCTGTTCGCGTTAGACTTAACACCTAAAATTTTCGTTTTTGCATCTAAGGAGTAATTGGATGAAGCTGATCAGATCGGTGCATCAGGTGGCGGCCGCGTTGGCTTGTGTGGGATTGATGTCGGGCGCTGCAGTTCATGCGCAATCTGTATCGGTATCGTCGATTGTGGAACATCCGGCCTTGGACGCCATTAAGGATGGGGTACACAAAGCACTGACTGATGCCGGTTACAACGAAGCCTCGGGCTTCAAATGGCAGTTTCAGACCGCGCAGGGCAACCCTGCCATTGCTGCTCAAATTGCTCGCAAGTTCGTGGGCGACAAGGCTGACGTGATTGTGGCGATTTCCACGCCTTCGGCTCAGGCTGTCGTATCAGCAACCAAGACCATTCCTGTGGTGTACTCGGCGGTGACCGATCCCGTGGTGGCGCATCTGGTTCCCAGCATGGAGCCGTCCGGCACCAACGTGACGGGTGTGTCCGACGCTCTGGCATTGGAAGCCCAGGTGGATCTGATCAAGAAAATCGTTCCCGATGCCAAGCGTGTGGGTATGGTGTACAACCCCGGTGAAGCCAACTCGGCCGTGGTCGTCAAGGAAATGAAAGAGCTGTTGCCCAAGCATGGCATGACGCTGGTAGAAGCCACGGCTCCTCGTACCGTGGACGTGGGTGCGGCTGCCCGTAGTCTGGTGGGCAAGGTCGATGTGATCTACACCAATACTGATAACAACGTGGTGTCGGCATACGAATCCTTGGTCAAAGTCGGTAACGATGCCAAAGTACCCCTGATTGCCTCTGACACCGACAGTGTGGCCCGTGGCGCGATTGCGGCGTTGGGCGTGAACTACTACAACCTGGGCTTGCAAACCGGTCAACAAGTCATCCGTATTCTGAAGGGTGAAAAACCCGGCGATATGGCTTCCGAGACCAGCAGCAATCTGGAGCTGTATGTCAATCCGGGCGCTGCCAAGCGCCAAGGCGTTTCGCTTAACGAGGACTTCGTGAAGTCCGCTACAAAAATCGTCGAATAAGCCTGAGCTGACTGCTTCTTGCAGGTGGGTTGCCACAAGCTGCCCGCCTGTTTCTTTTGTATCCTAGACGTCCAACAATATGTCTATTTATTCAATGTGGGGGGCCCTGGAGATTGGTCTGATTTTCGGACTGGTTGCTCTGGGTGTTCTGATTTCTTTTCGCATCTTGCGATTTCCTGACCTGACGGTCGATGGTAGTTTTCCTTTGGGTGGGGCGGTTGCCGCCATCCTGATCAGTCAGGGCAATGATCCTTTTCTGGCGACCGTGGTGGCAACGTTTGCCGGCGCCATTGCCGGAACCATTACCGGCTGGTTGAATGTCCGCCTGAAAATCATGGATCTGCTGGCCAGTATCCTGATGATGATCGCCTTGTATTCCATTAACCTGCGCATCATGGGTCGTCCCAATGTTCCTTTGATCATGGAACCGACGGTCTTTACGATCCTGCAGCCCGAAGCCATCGCTGACTATATTGCCCGTCCTTTGCTGTTGATTGGTTTGGTGATCATCGCCAAGCTGGCGCTGGATTGGTTCTTCGGTACACAAACGGGTCTGGCCATGCGTGCCACTGGTGCCAATGCCCGTATGGCTCGTGCGCAAGGCGTGGCAACCGGCAATATGCTTTTGCTGGGGATGGCGATTTCCAATGCGCTGGTCGCTTTGGCCGGTGCCTTGTTTGCTCAGTCGCAGGGTGGGGCGGATATTTCCATGGGTATTGGGACTATCGTGATTGGTCTGGCCGCCGTGATTGTGGGTGAAAGCATTTTGCCTGCTCGTAAACTGTTCTACGCCACCTTGGCCGTGGTGCTGGGTGCGATTCTGTACCGCTTCTTTATTGCTTTGGCCCTGAATGCCGATGTGATCGGCTTGAAAGCGCAGGACTTGAATCTGGTCACCGCCCTGTTGGTAACCGTGGCGCTGGTGATTCCATTGCTCAAGAAAAAGCGTGCTCGTAAACAGAAGGGGGCTCAGTAATGTTAGAAGCAAAAAAACTGTGCCTGACCTTTAACCCAGGCACGCCTATTGAAACCCGCGCCTTGCGCGGCTTGTCCCTGACCATTCCTGAAGGGCAGTTTGTGACCGTGATCGGCTCGAACGGCGCAGGCAAGTCTACTTTTCTGAATGCGATCTCGGGCGACCAGTCTGTCGATGATGGTCAAATCATGATCGACAACGTGGACGTGACTCGTCGCCCGGTCTGGGAACGTGCCAACTGGGTTGCCCGTGTGTTTCAGGATCCGATGGCTGGTACCTGTGAGGACCTGACCATTGAAGAAAATATGGCACTGGCGACGTGTCGTGGCAGTCGCCGCGGGTTGAGCCGTGCTGTGCGTCACTCCATGCGTGCTGAGTTTGCAGAGCGCCTGGAAACCTTGGGCCTGGGTCTGGAAAACCGTCTGACAGACCGTATCGGTTTGCTGTCTGGTGGTCAACGTCAGGCGGTCAGCTTGTTGATGGCCGCGTTGCGTCCTTCCAAGATATTGTTGCTGGATGAACATACTGCCGCCTTGGATCCACGTACGGCAGACTTCGTGTTGCAACTGACCAACCGTATTGTGCGCGAAGGTGGCCTGACCACCATGATGGTCACGCACAGTATGCGTCAGGCTCTGGATGTGGGCGACCGCACGGTGATGTTGCATCAAGGCAAGGTGGTGCTGGATGTCAGCGGTGAGCAGCGCCAAGGCCTGGATGTGCGTGATTTGCTGGAGATGTTTGAGAAGGTGCGGGGTGAAACACTAGCCGATGATAGTTTATTGCTAGGCTAGAAAGCACTATTCCGAATCTGGAAAACCGCGTCAACTCTAGGGGGTAAACGCGGTTTTTTTATATTAAAAAATCCCTAGGCATATGATAATACGTGTTCTTTTGGCGTAGGCGGACGACGGGGCAAGTGTAAGGGGGGAGCTGGCTAATCGTAGTCGCCAAACGATTGCAAGATCGGAATGCGTCTCATCGCAAATTTTCCTGTTTGATTTGGGCTTTTTCGACATATACTTGCTGCTTGTCCAAACCATACAATCCAGTCAGTTTAAGCGTTAAACTCCCATGCAACGCTTAGCTCAGGAGTTCTTCATGTCATTTCAAAGCTTGTTGGGTCGGCAGACTTTCCGTATTGCTGCCTTCTCTTCCTTGGTTCTTCTGGCCGCTTGCGGCAACAAAGAGCCTCAAGCTCCGGCCGGCGGGATGAAGGTCCCGGTCAGTGTGATTACCGTCCAACCGACCTCTACCGAGTTGTTCTCCGAGCTGCCTGGACGAGTCGAAGCCATCAAAGATGCACAAATCCGCGCCCGTGTGTCGGGAATCGTGGAAGAAATCAACTTTGAACAGGGCGCTGATGTCAAACAAGATCAGCTCTTGTTTACCATTGATCCTGCTCCTTACCGAGCTGTTCGCAATCAGGCCGCCGCCCAGTTGAAAAATGCGCAGGCGGAAGCGCAAAGTGCCAAGCAATTGGCCCAGCGCTATGAGCGTTTGATCAAGGAAAATGCGGTTTCGCGTCAGGATTACGATAATGCCAAGGCCCGTGCGATGCAGGCGGATGCGGCGATTGCTGCTGCGCAAGCCACGTTAGAGAGCGCCAATATTGATTTGGGCTACACCAAGATTGTGTCGCCGGTGTCAGGTCGTATTGGCAAATCCTTCGTAACCGAAGGTGCGCTGGTCTCGGCCGCCAACGCCACGCACATGGCAACCGTACAGCAACTGGATCGTGTCTATATTGATGTGACCCGTTCGACGGCAGAGCTGACTCAACTGCGTCGCGCCATGGCCGATGGCACCTTGAAGTCAGCGGGTGAGGCCCAGGCCAAAGCCAAGGCTGTGCTGGAAGATGGCTCTTTGTACGATCAGGACGGTGTGCTGCTGTTTAGCGGTGTCAGCGTGGATCCTTCTACTTCGCAAGTGACCTTGCGTGCCGTGTTCCCGAACCCTGACGAGATCCTCTTGCCCGGTATGTACGTGCGCGTTCGTCTGGAACAAGGCGTGATTCCCGATGCCTTGTTGGTGCCCGCCCAGGCGGTTCAGTACACCTCGGATGGGGCCTCTAATATTTACGTGGTTCGTGAAGAGAAAGCCCAGTCCGTACCGGTTGTATTGGGACCTGAAAGCGATGGTCAGTATGTCGTGGAGAATGGCCTGCAAGCTGGAGACCAGATCATTGTCGAAGGCTTCCAGAAGATTCGACCCGGTGCACCTGTCCAGACGATGCCTTGGAAGCAGGGCAACAAATCCGCCGCTGCGCCTGCTCCTGATGCGGCCCCCGCACAGGAACCGGCCGCTGCGGCTGAGCCAAACGAAGCCAAGTCTAGCGAGTAAGCGACATGCCTCAGTTTTTTATTGAAAGGCCCATTTTTGCATGGGTCGTTGCCTTGGCGATCACGCTATTTGGCTTATTGGCCTTGCCCAATATGCCCGTAGCGCAGTATCCCGATGTGGCACCCCCTTCGGTCACCATCCGGGCGACCTACCCCGGTGCAACGGCGGAAGACGTTGCCAGCACGGTAGCCAGTGTGATCGAAGATCAACTGAACGGTGCCAAGGGTCTGCTGTACTACGAGTCCGTCAGTGATTCCTACGGTTCGACCGAAATCACCGCCACGTTCCGTCCTGGTACCAATCCTGACATGGCTCAGGTGGACGTCCAGAACCGGGTCAGCAACATTACCGCGTCCTTGCCGACAGCGGTGATGGAGCAGGGCCTGCACGTTGAGCAGTCCAGTACAGGCTTTCTGCAAGTGGTGACCTTGTCCTCCACGGATGGCAGCCTGGACCAGACGGCTCTGGCCGATTACATCGAACGTAATATTAAGAACACGATTTCCCGTGTCCCTGGTGTGGCTCGCTTCCAGTTGTTTGCGTCCGGTCGTGCCATGCGTGTGTGGCTGGATCCTGCCAAGCTGGTCGGTTACCAGATGAGCCCGGCAGACGTGACCAACGCCATTCGTCAGCAAAACATGCTGGTGTCTGCCGGTATTCTGGGTGGCCCACCGAATCAGGACAGTCAACGCGTGGCTGCGCCGATTACGGTTAACGGTCAGTTGGCAACCGTGGAAGAGTTTGAAAACATCATTCTGCGCTCGCAGGCCGATGGTTCGACCGTGCGTATCAAGGACGTGGCTCGAGTGGAAGTGGGGGCGGACAACTACCAGTTTGGTGCCCGTCTGAACAGCAAGCCGACAGCGGCCTTTGCAATCTCCTTATTGCCTGAAGCGAACGCGCTGGATACCGCGGCGGCGATTAAAGTCGAAATGGAGAAGTTGGCCGAGTTCTTCCCAGAAAACATTCGCTACGACATTCCTTACGACACCTCACCTTACGTGGACAAATCCATCACCCAGGTGGTTTACACCTTGCTGGAAGCCATGGTGCTGGTGTTCATCGTGATGTACGTGTTCCTGCAAAACGTGCGCTATACCCTGATCCCTGCACTGGTGGTGCCGGTGGCGATTCTCGGGGCCTTCGCGGTGATGCAGGTGCTGGGCATGTCCGTGAACGTGCTGACCATGTTCGCGATGGTGCTGGCCATTGGTATTTTGGTGGACGACGCGATCGTGGTGGTGGAGAACGTCGAACGTATCATGGTGGAAGACGGGCTCTCGCCTAAAGAGGCCACCAAGAAAGCCATGCCGCAAATTAGTGGCGCGATTGTGGGTATTACGCTGGTGCTGTCGGCCGTGTTCTTGCCGCTGGCATTCATGGCCGGTTCGGTGGGGGTGATTTACCGTCAGTTCTCGGTGGCCATGGCCGTGTCGATTGCCTTCTCGGGCTTTCTGGCACTGACCTTTACGCCTGCTCTGTGCGCGACGTTGTTGAAACCGATCCCCAAGGGGCATCACGAAACCAAGCGTGGCTTCTTTGGCTGGTTCAACCGTGTCTTTACGCGTACCACCAACGGCTACGAAAGCTTTATTGGCAAGACCCTGCGTCGTGGCGGTCGGATGATGTTCATCTATCTGATCATGGTGCTGGTGCTGGGCTTTTTATACATGCGCATGCCAACCGCGTTCTTGCCCGAGGAAGATCAGGGTTACGTGATTGCCAATATCGAGCTGCCTGCCGGTTCGACTGCCAACCGTACGATTGAAACCATTACCAAGGTCGAGGATTACTTCAAAGAGCAGCCTCAGGTTGAAAACGTGATTGCCGTTCAAGGTTTCAGCTTTAATGGTAGTGGTTTGAACTCGGCGATTGCCTTTGTGCCCTTGAAGGACTTCAACGAACGTAAAGGCGAGGAAAACTCGGCTCAAGCCATCTCTGGCAAAGCCATGGGGCAGTTGTTGTTCGGTTTGCCTGACTCCATGGTGATCGCGATTGTGCCACCCGCTATTTCTGCTCTGGGTAACTCCTCGGGTATCGATATGCGTCTGGAAGACCGTGGTGGCATGGGTCACGATGCCTTGATGGCTGCGGCCGATCAGTTGTTGGGTCTGGCCAAGCAAAGCCCTGTGTTTGATCCACAGAGCGTGCGTATCACAGGCTTGGGGCCTGGCAAGCAGATTCGTCTGGAAATTGACCGTGACAAGGCTGCTGCCTTGGGAGTGAACTTTAGCGAAGCGTCTGCCTTGATCAGTGGCGCTTTGGGTTCGTCCTTCGTGGGTAAATTTACCAACCAGGGCCGTGTGCAAAGTGTCTGGGTGCAAGCTGATGCGCCGTACCGCATGACCATTGAGGACGTGCTCAAGCTGAACGCTCGCAATAAGGAAGGCAAGATGGTTCCGCTGTCTGCCTTTGTGAACCAGACGACCGAACAAGGTCCGGTACAGATCGTGCGTTACAACAGCTACGAGTCTGTTCGTATCAGTGGCGGTCCCGCTCCAGGCTACACCTCGGGTGAAGCCATGATCGAGATGGAAAACCTGATGAAGCAATTGCCCAGCGGCTTTGGTGTGGACTGGACTGGCCTGTCCTACCAGGAGCGTCAGGCGGCGGGTCAGTCGGGTATCCTGATGGGCTTGGCTGTTTTGGTGGTGTTCATGCTGCTGGCTGCCTTGTATGAAAGCTGGGCGATCCCGCTGTCCGTGATGCTGGCCGTGCCACTGGGTATGCTCGGTTCGGTCTTGCTGGTGTCCGGTCTGGGTATGCCTAACGACGTGTACTTCCAGGTGGGTATCGTGACGGTGATCGGTCTGTCGGCCAAGAACGCAATTCTGATTGTGGAGTTTGCCAAGGATGCTTACGCCCGTGGCGCCACCTTGATCGATGCCACTTTGGAAGCCGCCCGTCTGCGTTTCCGTCCTATCTTGATGACCTCCTTCGCCTTTGTGCTGGGTGTGGTGCCTCTGGCTACCTCTACCGGTGCGGGTGCGGCCAGTCAGAACGCCGTGGGTCTGGGCGTGCTGGGCGGTATGTTGGCCGCTACGCCTTTGGCGGTCTTGATGGTGCCGACTTTCTTTGTCGTGATCCTCAAGCTCTTTAAAACCAAACCCCGTTTGTTTGGCGAAGCCGCCAAATTGCACGAGGAAGAACTGGCCAAGCAAGCTGCACAACCGGCCGGTTCGCAAGGAGGACAGCACTGATGTCTAGTATGTTTTTACGTAGTCCCTTGGTGCTGGCCGTGGCGTTTGCCTTGTCGGCTTGCTCCTTGGCACCGAAGTACGAGCGTCCTGATTCCCCTGTGCCTGCACAATTTCCTCTGGCCCAGCAGGGCCAGGCGGATGTGGCACAGGTCGCTGATCTGGGGTGGCGCGAATTCTTTACCGATGCGCGCCTGCATGCCCTGATCGAACAGGCTCTGGAAAACAACCGTGACTTGCGTATTGCCACCCAGCGTATTGAGGAAGCGCGTGCGCAGTATGGTGTGGCACGCAGTGATCAGTTGCCCAGCATTGGTGTACAGGCGGCCCAGCAGGCCACTCATACACCGGCTGAGTTGCGTCCTGCTGGCCCAAGCTCGGCGCCCGTGTCTCGTACGTATCAGGCCGGCGTCGGTATTACTGCTTTCGAGCTGGACTTCTTTGGCCGGGTGCGTGATTTGGCCCGTGCTGCTCGTGAACAGTACTTTGCCACCGAGCAGGCTCAGCGCACCGCCCATATTGCTTTGGTGGCGGGCACTGCTGAAGCCTACTTTAAGGTACGTGCAGCAGAAGAATTGCATGCTCTGATGAGCAACACCCTGCGTAGCCGTCAAGAGACATTGCGCCTGGTGCAGTCCTCTTATGATGCCGGTACCGTGTCTGCGCTGGACCTGAATCAGGCCAAGGTGCAATACAACACCGTGCGTTCTGATATGCAGGCTGTTGAACGTGATCGCCAGCGGGCGCTCAATGCCTTGCAGGTCTTGTTAGGACGTGAAATTCCCCAGGATCTGCCTGCTGGCTTGCCGTTTACCCGTGCGCAGCTGATGCCTAGCTTGCCGGTAGGCCTGTCCGCAGAATTGCTGGAACGTCGTCCCGACATTCTGGCCGCCGAGCACGTTTTGCGTGGCTCCAACTACAGCATCGGTGCGGCGCGCGCTGCTTTTTTCCCGCGTCTGAGCCTGACCGGCCTGCTGGGCTTCATGAGCCCCGAGCTGGGCGGTCTGTTCAGTTCGGGCAACCGTTACTGGCAGTTCCAGCCGCAAATTACCATGCCGCTGTTGTCGGGCAGCACTTGGGCCAATCTGGATTTGGCCGAGGCTCGTCGTGATATTGCGATCAGCCAGTACGAAAAAACCATTCAGGTAGCTTTCCGTGAAGTGGCTGATGCTCTGGCGGGCGAAGCCACTTATGGTCAGCAGATCGATGCCTTGCAAGAGGTCGATCAGGCGGCCAGCGAAAGCTTGCGTTTGGCCAAGCTGCGTTACGAAGTGGGTATAGACAGCTTCCTGCAGGTACAAACGGCGGAAGTTAGCCTGTACGGTACGCGTCAGGCTTATATTCAAACTGGCTTGGCATCCTTGATGAACCGGGTCGAGTTGTACAAGGCCTTGGGGGGCGGCTGGACAGCCGAAACCATCCAGCCTGAAACAAAGACTCAGGCCGCTGGGACAGCACCGGAATAAACAGGCGATAATACGTCTAGTCATTCATCCCTGAAACTACGGAGGTCCTTGGGGAATGTTAGAACTGGGCGTCAATATCGATCATGTGGCGACGCTGCGCCAGCAGCGTCTGACCACATACCCTGATCCAATTCAGGCCGCTTTGCGAGCAGAGGAAGCCGGAGCGGACCTGATCACCTTACATCTACGTGAAGACCGGCGTCATATTCAGGATGCCGATGTCGAGGCGCTGCGCCCCGTACTGCGTACCCGGATGAATCTGGAATGCGCCATCACCACCGAAATGCTGGACATTGCGTGCCGTATCAAACCGGACGATGTCTGCCTGGTTCCCGAACACCGTGCCGAACTGACAACCGAAGGTGGTTTGGATGTGGTCGGTCATCTGGACCAGGTCAGGGCCGCAGTGCAGCAATTGCAAGCTGCCGGCATTCGTGTTTCGCTGTTCATTGATGCCGACCCGGCGCAAATTCGCGCTGCCAGTGACGTCGGCGCTACCGTGATTGAACTGCACACTGGCGCTTATGCGGATGCTCAAACACCCGAACAGGCAGCCAGCGAACTGGAACGTATCCGTGCCGGCATTGCTCAAGGTGTGTCCCAAGGTCTGCGTGTGAACGCGGGTCACGGTCTGCATTACGGTAATGTACAAGCGATTGCCGCCTTGCCCGGACTGACGGAGCTCAATATTGGTCATGCCATTGTTGCCCAGGCTGTCTTTGACGGCTGGGAAAAAGCCGTGCGTGACATGAAAGCCCTGCTGGTGCAAGCGCTCGCCCCTGCTCAAGCCTGACTGAGCCCTGCCATCAGGGCAGGGCACGCTTAACTGATTCTGGAAGCACTATGAGTACTATTGATTCTTTATTGTCCCGTCGCTCCATCAAGCTGGTGCAAGGCCCCGGCCCGAACGAGCAAGAGCTGGACCTGATTTTGCGCGCTGCCATGGTCGCTCCTGACCATGGCCGTTTGCAGCCATGGCGCTTTTGCCTGATTCGCGGTGAAAACGTGCAGGCTTTGGGTGAGCTGGCTATTGCCGCCAACGAACGCGCCGGTAATCCCTTGACCGAACAGAAAGCCGCCAGCGTGCGCGCTTGGCTGGCCAAGGTGCCTATGCTGATCGCCGTGGCCAGCCACATTGATCACGGTGAAGAAAAAATCCCTGAACTGGAACGTGTATTGGCTACCGGTGCGGCTGTCAGTAATATGCTGCATGCTGCGCATCAATTGGGTTTTGGTGCTTTCTGGAGTACTGGTCTGGGCACTTACGGTGAAGAGGTCCCTGAAGCCTTGGGCTTTGATTCCCTGGATTACCAGTTCCTGGGCTTTGTGTCTGTGGGTACACCGATTCATAAACTAGGCCCTGCGCAGCGCCCTGAACCTCAACAGTTCCTGACTGAGTGGCAAGCTGCTTGAGTCAAGCTGATGAAGAACCGGTTTTAAGATAGTGCCGGTTACCGGGTATCACCCTGGAGGGTGATTGCTGTGGAATGTTTTAAAAAGCCTGAATCCTTTCTGGATTCAGGCTTTTTTTGTGCTCTAGGGTTTGTACTGATAGGCATGAACCTAGTCCCGCTTTTATTATTATTCCATACATTAGAATAACATTCCGTTAAACGGAATATTAACAGGGAAATGATGAAACGAGTTCGCACACAGCACCTGATGCTTCCCGATGGGGCCGAACTACATTACGTAGAAATTGGGCAGCCCAGCGCATCTCGTCCATCCGTACTCATGCTGCACTCCCTGTTTTTCAATGGCGGTATGTTCCTGCCCGTGATTCAGGCGTTGCAAAACGAATGGCACATTATTTGCCCGGATCATCGTAATCAGGGTTTGAGCACCGCAGGCCAGAAGCCCGCCACCATGCATCAGTTGGCACAGGACTACGCATTCCTGGCCCAAGCGCTGCAGCTTTCTTCTCTGCATGTAGTGGGTAGCTCGATGGGAGGTTATGTGGCTCAGGAGCTGATGCAGTGCGCACCTCAGTTGGTCCGTTCTGCTGTCCTGTCTTGCTGCACCTCGATGGCAGAACAGCAGAAAGAGCGCTTTGACCAACTGGAAGCGCAACTGCGTCGAGATGGCGGTGCGCCCTATGTCTCGGCCTTGCTGCAAACCATGTTTGGAGACGCCTTTCTGGCAAGCACAGACCTTGCTGCTCAGGCTCAGCAGGAGCAGTGGCGCGACTACTTCACACACTTGCCTCCCAGCATTGCCAACTCAGTCAATGGCGTGTTTGCCCGTCCTGACTATCAGTCCCTTTTGGCAGGCAATAGCACCCCTCATTTGTTGATCAGCGGTGCTTTGGACAGAGCTAAAAAGCCCGCTGATATGGAGCATATGCACAGCTTGCTTCCAGACAGCACACATACGGTATTTGAGCAGTCCGGTCACACAACGCCGGTTGAAGTGCCCGAAGCCTTCGCACTGCAAATTGAGAATTTTTGGAATCAAGTTAATTAATGCTGCAAGGATTAATTCATGCCAGTTACTGAATCTACTGAGCTGCCGACGGCAATGGCTTTCGGTGCAAATGCACAGCCGATACGAGATATTGCGTTAGACCAGGCTAGCCAGTTTGTTGTTGAAGATGGCGCGGTCTTGTTGCGTGGCAGCCAGAGCCGTTCCAGCGGCAGCAAGGCTTTTCCCGTCCGTGACGTGTGTATGGAAACGGGTGCTCGCGACATGCAAGACATGTTTTTTGGCCCATTTGGAAAGCTCTACAGTTTTTCCACCATTTATGTTTCCGCGTCGCGTCCCACGCCTTACACCTTGGGTTATGTGGATTTTCCTAACGGAGTTCGTGTTTTGGCACACATACGTTGTGAAGACCTGAGTGCCTTGTATTGCGATATGCCTGTCAGTACTGCCACCGATGGCAATGACTGGTTTGTAACTCCTGTGTCGGCGGAGAAGTAAGGTGAGTGAAGCATATGTAGTCGGCGCGGCCATGATTCCCATGGCTCGTCATAAAGAATCCAGCTATACCGGTTTGGCCTTGCCTGCAATCCTGAACGCGATGGCCAGTGCCGGTGTACAGGCTCAGGATATTGATGCTGTTGTTTGCGGCCACGCCTTTGGTGGCATGTTGACGGGACAGCGTCTGGTCAAGGAAATCGGTATTGGTACAGTGCCTGTCGTCAATTGCGATAACGCTTGCTCGGGTGGGGCCACAGCTATTCACTTGGCGTGGAAAGATATCCAGGCTGGCCGACACGACATCGTGCTGGTGATCGGTGTGGACAAGCTGACGCAGTTTGGCGGAGGCACCTTGCCTCTGGTGCAGGAAGATCCCGAAGTCCAGCAAGGTTTGGTGATGCCTGCGGTGTATGGCATGCGTGCTCGTCGTTACCTGCATGAACGCAATCTGGGGCCAGAAGTTCTGGCGCAGGTCTCCATCAAGGCTCGCACACACAGTAAACATAATCCCTATGCACAGTATCGCGATCCACTGACCGTGGAGCAGGTGCTGGCATCACGTCCTATTTGTGACCCACTGACCTTGCTGCAATGTTGCCCTACGGGGGATGGCGCGGCGGCCTTGATCATGGTGTCCGAGCGTGCCTTGAAACGCTTGCAGAAACCTGCCATGCGGGTCGCTGCGTCGGTGCTGCATTCCGGTCAGGCGACCAGCGGTTTTCGCGATATGACTCGTCCCGAGATTTCGGCGGAATCTGCCCGCGATGCCTACAAGATGGCGGGGATTACAGCCCAGGATCTGGATGCGGTTGAGCTGCATGACGCGTTTACAATCGCCGAACTTATTTATTACGAAGCACTAGGTTTGTGTGAGGTCGGGCAGTCTGCTCAGTTTCTGCTGGATGGCCGTAGTACCTACGGCGGTGACGTGGTGGTGAACCCCAGTGGCGGTTTGCTGGCCAAGGGCCACCCAGTGGGAGCAAGCGGTGTGGCCCAAGCCGTGGAAATGTACTGGCAACTGACACACCAAGCCGGAGAACGTCAGGTTCCTGATGCTCGCTACGCCATGACTCACGTCACGGGTGGCGGTATTGCGGGCCTTGATCATGGTGCTTGTGCAATCCATATTTTTGAAGCCCAGATATGACCACACAAAACACGTCCACCTCTACTAGTTCAACCGGAACCGTAAGCCGTGCGCTTCAGCTATTGGCTGTCTTGGCGGAGTCCAATGGCCCGGTAACCGTCAAGCAAGTGTCCGAGCAAATGGGCCTGGCCCCTTCAACGGCTCACCGCTTGCTCAATCTGCTGCGCAAAGATGATTTTGTTGCGGTGGTCAGTGGTGGAAGTGGTTTGTACAGCATTGGGCCTGAATTTTATCGAGTAGCGGCGCAAGTGATGAGCGCTGAATCCAAGCCTGCCTTGGCACAAAAATCTCTGGACGAGATTGCTTCCGAGTTCAACGAGACTGTCCTGTTTGGCACGTATGCCGTCAGCGAGTCGGCCATGAGTTTTGCCGCCATCGCACGAGGCGAGCACAAGCTGCAATATCAGATTGATTTGCACAAACCCATGTCCCTGGTCTGGGGGGCTTCCGGCAAGGCTATTTTGGCGTATCTGGATCAGGACACGATAGAGCGTGTGTATGCCAAGGCCGAGACCTCTCCGGCGCAAGATGCACCTTTGCCTGCTTTGGAGTCGCTTTTGGCAGAGCTGAGCGAAGTGCGCCAGAACGGCTATGCCCACAGCATGAGCGAGAAGTTGCCCGATGCACGCGGGGTTGCTGCACCAGTCTTTGATAACCACGGCATTGTGGGCTGTATTTGTTTGACCATGCCCACTACCCGTGTGCCCAGTGCAGGTTTGAGCGCCATTACCGCTGCCGTTATTCATCATGCCGAAAAACTGTCCGAGATGTTCGGATACCGACATAGAAAAACCAAATTATGAGTCATACCGCTACCGCTCAGCCCCTGGCAGGCTATAAGGTCATCGACCTCACTACCTTTTTGTCCGGTCCCTTCTGCACACAAGTGCTGGGGGATCTGGGGGCTGAAGTGGTCAAGATCGAGGCACCGGAAGGTGACTCCAGTCGCAGTATTCCCCCCCATTTTGTGGGTGAGGATAGTGCCTACTATCTGAGTATCAACCGCAATAAAAGCAGTTTGGCGGTAAATCTGAAAACCGCTGAAGGGCTGGACCTGGTTCGACAACTGATCCTGAAAGCGGATGTGGTTGTGGAAAATTACCGCCCCGGTGTGGCAGCCCGTCTGGGCCTGGACCCACAGGCCTTGTGTGAAGAACACCCCGGCCTGGTCTGGGCGTCCATTAGTGGTTTTGGACAAACCGGCCCGGATCGTGACAAACCTGCTTACGACATGATTGTGCAAGCCTTGTCAGGCGTCATGAGCCTGACGGGCGAAGAGGGCAGACCCGCCGTACGTTTGGGTATTCCAGCCGGTGATACGGTGGCTGGTTTGTACGCGACTATCGCTATCAATGCCGCCTTGGCTGACAGGGAGCGTACTGGTAAAGGTCGGATTGTGGATGTGGCGATGCTGGATTGCCAGTTGGCCATGCTGTCCTATCAAAGTGCCTATGCCTTGATTGCAGATGTGACGCCCGCGCCCCAAGGGGCCAAGCATGACTCTATTCCTACTTATCGCTCATTTCGAGGGGGAGATGGCCGTGAGTTTGTGGTGACGGCCAATACCGAGAGAATGTGGCAAGGCTTGTGTCGTGTGCTGGGTTTGGAATCGCTTATTGACGATGAGCGTTTCCAGACTGGTGCCAGCCGCCTGAAAAATAAGCAGGCCTTGTGGGAGCTGCTTGAAAGCGCTTTCGCGACACAAGCGGCTGCGCATTGGATTCCTTTATTGGAAGAGCATAGCGTGCCGGTTGCCTTGATCCAGTCTGTGCCAGAGGCATTGGCGCATGCGCGCACTTCAGAGCGCAGCATGATTCTGGCGCTTCAAAATGAAGACCACAGCATTGAGGTCGTTGGAAACCCCATCAAATTCGTGGGCGCCGAAGCGGCTCCATCTCGGTTCCCTCCTAAGAAGGGCGAGGATGATGCGCGCGTGTTGGGTGAGTGGTTAAGCCTGTCTGCTGAAGCTGTGTCGTCTTTACAAAGTAAAGGCGTTTTGTTGAACAGCACGTGTAGCCAAGCATGACGAACCCATTGAGCAGGCTTCATTATTCGGGTTCTTTGCTCGCGGTGGACAAGGGCACGAGCCGTGATGAGTGTGTCATTGCCTTGCACTCCATCGGAGTCGATGCGTGCTCCTTTGACGCACTGTTCAGCTATTTGGCTGCCGATTACCCGTGTCTGAGCTACGACCTGCGAGGTCATGGCTCGGCTGTCGCGCTATCGCATTTCGACCTGGATACCTTGGTGGACGATGCCGTCAAGGTGGTGGAGTCCTGTCGTTGTGACAAGGTTCATTTGCTGGGGCATTCGATTGGTGGGGTGATTGCAACCCTGGCGGCGGCCAGGTTGGCCGAGAGTTCTTCCAAGAAGGTGCAAAGCCTGAGCATTATCGCCAGCCCGCCGATGGGTTTGGCGGTATTTGGTGAGCGTGCCCAGGCCATACAGCACGAGAGCCGTCAAACCATTGTGCAGACCACTATGCAGCGCTGGTTTGGTGGTCTGGAGCCCAGTCCTGAGCTAGCCCAAGCCATGCAGTACGCAGAGCAACAGCTACGCCTGGTTCCGGTGAAGACATTGCTGAGCAGTTGGCAAAGTCTTGCCCAGTTTTCCGGGTATGGCGACCTAGCGGCGCACTTGCCGGCCACTTTGCTGCTGACGGGCAGCCAGGATCTGTCTACGCCCGCCAGTGCCATGCAGATCATCCTGGATACTTTGCACAAAGCCGGCAAGACACAGACCGCGCTACACATTATTGATGGGGCAGGGCACATGTTGCCACTGACTGCGCCCGATACCTTGATTGATTTGCTGTTGGCGCACTTCAAGGCATCTGGCAACACACATTTTTGCTAGGAACCGTTATGTCAGATTTTATAGGCCGAATCGTGGTTGTCACGGGTGCTGCCGCCGGCATCGGCCAGGCTGTATGCCAGCACCTGCTGGAGTTGGGTGCCATTGTGGGGGGGATTGACCGTCAGCCTGAGGGTATCCCTCAAGGGGCCACGGCCTTGATTGCCGATGTGACCGATCAGGAGTCCTTGAATTTGGCGCTGGCCGGGTTTGCCCAAGAACAGGGCGGCATTGATGTCTTGATCAATAACGCCGGTGTGAGCTTTGTGGGCACGATAGAAGATGGCAGCGACGAAGACTGGCTGCGCATTTTTAACATCAATGTTCTGGGCTATATGCGTAGTACGCGTGCGTGTTTGCCATATTTGCGTCAGTCGAACAATGCCGTGATCGTCAATATGTCTTCCTGCACGGCGATCAATGGTTTACCCGAGCGCGCGCTGTACTCAGCGAGCAAAGGGGCGATCCAGTCCATGACGCTGGCGATGGCCGCCGATTTGATTGCCGAGCAGATTCGCGTAGTGGGCATTGCCCCCGCCACCGTAGACACCCCTTTCATGACCGAGCTGGCCAAGCGCGCTAGCGATCCGATGGCCAAGCGCAATGAGTTTCACCGTCGCCAACCCACCGGCCAAATGGTACAGCCCGAAGAGGTTGCCCGCCTGGTTGCCCACGTTGCCCACCCGGGGGCGCTGTCTTACACCGGCACCGTCATCAATATTGATGGTGGTATGGCTACCTTACGTATGCCTGCCTGAATACATTCATACCCATACCAATAAGGAACTATCGTGAGATTTGAAAATAAAACAGTGATTATTACCGGAGCGGGCCAAGGGATTGGTCGTGCCTACGCGCAAGAATTTGCCAAGGCCGGGGCCGCAGTGGTGGTCGCTGATTTGAACATTGACAAAGCACAGGCGGTTGTCGCAGAAATTCAGGCAGAAAATGGTCAGGCACTGGCCGTCAAGGTCGACGTGTCGGATGACAAGAGCACGGCCGAGATGGTTGCGCAGGCGGTCAAAGCCTTTGGCACGGTGGACGTTCTGATTAACAACGCAGCCGTTTTCTCGACTTTGAAAATGAAGCCATTTGAAGAAATCGATGCAAACGAGTGGGACTTTGTGATGGGCGTCAATGCCCGTGGTGTCTTTAACTGCGCCAAGGCGGTATCGCCTTTCATGAAGCAACAGCAAAGCGGCAAGATCATCAATATTTCTTCCAGCGTTGTGGTCACGGGCCGCGCGAACTACGCGCACTACGTGGCCTCAAAAGGGGCGGTTGTCGCCTTGACCCGCGCCCTGGCTACCGAGCTGGGTGAGTACGGCATCAATGTCAATGCCATCAGTCCGCACGGCATTGTGACCGAAGTGCCACGCGACACCATTCGTCCAGAGCAATGGGACGCCATTATCGCTGCCCAAACCTTGAAACGTAAAGGGGATGTCAGCGACATGATTGGCGCCACCATGTTCCTGGCTTGCGATGAAAGCAAATACATCACGGGTCAGACACTGAACGTGGATGCTGGTCTGCGTTTTAACTAATCCCACTTGGCAAGAGGCTTTCCGAGCATGAGTGCACATAACTTCACCATCACCCGTTCTTCCAACCGCAAACACCTTATCGCTGTGATTGATGGCCCGAACATGTCGAGCCTGGGTAAGCGCAGCAAAAAAGTCTATGGAAACATTCAGTCCCTGGACGAGCTCAAGGGATGTGTGCGCAACTTTGGTGAGCAGTTGGGTGTAGAGGTAGAGAATTTTTCGTCCAATCACATGGGCGATATTTTGGAGTACATCCACGAGTCCGCTCATCGGGTCGATGGTTACCTTATTAACCCCGCTGGCTTGACCACCATTGGCGAGGGCGTACGCCATGCCTTGGAAGACACGGAGCTGCCCGTGATGGAAGTTCATTTTTCGAATATTGCGGCCAGTGCTGGCGCTGCCCGTGGTCTGGGCGGTGGCAGTATTCAATCCAGTTTTACCCATACCGCTACTGGCATTTGCATGGGCATGCGTCATTACAGCTACCTGGCTGCGCTGACCGCCTTGACCTTGGCTCTGGATGATCAGAGCTTCCTGGGGCGACCTTCGGGTCAGTAGTTTCTCTTTATCTCATATAACGATTAATACGGAGGAAGACATGAAAAAGTTTTCTCTACTTGCTACCATTTTTGCCGCAGTCGGTTTGTTCAGCAGCGTTGCCGCCCAGGCAGAAATCAAACCGGTCACGTTGAAGTTTGCACATATTTATGCTGTCCAGGATCACTGGGGACAAACAGCAGAGCGCTTTAAAGCGGCTGTTGAAGAGCGTTCAGGCGGGAAAATCAAAATCAATATCGATGCCAACGGCTTGACAGGTGACTGGCCTCAGTCCATCGAAGGCTTGCGCATGGGCACCAATCACATTGTGCTGCAAAGTGTGGGGGCGTTGGACCGTTACGCCAAGTCAGCCGGTGTCGAAGCTTATCCTTACCTGATTCGCGATATGGATCACTACCGTGCTGTGTACAACGGCCCGGTTGGCCAAGCGCTGTATGAGCAGATCGCCAAGGAAAGCGGCTTCAAGCTGGTGGGTGCAGCCTATCGTGGCGCTCGCTACCTGACTTCAAACCGTGTGATTCAAAACCCGGACGATTTGCACGGCCTGAAAATGCGTGTCCCGCCACTGCGCATGTATCGCAGCACCTGGACCACGCTGGGTGCCAGTCCGGTGCCTATGGGCATGGCTGAGCTGTTCACCTCCTTGCAGCACGGCATGATCGATGGTCAGGAAAACCCCCTGGAAGTGATCAAGAACGTCAATCTGTTCGAGGTGCAAAAGAACGTGGCTGAAACTCAGCACACCATCGGCGCGATGACCTTGATTTATTCGGACGCCTACTTCAAAAAACTGCCCGAAGAGACACGGCAGATTTTGCAGGAAGAGGGCGAGCGTGTGATGCAAGAGGCCACAGATCGCATGATAGCGGAAGAGGAAAACATGAAGCAGTTCCTGATCGGAAAAGGCATGGCATTTAACGCCGTTGACCGCGAAGCCTTTGCGACCAAGATTAAAGCCATGGATGCAGAGTTCCCCGAGCTGCAGGTTTGGCTGGATAAAATCCGCGCCGTTCAATAATGAAAAAATCGGGACATGTGTCACCCGCATGTCCCGACCCCACAGGTAAAAGTTATGACAACTAACAACGTACCGACCAAAACAGAAAATTGGGCCGATAAAAGCGCGTCTGTTATTGAAAAGGCGCTGGACTGGATTATCGGCAGCATGATGTTTGTGATGTGTGCGGTTATTGCATGGCAGATCTTTTCTCGCTACGTCCTGAAAGATATGTCCTCCTGGAGTGAGGAAGTCGCTCGCTTCTTGATGGTGTGGATTTCCTTGCTGGGCAGTGCGGCTGTATTGCGCCGTGGTGGTCATGTCACTGTCACCATTTTGCTAGATTACCTTTCGAGCAAACTCAAACGGCGCGTATTGATTATTCGCGACCTTTTGATGTTGGCGACTCTGCTCAGCATGACCTACTACGGTTGGGAATTTGCGCAAATCAATGCGGTTCAGCTATCGGCGGCGATGGACATTCCCATGTCTTGGGTTTATGCGTCCCTGTGGCTAGGGATGGGCTTGTGTGTCGTCATTTTGCTCTTGATTCGCTTGGGCAGTCAGTCCGATTGGACATCTGGCAGTACCGATGAGCATCCCTAAGTACGGAAAACACTTTTTATGATCACCGTAACCTTAATTACCCTCCTGACGCTCATTCTCATGCTGATTGGCATGCCGATCGGCTTTGCCATCACGGCGGGCGTTCTGGCTGCTTTGGTAGTGCTGGGTGATATCAGTTTGATGGCGGTTCCCCAGCAATTGTTCAGCGGACTGGACAGTTTCTCCTTGCTGGCTATCCCGTTTTTTGTATTGGCTGGCAGCTTGATGACTTCCGGTGGCTTGACCAGCCGACTGCTGGATTTTGCCAATGCCTTGTTAGGTCGTTTCAAAGGGGGCTTGGCCATGAGCGGCGTGCTGGCCTCTGGCATGTTTGCCGGGATATCCGGTTCGGCGGTGGCAGATACCAGCGCCTTGGGCCGTATCATGATTCCGGCCATGATCCGCTCGGGCTATCCCCCCGGTTTTGCGGGCGGCGTCATTGCGGCAGCGAACGTGGTGGCCCCCATTATTCCGCCCTCTATTCCCTTTATTGTCGTGGCTGTTCTGACGGGCCAATCCATCACAACGTTGTTTCTGGCTGGAGTGGTGCCAGGTGCTCTTTATATGTTGTCCATGCTGGTGTTGAGCTGGTGGATCAGCAAGCGCAATAATTTCCCCACGCAAGGCAAGGCTTCGGGCAAGGAAATCTGGACGACATTCAAGAACTCGGCCTTTGCCTTGCTGCTGCCGATCTTTATTCTGGGCGGTATTCGCAGCGGTATTTTCAACATTACCGAAGCCGCTATTATGGCGGTGATTTATGCTCTGATAGTCGGTACGTTTGTGTACCGTCAGATCACCTGGAAAGTCTTTGTCGATAGTTTGGTCGGCGCAGCCCATACCACCGCCGTGATCATGATTATCGTTGCAGCAGCACGTGTTTTTAGTTGGTTGTTGGCTTATGTCAGCATTCCGGAGGCCATTTCCGCCTTTGTCTTGGAAAACATCAGCAACCCGCTCGTGTTCCTGCTGTTCGTCAATGTGCTGTTGCTGATCGTGGGTATGTTTCTGGAGACCAATGCCGCTTTGGTCATGCTGATTCCTGTGCTTTACCCCATTGCGATGAAATTGGGTATTGATCCTACGCACTTTACTGTGGTTACTGTCGTGAATCTGTGCATCGGTTTGATTACCCCGCCCGCGGGCTTGTGTTTGAATATTTCGTCCTTGCTGGCTCGCATCTCTTTAGAGCGTGGTGTGGTGGGTATTGCTCCTTTCCTGTTAACAGCTTTGCTGGTACTGCTTCTCTTGACCTTGTTCCCACAAGTGTCGGTGTGGCTGCCTAATTTGGTTGCGGGCTCTTAGGATACGTATAAGTAGGTAAAAGGCGGCTGCCTCCCGGACCTTGATGAAGGTTTGGGAGGTTTTTTTTCAAAGTGGTCCTGTTGTTAACCGGTCCGGGCAGGGAAGGCCCACAAGCGTCGCATGGGTCTGGATGAGCCCACGGCTAACTTGGTTTCTGAACCGAACTGGAACAATGACCGCCCTCTAACCCATCCAAAATCGGGCAATCTGGCTGGTGGTCGCCCTGGCATTGCTCAGCCAGCACACTCAGTTTGGCCGCCATGTCCAGCAGCAGAGCCGCGCGGCTTTCTAGATCCTTGATATGTGCCTGGGCCAGTTGCTTGACCTCGCTGCTGGGACGTTGCTGGTCGCGCCACAGGCTGGTCAACTGCTGAATGTCCGCCAGATTGAAGCCCAAATCCTTGGCACGCACAATAAAGTGCAAGGTATCCAGGTCTTGATCCTGGTAGACGCGGTAGCCATTGGGGGCACGGTCACTATGCAAGAGTCCCAGATCTTCATAGTGCCGAATCATCTTGGGTGTCAGGCCGGTTACGCGGGCCGCTTCACTAATCAGCATGGGCTTTCCTCGGGGCAGTGCAAGGGGACTGCGTTATGATTGAAAGAGTCAATTCTGCACATTGTAGAGCGGGCCGTCAGGTAGGTCATCAGGCCCCTGATTGCCTGAGTATGGACTCAAGGAGTGGTGATGAAAGAAATTCAGTGTGATGTTGCCGTCATTGGAGCAGGGACAGCAGGTATGACAGCGTATCGTACGGCCAAACGAGCCGGCAAACGAACGTTGATGATCGAATCAGGCCCTTATGGCACCATGTGCGCACGCGTTGGCTGCATGCCATCCAAGCTGCTGATTGCAGCGGCCGATGCCGCCCATCATGCCCGCCATACCGCTCCCTTTGGTGTTCACGTGGATGGCAATATCCGCATTGAAGGCAAAGAGGTTATGGACCGCGTGCGCCGCGAACGGGATCGCTTTGTGCAGTTTGTGGTGGACGATGTGGAAGGTTTTGATGCCCAGGACAAAGTGCGTGGCCATGCCCGCTTTGTGTCCGAGCATGTGCTGGAAGTGGACGACCATACCCGTATCACTGCAGGACACGTGATTATTGCTACCGGTTCCACGCCGGTGCGCCCCAAGGAGCTGGAGCCGCTGGGGGCTTTGTTAATCAGTAACGAAGAGATTTTCGACTGGACGGATGTACCGGAAAGTGTGCTGGTCGTGGGCACCGGTGTCATTGGTCTGGAGCTGGGCCAGGCGCTGGCGCGCTTGGGCGTGAAGGTGTCCATCATCAACCGTAGTCAGAGTCTGGCGGGTCTTTCCGATCCTGAGGTGCGAGAAGCCGGACGAGCGATTTTCAGCCAGGAACTGAACATTCGTGCCGACGTAGCTGTATTGGGTAGTGAAGTCGTCAATGGCAAGGCGCGCGTGCGCTTGCAGGTGAATGGCAAGGAGTTGGTCGAGGACTACGACTATGTACTGGGGGCGGCAGGCCGCAAACCTCAGTTGGATAATTTAGGCCTGGACAATACCCCTGCACAATGGGATAGCAAAGGGCGGGTGGTCTTTGACCTGGACAGCTTGCAACTGAAAGGCACCTCTATCTATCTGGCGGGCGATGTGAACCAGCGCGCACCTATCTTGCACGAGGCAGCAGATGATGGTCGTCTGGCCGCCTTGCAGGCCGCCAGCAATGGCCAGGACGAGCCTATGGCGCGTCGTGCCCGCATGGCGGTGGTGTTCAGTGATCCGCAGGTGGCCGTGGTTGGCACACCCTTTAAGTCGCTGCCAGAAGGTGCAGTGACGGGTAGTGTGAATTTTGGCAATCAGGGCCGTGCCCGCGTGATGTTGGTCAACCGTGGCTTGCTGCATGTGTATGCAGACAAGGAGGGCAAGTTCCTGGGGGCCGAGATGGTCGGGCCTCAAGCCGAACATATCGCTCATTTGTTGGCCTGGTCCTTGCAGATGGGGCTGACACTGGATCAGATGCTGGCGATGCCGTTCTATCATCCTGTATTGGAAGAGGGTCTGCGTACGGCCTTGCGTCAGGCTCAATCTGCCTTGCGAGGCAAGTAAGCTCATCTGAATGGGGTTGATTTCGTTCTCGGGTTTTTGCCCCGGGAATCTTGATCCTGTATTTGAACTGCCCGCCAAAGCTTGGATGCTGATCCGACCTTGGGCGGGCAGTTTGATTTTCAGGGCATTTTTATTATTTAGCGGCGTTTTGCAGATGTTGCGCGGTGGTCGCCTCGGTTACCGGGTCATGTTCCAGTGCGCCTAGCAAGGAATGCAGCAGGCCGGGAAAGCGTGCCTCCAGATCGTCCTTACGTAGAGACAGTAGGTTTTCCCGTCCAGAGGGTCGTTGCCAGATCACGCCGCTATCGCGCAATACACGCCAGTGATGGGTCATGGTGGATTTGGTTTGGCCTTGCAGCAGCGAGCCACACGCGCGTTCGCCTTCCGAGGCCAAGGCGCGTACAACGGCCAGGCGCAAAGGATTGCCCAGGGCCGTGAGCACATTTTCCAAGCGAATCTGTGCGCGCTCGGGATGATTGGGAAGCATGTAAAGTCCTGTCTTGATTCGTCGCAGTGATTGTACCTGTGTCCACGTACCGTCTCCTGCCTATTAGTCGCCCTTGCTACTGCTTATGCTGTGATTTCTGAACGCTGCAGTAGCGAAAGCAGCGTTTTTATGGAGATGGATTCGGCAATTAATTGATTGCCATGATTATGAGGATGCAGGTGATCGCCCACATCCAGAGCCGCTCGCAGGCGTTGCGGGTCTTGCGGATCGCGTAGCAACGTGTCCAGATCGATAAGGGCATCAAATTCCTGGCTGCTACGCATCCAGGTATTCAGCGCTTGTCGGATGGCTTCTTTCTCTGGGGTGAAGAAGGCATCGAAGGGTGAGCCGCCAAAGGCTCCCTTGAAGGGCGTTAAGGTCAGTCCTACTAGTGGGATGTGCTTGGCATGGGCTTGAGCAATCAGGTCTTGATAGGCCGTAATCAGAACTGCTGCGCTAGGGGGGGCTGTGTCCGGTTCCAGCGGCGTGCCCGGCCAACCCAGATCGTTTAGGCCGACCTGGAGGATGCCCAGTCGGATGCCAGGGACGTTTAAGACATCACGTTCAAAACGGATCTTGGCGCTTATGCCTATGCCATTTTGTCGCAGCCGGGAGCCAGATTGCCCTGCATTGACGACTGCGACGCCATGCGGCACCAAGTGTTTTGCCAGATGATCTGTCCAGCGTTGATCACTATCGATGGATACGCCATTGCCATCAACCAAAGAGTCCCCAATGACGGCCACCACGCTGCGGTTTGTGCTGGTTTCGACCCAGGCGGCGCCGAGTACAGGCAGGGCGGTGATCTCGGTGCCTGTGCAAGAATCAACGTGCTCGACCAAGGTCTGGTTGCCGGGCAGGAGGGTGACAGTACGCCTCGTATCCCAATGAAAGCTGGACACGGGACAACGCTGGGGCAGATAGAAGCGTACAAATAGGCTGGCCAAATCGGGGATATCCAGCTCGAGCGGATCACTGAGCAACGTTTTACCCGCAGCAATAACGGCCTGTGGTTGAGCGGAAAACAGTAGTGTCTGGTGCTTCTGTGTGTTCGAGCCAAGTGCCACACTGACCGGGCCCAGAATCAGTGGCTGTGTGCCGTATTCGTTGGAAAAAAGCAGTCTTAAACGCTTCCCACCCAAGCTGACGCGCAACCTCAAGGCCACCGTTTGTTGGCCGCTTAGCGCTGCCATATTGTTTGGGAAAGGTAGTTCTTCGCCCCAGAGCGGTTGGGTGCTGGCGGTCCAGGTGGCAATCCAGTGGGATGACTTTGAGTGTTCTTGAGATAAGTGGTGCACAGAAAATTCCTTGTTAATAGTACGATTGTAGGCGTACTATTAGATGATTATCAACCACTGAAATAAACAGGAGCCCAACTGCCTTGTTGCGCAAGGTATAAGGACTTCAAGGGAATTATCATGGCCCGCCATACCCCCATTACTCGCTATCGGAACATCGGTATATCGGCACATATTGATGCCGGCAAGACCACGACAACCGAGCGCATTCTTTTCTACACCGGCGTCAGTCACAAGCTGGGGGAAGTGCATGACGGGGCGGCCACCATGGACTGGATGAGTCAGGAGCAGGAGCGTGGCATCACCATTACCTCGGCGGCCACGACCTGCTTTTGGCAAGGCATGGATGGCTCGCTGCCCGAGCACCGTATCAATATCATCGACACCCCCGGCCACGTGGATTTCACCATCGAGGTGGAACGTTCCATGCGCGTGCTGGACGGCGCGGTCATGGTGTATGACGCTGTCGGCGGGGTACAGCCGCAATCTGAAACGGTTTGGCGTCAGGCCAACAAGTACAAGGTTCCGCGCCTGGCTTTCGTCAACAAGATGGACCGTGTGGGGGCGGATTTCTTTCGCGTACGTCAGATGATGGTGGATCGACTCAAGGCCAATCCTGTGCCTGTGGTGATCCCTATGGGGGCTGAAGATGGCTTCAAAGGCGTGATCGACTTGCGCTTGATGAAAGCGATTGTGTGGGACGAGGCCTCTCAGGGCATGAAATTCAGTTTTGAGGACATCCCTGATGATCTGCAGGCCCCGGCCAAACAGTGGCGCGAGCGCATGCTGGAAGCGGCGGCAGAGGCCAATGAAGAGCTGATGAATCAGTACCTGGAAACGGGTGACTTAAGCGTGGCCCAGATTACGTTGGGCCTGCGCTTGCGCACCATTGCCGGAGAGATTCAGCCCATGCTGTGTGGTTCGGCCTTCAAGAACAAGGGGGTACAACGCATGCTGGATGCGGTGGTGGAGCTGCTGCCTTCCCCTGTGGATGTGCCCGCTGTGCAGGGTTTGGACGAGGCCGGTGAAATCGTCACTCGCCAATCTGACGACAATGAGAAGTTCTCAGCATTGGCATTCAAGCTGATGACGGACCCGTATGTCGGCCAGCTAACCTTTGTGCGAGTGTATTCCGGTGTGCTGGCCAAGGGGGATAGCGTCTATATTCCGGGCCGTGGCAAGAAAGAGCGTATTGGCCGGATTGTGCAGATGCATGCCAATGACAGACATGAGGTCGATGAACTGCATGCGGGTGATATTGCCGCCTGTGTTGGCCTGAAAGAGGTCAGCACAGGGGAAACCTTGTGTGATCCTTTGGCCATCATCACGCTGGAGCGCATGGAGTTTCCCGAGCCGGTGATTCGTCAGGCCGTGGAGCCCAAGACCAAGTCCGATCAGGAAAAGATGGGGATTGCGCTCTCGCGTCTGGCTTCTGAAGATCCGTCTTTCCGTGTCAGCACGGACGAGGAATCGGGCCAGACGATTATTGGCGGTATGGGTGAGCTGCATCTGGAAATTATTGTGGATCGCATGAAGCGCGAGTTCGGTGTGGAAGCGAATGTGGGCAAGCCGCAAGTGGCCTACCGCGAAACCATCAGCAAGACCGTGCGTGATGTCGAAGGCAAGTTTGTGCGTCAGTCCGGCGGTAAAGGACAGTACGGCCATGTGGTCTTCACCCTGGAGCCGCAAGAGGCGGGCAAGGGCTTTGAGTTCGTCGATGCCATCAAGGGCGGGGTGGTTCCGCGTGAGTACATTCCGGCAGTGGAAAAAGGTGTGCTGGAGGCCCTGAACAGTGGTGTGCTGGCGGGCTATCCCGTGGTGGATGTGAAAGTCACCTTGACCTTCGGTTCCTACCACGACGTGGACTCGTCCGAGCAAGCCTTCAAGATGGCGGCGATCTTCGGTTTTAAGGAAGCGGCCAAACAGGCTTCACCCGTGATCCTGGAGCCTATGATGGCGGTGGAAGTGGAAACGCCTGAAGACTATGCCGGCAATGTGATGGGTGATTTGTCCAGCCGTCGGGGCATGGTTCAGGGTATGGATGACATGGTGGGGGCGGGCAAGCTGATCAAGGCGGAAGTGCCTTTGTCCGAGATGTTTGGTTATGCCACCACGCTGCGTTCCATGTCCCAGGGCCGTGCAACGTACAGCATGGAGTTCAAACGCTACGCGGAAGTGCCCAGGTCCATGGTGCAGGATCTGGTGGCAGAACGTCAGAGCACACGACAGGGAGGCTGATGACAAAGGGGGCGGGTTTTCCTGTGTCTAACCAGGCACGGGAACCCCCGCCCCTGATGCTTTGCCTGTTGTTGTTGTTGTTGTTGTTGTTGTTGTTGTTGTTGTTGTTGTTGTTGCTGCTGTGTTGTCGCTGCTGGCCAGTCTGATGTGCGGTTTGATTCAGGGCCAAGCCTGCTTAGTTCAGCAGACTGCGTACCCCGTCCGCCAGAACCTGCACCGATTCGGTGTCGGGTGCCAGATACCGCGCCCTGCCTTGCTGATCGAAAATATACACACCACGGCTGTGCGAGACTTCGTAGTTCTCGGGCGCGTTGGGATCGGGTTTTTCAATCTGGAATGCGACCCGGTAACGACGGGCCAGATCGGCAATCTGCTTTTCAGAGCCTGTCAGCCCTGTCGTGTGCTTGCCGTCAAAGGCGGCTATATAACGGGCTAGGGAGTCGGGCGTATCGCGGTGGGGATCCACACTGACAAAGATGATGCGTACCTGTTCGGCATCGTTACCCAGTTCTTCCATGACCAGCCCAAGCTGGGCCAAGGTGGTGGGGCAGATATCCGGGCAACTGGCATAGCCAAAAAACATCATGACGACTTTATCTTTGAAGTCATCCTGGGTGAGTGTTTTGGAACCAGCGGCTTGCAGGGAAAAGCGCAGATCGGGCAGGAAGCCGCGTACGGGATGCAGATTGGCAGCGGCAGCGCTGCCTAGCAGGAACAGGCCCAGCGCCAGTGTCAGGCCAAACTGTTTAAACAAGACAAGAATGGGCCTTACTGGGCTGGGTGTCATGGACGTCCTCTGGGTTTAGGCTGGCTCTGGAGTGAGCCCGCTGTGACGGAGCAGGGCGGTAATCGAAGGGTCGCGGCCACGGAAAGCACGGAAGGAGTCGGCAGCGGGGCGTTCGCCCCCTACGGACAGAATCTCGCGCCAGAAGCGATGGCCCGTATTGCTGTCGAGGGTATCACGTGCTCCATCCGAGTGGGTATAGGCTTTTTCCTCAAAGGCCGAGTAGGCGTCGGCGGACAGGACTTCGGCCCATTTGTAGCTGTAGTAACCTGCGCCATAGCCACCCGCAAACAAGTGTGAGAACTGATGCGGGAAACGGTGCCACTCAGGCGGGAACAGCACGGCGACTTCCTGGCGAACCTGATCCAGAATTTCCATGACGGCATCAATGCTCAGGCCGCTGTCACGCGAGTGGATCAGCATGTCAAACAGGGAGAATTCCAGCTGACGCACCATTTGCATGCCGCTTTGGAAGTTGCGGGCCAGGTTCAGCTTGTTGTAGAGCGCACGGGGCAGGTGCTCACCGGTTTCCACGTGGGCAGTCAGCATCTGCACGACGGGCCATTCCCAGCAGAAGTTTTCCATGAACTGCGAGGGCAGCTCGATGGCGTCCCATTCCACGGCGGAGAAGGCCGAGGCAGCCGGATCGTCTACCCGCGAGAGCAGCGTGTGTAGGGCGTGGCCGGATTCGTGGAACAGGGTGATCACATCATCATGCGTCAGTAGCGCAGGGCGGCCAGGCTGAGGTTCGGCAAAGTTGCACACCAGGTAGGCGATCGGCAGACACAGCGTTTCACCTAGACGGCGACGACTGCGTTCGCTATCGACCCAGGCGCCGCCTTGTTTGCCTTGACGGGCGTGCAGGTCCATATACAGATAACCCAGGACCTTGCCATCGGAGGCAATCACTTCAAAAGGGCGCACGGCAGGATGCCAGGCTGGGACATCGGCGGCACGCAGGGTTACGTCAAATAAACGCTGGATGACTTTGAACAGGCCACTCAGAACGGCAGGTTCCGTGAAGTACTGTTTGACCTCGTCTTCCGAATAGGCGTAGCGCTGTTCGCGCAGGCGCTCGGCACTGAACGGTACATCCCAGGCTTGCAGGGTTTCCAGGCCCAGTTCTTGTTGGGCGAAGGCTTGCAGCTCGTCCAGATCCTGGCGGGCGTAGGGACGGGCTTTGGCAGCCAGATCACGCAAGAAGCTCATCACCTGTTCTGGGGTGTCGGCCATGCGGGTTTCCAGACGCATATGGGCGTAGCTGGCAAAACCCAGTAGGCTGGCTTCCTGGGCACGCAGGTCCAACAGCGTTTCAATGGCCTGGGAGTTATCAAATTGGGCATCGCCTTGTTCGGAGGCAATGGTGGTGTAGGCCCGGTACATCAGCTCACGCAAGGTCTGGTTGCGAGCGTATTGCATGACAGGCAGGTAGCAAGGCATTTTCAGCGTCAGACGCCAGCCTTGCTGATCGTTTTCTTGCGCAGCGCGTTGGGCAGCGGCCAGCACGTCGTCCGGGATGCCGTCCAGCTCGGCCTGGTCAGTGACCAGGTAATACCACTGATCAATGGCATCCAGTACATGCTCGGAGAACTGTTGCGAGGTTTGCGCCAGCTCTTCGGAAATGCGGGCGTAGTCTTCACGTGCCTGACCTTCCAGTTGCACACCGCTCAAGCGGAAATCGCGCAAGGCCAGGGTAATGATACGTTGGCGCTGGGGCGTCAGGGCGGCAAAGGCCGGGCTGTCAGCCAGAGCCTGGTAACGCAGGAACAAAGGACGGTTCAAGCCTACCCAGGTCGAGAACTCGCTCATGCGTGGCAGGCACTGGTTGTACACCGCACGCAGCTCGGGCGTATTGATGACCGAGTTCAGGTGACCGGCCACCGACCAGGCGCGATACAAGGTTTCGGTGGCGTCGGTGATGGGCTCGACGATATTGTCCCAACTGGGTTCACTATCGTCGTTGGAGACTGTGTCTATGGCTTGGCGGGCCAAGGCCAGCAGTTGGTCCACCGCCTGCTCGATGTGCTCGGGCTGGATGGCGGGATAGTCAATAAGACTGTCGATAGGAACCAGTAAGGGATTTGTCGTCATAAACCGTTATTAATTTAAAGACTAATGTTGGCCGAGCGTTCGGCCGCTTCCAAGGTATTGACCAGCAGCATGGCAATGGTCATGGGACCCACGCCACCGGGTACGGGCGTAATGGCTGAGGCCACTTCGCTGGCGCTGGCAAAATCCACGTCACCGCACAGTTTGCCATCGGCGCCACGATTGATACCGACGTCGATCACCACCGCACCGGGCTTGACCATATCGCCAGTAATGATGCCGGGGCGGCCTACGGCGGCAACCAGCACATCGGCACGGCGGGTCTGGGCGGCCAGGTCACGCGTTTTGGAATTACAGAGGGTGACGGTCGCGCCCGCAGCCAGCAAGAGCATGGCCATGGGTTTGCCCACAATATTGCTGGCGCCCACGACGACGGCCTCTGCTCCACGCAGCGTCACGTTTTCGGATTCCAGCATCTTCATGACGCCGTAGGGCGTGCAGGGGGCAAACAGGGGTTTGCCCGTCATGAGCATGCCGGCATTGCTGACATGAAAACCATCCACGTCCTTGTGGGGCGCAATGGTTTCAATGACTTTGTGCTCGTCCAGATGGGCGGGCAGGGGCAGTTGAACCAGAATGCCGTGTACCGAGCTGTCCTGATTCAAACGAGTGATCAGGGCCAGCAGCTCGGCTTCGGTGGTGTTGGCCGGCAGGCGGATGATATCGGATTTCAGGCCGGCGGCTTCACATGCCAGACCCTTGTTGCGTACATAGACTTGGGAGGCCGGATCTTCTCCGACCAGTACCACGGTCAAACCAGCTTGAATGCCGTGGGCTTGCTTCAGTTTGGCAACGCGTTCTGCAACGTCCGCCTTGATAGCGGTGGACAGCTTTTTTCCATCAATAATGCGAGCACTCATTTACGCATCCTCGGACTTGGTGAGGGCGATTTTCATGAGGTCGGCAACCGTAGTGACTTCCAGTTTTTCCATGATATTGGCGCGATGCGCTTCGACAGTTTTAATACTGATATTCAAGTCCCCGGCAATCTGCTTGTTCAGGCGGCCAGCAACAATGCGTTCCAACACTTGCTGCTCGCGCGCTGTCAGGCGGCCCAGGACTTCTTGTTGACTTTTCTGTGCCTGCGCTTGCGAGGCACGTGCGGTAGCTTGCTCGATCATGCGGCTGACAATCGTGCGCAGATCGGCTTCATTAAAGGGTTTTTCCAGAAAGTCGATCGCGCCTTTCTTCATGGTGCTCACGGCCATGGGCACGTCACCGTGGCCGGTAATGAACACAATCGGGATATTCGATTTACGAGTGATCAGGGCTTCCTGAAGCTCCAGGCCGCTCATGCCGGGCATGCGCACGTCCACAATCAGGACGGCGACCTGGGTAGGATCGTAGGCGCCCAGAAACTCTTCGCCCGATGCAAAGCAGCGGACCCGGTAGCCATTGGCTTCCAAGAGCCAGCGCAAGGAGTCCCGTACGGCTTCGTCGTCATCGACTACGTAAATGGTGCATGGCATTTGCGGGCTGGTCATTCGGGTATCTCCAGTTTGTTATCAAGGGTGTCCACTACATCAGGTGCCGCACAAGGTAGACTGAAACGGAAAATCGTTCCACCCTCTGGATTGCCGACTGCCCATAGGCGGCCGTGATGCGATTCAATAATTGTGCGACAGATGTTCAGGCCCATCCCAAGGCCTTCGGACTTGGTGCTGTAAAACGGTTCAAAGAGGCGCTCGGGGTCTTTCAAGCCATGACCGCGATCGATGACGGCCATCTCCAAAAGCGATTCCTGTTGGGTAATCACCAATTGAAGCACATGATGTTCACTGTGCTCCATGGCTTCGATCCCATTTTTGAGCAGATTCAATAATACCTGTTCTATGAGAATGGGGTCGGCAATGACGTCAGGGACGGGGTCCGGAATGCTCAGTTCAATCTCGATCTGGCGCTTGCGGGCGTCGATTTCGGCAAAGCCGACGGCATTTTCTACAATACGCATGACCTTGACGCGGACGCGGCGTGGCTCACTGCGCTTCACGAATTCACGAATGCGGCTGATGATCTTGCCCGCACGTTCGGCTTGCTGGGCAGCCTTCTCTAGTGCAGCCAGCAGGGTTTCAGGCTGGTAGCGGCCAGATTTCAACATGGCGACAGCGCCCATGCTGTAGTTATTGATGGCGGTCAGTGGCTGGTTCAGTTCGTGTGCCAGCGAGGAGGCCATCTCGCCCATCGTGGTCAGGCGGCTGGTCAACTGAACTTTTTCCTGCTGAATGCGTGAGGCTTCTTCGTGCTTGCGGCGATCAGTAATGTCACGCGCCACTTGCAGGCGTACCCGGCGGCCATCGGTCCAGGCCAGCATGCGGTGATGAACTTCAAACCAGCGGGCCGCCGATTCGGAGTAAATCTCAACGGTTTCATCGGTGAAGCGGCCCAGGCGGCCTCCCAGCAATTCAGCGTGACCATTGGATTGGGCGCCGAAGAAGCGACGATAGGTGCGGTTGGCAAACAGCAGCTCCAGACCGTCGGAGGTATCGGCCACCACGGAGATGGCATCATCCAGACCTTCCAGCACCGTCATGAAGCGCTCGTGCGCTGCAGTCAGGGCCTCGCGAATGCGCTTGGGCTCGGTGATGTCTGTCATGGAGGTCATCCAGCCAATCTGTTCTCCATTGGGAGCACGCAAGGGCGAAACATACATACGGGCCGTAAAGCGCGAACCATCACGGCGCTGAGCCTCCACTTCCAGACCGCTGCTGGGTGTTCGGCCCGACAGCAAAAGATCCAGGGTTTCCTGATGCTGTTGATGGCGGCCGGGTAACCAGTAAGGGAAGGGGGCGGTACGACCCACCAGATCGGCTTCGTTCCAGCCAATCATTCGACAAAAAGCCGGGTTCACATAGGCAATGCGGCCTTGCATGTCAAACACGCGCATCCCCGTGGACATGGAGTTCTCCATGGCGCGTCGGAAACCGGTCTCGGCAGTCTGGGCGGCTTCGGCGTGGGTGCGAAAGCGGGTATAGCGCCACAGGGCCAGCAAGCTGACCACAATCACCAGAGACAGGGCCAGAATTACCATCATCAGGCGTTGCTGGCGCGTTTCCTGATCGATGGTCACAAACATGACGCTATCGTTTTGCAAACGCTGCAGCCACAGGAATACCCCCATGACACAGAGGTAGAGAAACAGCACGACAACCGGTGTCAGCCAATAGAATCCACGCCGATTCTGCTTAGCCTGATCATAAAAGGTTGAAGGGATCAGAGACTTTTTGGGATGAGTAGCCATAACAGCAAGAAAAGAAGTATGGCTGGATTGTAATGTAGGGCTATTTTTTTTAGTGATATTTCGTATTATGAAAACACATACCATAAAATGAAATTTTGCTTGAGCCTTTCTGTGTTCTTTCCTAGAATGGTTTGGTGCAGGCGTACCCCGCCTTGAACGCTCACAGTCCGCAATACCCGCTTCGGTCAGGATCGCTTTACTTCTTCTTAGAGGGGCGGCTCAGCGTCGAACAAGACCGGACTACTACCACATATATGGAGACACTATATGTCCTCAACCCAAGACAATAGTTCGGCTCAGGTCAGTCAAGACCAAGCCCTAGAAACAAAAGAGTGGCTTGACGCCCTGGAGGCGGTGGTGGACCGTGAAGGCCCGGCCCGTGCCCATGATCTGATCGAAAAGCTGATCGATCTGGCCCGTCGCTCCGGCGCTCACATTCCGTTCTCGCCCAACACGGCTTATGAGAACACGATCCCTCCCGGTCTGGAACCTGCCCACCCCGGCAATCTGGTGCTCGAAGAGCGTATCCGTTCCTACATTCGCTGGAACGCCATGGCCATGGTCGTGCGCGCTAACCGCGAAACTCCTCCCGATGGCGGTGGTTTGGGCGGACACATTGCCTCGTTTGCATCGCTGGCCACCATGATCGGCTGCGGTCAAAACCATTTCTGGCACGCTGAAACCGAAGATCGCGGCGGCGATATGGTGTTCTTTCAGGGCCACTCCTCACCCGGTATCTACGCCCGCGCCTTCATGGAAGGCCGCATCTCCGAAGAGCAGTTGAACAACTTCCGTCAGGAAGTCGATGGCAAAGGCTTGCCGTCCTACCCGCATCCCAAGTTGATGCCCGAATTCTGGCAGTTCCCCACCGTATCCATGGGCCTGGGCCCATTGATGGCGATCTACCAGGCCCGTTTCCTGAAGTACCTGCATGCCCGTGGCATTGCTGATACCAGCGGCCGTAAAGTCTGGGTGTTCCTGGGCGACGGCGAGATGGACGAACCCGAATCCCTGGGCGCCATCGGTCTGGCGGCACGTGAAAAGCTGGACAACCTGATTTTCATCGTGAACTGCAACCTGCAGCGTCTGGACGGCCCTGTACGTGGTAACGGCAAAATCATCCAGGAACTGGAAGGGACCTTCCGTGGTGCTGGCTGGAACGTGCTGAAACTGATCTGGGGCGGTTACTGGGATCCCTTGCTGGCCCGCGACAAGGAAGGCATCCTGCGCAAGGTCATGGAAGAAACCGTGGACGGCGAATATCAGGCCTACAAAGCCAATGATGGCGCCTACGTTCGCGAGCACTTCTTTGGCAAGCACCCCAAGCTGCTGGAAATGGTCAGCCGCATGAGCGACGAGGACATCTGGCGCCTGAACCGTGGCGGTCACGATCCTCACAAGGTGTACGCTGCATTTGATGCCGCCACCAAGCACGAAGGTCAGCCTACCGTTATTCTGGCCAAGACCATCAAGGGCTACGGCATGGGCCACGTGGGCCAAGCCAAGAACCCGTCGCACCAACAAAAGAGCCTGGATCTGGACGCCGTACGCGAATTCCGCGACCGTTTCAATATCCCGGTTCCTGATGACAAACTGGAAGAGTTGCCTTACTTCAAGCCAGCGGAAGACTCTCCAGAAATGCAGTACCTGCATGCCCGCCGTCAAGCCTTGGGTGGCTACCTGCCCAAGCGTCGCAACAAGGCGGACGAACAGTTGACCGTGCCGACACTGGACGCGTTCAAGCCCATGCTGGAAGCCACTGCCGAGGGCCGTGAGATCTCCACGACGCAAGCGTTTGTCCGTTTCCTCAATACTTTGCTGCGCGACAAACAGGTGGGGCCTCGTGCTGTGCCTATCCTGGCGGACGAATCCCGTACCTTTGGTATGGAAGGTCTGTTCCGTCAGATCGGTATTTACGCGCCTGAAGGCCAGAAGTACACCCCGGTCGATAAAGATCAGGTCATGTACTACCGCGAAACGGCCAACGGTCAGTTGTTGCAGGAAGGGATTAACGAGCAGGGTGCATTTAGCTCCTGGATTGCGGCGGCCACGTCGTACTCCAACAACAACCGCATCATGATCCCGTTCTTCATCTATTACTCGATGTTCGGCTTCCAGCGCTTTGGCGATCTGGCCTGGGCAGCCGGTGATATGAAGGCACGTGGTTTCGTGCTGGGCGGCACCGCCGGTCGCACCACCCTGAACGGTGAAGGTCTGCAGCACGAAGATGGTCATAGCCATATCCAGTCCTCGCTGATTCCTAACTGCATATCCTATGACCCCACCTTCGCTCACGAAGTGGCTGTCATCATGCAGCATGGTTTGAAGCGCATGGTGCAGGACCAGGAAGATGTGTACTACTACATCACCTTGATGAACGAGAACTACGCTCAGCCTGGTTTGGTCGAAGGCGATGAAGACGGCATCCTGCGTGGCATGTACAAGTTCAAGTCGGTTGCCAAGGACAGCAAGCTGCGTGTTCAACTGATGGGTTCGGGTACGATTTTGCGCGAAGTGATCGCGGCACAAGATCTGCTGGAAAAAGACTGGGGCATTGGCTCCGATGTCTGGAGTGTCACCAGCTTTACTGAACTGCGTCGTGATGGTCTGGATTGCGAGCGTGCCGCTCTGTTGAATCCGGAAGGCAAGGATCTGCCTGTACCGTACGTGACGACCCAATTGCAAAACACCGACGGTCCTATTGTGGTCTCTACCGACTACATCAAGGCCTTCGGTGACCAGATTCGTCCGTTCGTGCCTAAGAACCGCACACTGAAAGTGCTGGGTACCGATGGCTTTGGTCGTTCCGACTACCGCTTCAAGCTGCGTGAGCACTTTGAGGTTGATCGTCACTTCGTGGTGTTGGCTGCTCTGCGCGCGCTGGCTGAAGAAGGCAAGATTCCGTTCAGCAAAGCGTCCGAGGCGATTGCCAAATACGGCATCAATCCTTCCAAGGCCAACCCGCAGCACGCATAAGGGACTGAATCATGAGCAATATTATTCAAGTCAAAATCCCGGATATCGGTGCTGACGACGCTGTCGAAGTGATCGAAATCCTGGTCAAGGAAGGCGAGACCATTGAGGTCGAGCAAAGCCTGATTACGGTGGAGTCCGACAAGGCCTCCATGGAAATCCCATCGTCTGACGCTGGCGTGGTCAAGTCCATCAAGGTCAAACTGGGTGACAAGGTCAAGGAAGGCAGCTTGGTTCTGGAACTGGAAGCCGCCGAAAGTGCGCAGGCAGCGCCTGCCGCTGAGCCTGCCAAGGCCGAGGCCACGCCTGCTTCCAAGGCTGAAGCGGCGCCCGCCGCCGCAACGGCTGCGGCGGGTGGTGAACAGCAAGTAACGGTTCAAGTACCTGATATCGGCGACGCCCGTGATGTGGACGTAATCGAAATCATGGTTCAAGTGGGTGACGCTATCGAAGTGGACCAAAGCCTGATCACCGTGGAATCGGACAAGGCTTCCATGGAAGTGCCGTCCTCCCATGCTGGCGTGGTCACGGCCATCAAAGTGAAGCTGGGTGACAAGGTCAGCCAGGGTAGCGACATTCTGGAACTGACCGTGCAAGGTGCTGCCGCTGCACCGGCCAAGGCCGAAGCCGCTCCTGCTCCTAAAGCTGAATCCGCTCCTGCCGCTCCCGCTGCCGCTGCTGCGCCTGCGGCCAGCTCCTCGGTCGTGGTCGGTGCCGGCGCACCGGCTCCAGAGCGTGTCTCGCCTACGGCTGCCTTTGCCCAAGCAGAAGGCTCATTACGTAATCTGCCCCACGCCTCACCGAGTGTGCGTAAATTTGCGCGTGAATTGGGTGTGGATCTGGCCAAGGTTCATGGCTCGGGCGATAAAGGTCGTATTACGGCTGACGACGTGCGTGGCTTTGTGAAGCAAGTCATGGCTGGCGGCGCTGCTCCGGTTATTGCAGCCGGTACGGCGGCTCAGGTCGGCGGTCTGGATGTGCTGGCCTGGCCCAAGGTTGATTTTGCCAAGTTTGGCCCAGTCGAAACGCAGGCTCTGTCGCGCATCAAGAAAATTTCGGGTGCCAACCTGCATCGCAACTGGGTCATGATTCCTCATGTCACCAATAACGAAGTGGCTGACATTACTTCTCTTGAAGCCCTTCGCAAAGAGCTGAACGAGGAATACAAGAAGTCCGGCGCTCGTGTCACCATGCTGGCTTTTGTCATCAAGGCTGCCGTGGCGGCCCTGAAGAAATTCCCTGAATTCAACGCTTCGCTGGATGGCGACAATCTGGTGCTCAAGCAGTATTACCACATCGGTTTTGCGGCGGATACGCCTAACGGTCTGGTTGTGCCGGTCATTCGTGATGCCGACAAGAAGGGCATTCTGGATATCGCTCGTGAAACGGGTGAACTGGCTGCGGCCGCCCGTGACGGCAAGCTGAGCGCCGCTCAGATGCAAGGTGGTTGCTTCACCATTTCCTCGCTGGGTGGTATTGGCGGTACGGACTTCACACCCATCATCAATGCGCCCGAAGTGGCCATTCTGGGTCTGTCGCGTTCCTCCATGCAGCCCGTCTGGAATGGCAAGGAATTTGCGCCACGCCTGATGCTGCCGCTGTCCCTGTCTTACGACCACCGCGTTATCGATGGTGCCTCGGCTGCCCGTTTCAATGCCTTCCTGGCAACGATGCTGGCCGACTTCCGTCGTATTGCACTGTAAGGAGTTGTCATGAGTCTGATTGATCTGACGGTCCCGGATATCGGCGACTCCGGTGAAGTAGATGTCATCGAAGTGCTGGTGCAGGTCGGTGATACGGTCGAGCTCGAGCAAAGCCTGATCACCGTGGAGTCCGATAAGGCCTCGATGGAAATCCCTGCCGCTCAGGCGGGGGTGATCAAGGAATTGCTGGTCAAGGTGGGTGACAAAGTCTCCCAGGGTTCGGCCATTGCCAAGATCGAAGTAGCGGAAGGCCAAGCGGCTCCCGCTGCGGCACCCGCCAAAGAAGAAGCGCCGCAGGCAACTGTGCCTGCCGCTGCTGCTCCGGCCTCGACACCTGCTCCGCAGGCGGCCAGCCATCAGGGTGCTGCGGATGACTCCGTGGATGTGCTTGTTCTGGGCGCTGGCCCAGGCGGGTACAACGCGGCCTTCCGTGCGGCTGATCTGGGCCTGAAAGTGGCTCTGGTCGAGCGCTACAGCACTCTGGGTGGTGTGTGTCTGAACGTGGGTTGTATTCCTTCCAAGGCCTTGCTGCATACTGTGGCGGTCTACGAGGAGGCCAAGTCCCTGGCCACACACGGCATCAAGTTCGGCGAAGCGCAAATCGACATCGATGCGCTGCGCGACTACAAGAACAAGGTCATCGGCAAGCTGACCGGTGGTCTGGCCGGTATGGCCAAGGGCCGCAAGGTCCAGGTTGTGGTCGGTAACGGCCAGTTCCTGGACCCCAACCACATCGAAGTGACCGCCAACGACGGCACCAAGAAAGTGATCAAGTTCGGTTCGGCCATTATTGCTGCCGGTAGCCAGTCGGTAAAACTGCCATTCTTGCCTGACGATCCACGCGTGGTGGACTCCACCGGTGCGCTGGAACTGAAGTCTGTGCCCAAGCGCATGCTGATTGTAGGCGGTGGCATCATCGGTCTGGAAATGGGTACGGTGTACTCGGCTTTGGGCGCACGCCTGGACGTGGTGGAAATGCAAACCGGCCTGATGCCGGGTGCAGACCGCGACGTGGTCAAGGTGTGGGAGAAGATGAACAAGCATCGCTTTGACCACATGATGCTGGAAACCAGCACGGTGGCTGCCGAAGCCCGCGAAGACGGCATCTGGGTAACTTTCGAAGGCAAGAACGCTCCGGCCGAGCCACAGCGCTACGACCTGGTTCTGCAAGCCGTGGGCCGCTCGCCCAATGGTAAGAAGATCGGTGCCGAGAAAGCTGGTGTGCAGGTTACAGACCGTGGCTTCATCCCGGTTGACAAGCAACAGCGCACCAACGTGCCGCATATCTATGCGATTGGCGACATTGTGGGCCAGCCCATGCTGGCACATAAGGCCGAACACGAAGCCCACGTGGCTGCTGAAGTCATCGCCGGCGAAAAATCCTTCTTTGATGCTCGTGTGATTCCTTCGGTGGCCTACACCGATCCGGAAATCGCCTGGGTGGGTCTGACCGAAGATCAGGCCAAGAAAGACGGTATCAAGGTCGAGAAGGGCGTGTTCCCTTGGGCTGCATCCGGTCGTGCCATTGCGAACAACCGTGATGAAGGCTTTACCAAGGTTCTGTTCGATGCGGAAACCCACCGTATTGTGGGTGGCGGTATCGTCGGCACCAATGCGGGCGAGCTGATTGGCGAGCTGGTGCTGGCTATCGAAATGGGTGTGGACCCGGTCGATCTGGCCAAATCCATCCACCCGCACCCCACCTTGTGCGAGTCGGTCAGCAAGGCGGCTGCCGTTGCCGAAGGGACGTGCACGGACTTGCCGCCAGCCCGTCGCAAGTAATACCAGTATTGGCTTGATAGTTAAGGCGTATTGGATCACGGCAGGTGCTATCATCAGCGCCTGCCGTTTTTATTTTGTAATTGGTGTTGTCCATGACTCATCCTGTTCTGAAAGCCGACTCCTCGCTGAGTGACTGGCTGTCCTATTTGGAAACTTTGCATCCTTCGGCCATTGATCTGGGCCTGGGCCGGATTCGCGAGGTTGCCCAACGTCTGAACATCAAATTGGATTCCGTCGTTATCACGGTGGGCGGCACCAACGGCAAAGGCTCGACCTGCGCTATGCTGGAAGCGATTTTGCTGGCGGCGGCCTATAAGGTGGGTGTGTATGCCTCTCCGCATCTGGTGCGCTACAACGAGCGCATTCGCTTAAATGGCGAGATGGCCGAGGATGCCCAGATTACGGCGCAATTTGCCCGTATCAATGAAGCCCGGGGCGACCTGACACTGACTTACTTTGAATTCTCCACGCTGGCGGCCTTGTTGCTGTTCCAGGAGCAGCGCGTTGACGTCGCGGTGCTGGAAGTGGGTTTGGGTGGCCGACTGGATGCCGTCAATATCATTGATGCGGACTGTTCCATCATTACCAGCATTGATATTGATCATGCTGAATACCTGGGCAATACCCGAGAGCAGGTTGCTTGGGAAAAGGCTCATATTTTCCGTGCGGATCGTCCCGCCATTTGCGCCGATCCCGTGCCGCCACAGACCATGCTGGATTATGCCCAGGAGATTGGTGCCCAGTTGTGGCTGTTTGGCAAAGATTTCAACTATTCCGGCGACCGTCAGCAATGGGCCTACGGTGGCCGTAATCAGCGCCGCGCTGCATTGGCTTACCCGGTCTTGCGTGGCGCAAACCAATTGCTTAATGCTTCTGCAGCATTGGCTGCGCTGGAATCCTTGCATCCCCGCTTGGCCGTGCCTGCGCAAGCGGTACGCGCCGGTTTGCTGCGTGCCCAAATGCCTGGCCGTTTCCAGATTCAGCCTGGTCAGCCTTGCGTGATCTTTGACGTGGCGCATAATCCGCATGCGGCGGCGGCTTTGGCGCAGAATCTGGACAATATGCCGCCTTACCCCAAGACGATTGCGGTTGTGGGCATGTACAAGGACAAGGATGTGGATGGCGTGATTGCCCGCATGGCCACGCGTATCGATCATTGGATGTGCGCCAGTTTGGAAGGACCACGCAGCATGTCGGGCGAGGAATTGGCCAATCATGTGCACACCGTTCTGGCCAGTGGTCAGACGCCTGACGATGTTCTGGCCCCCGAGGCCGAATCCAGTTCACATCGCCCGGGCGTTCGACCTGTTGCACGGGCTTCGGTCAGTAAAGCGTCAGCAGTCGTATCCAGTTACAACAGTCCTCGGCTCGCTTACGAGGCGGCATTAAAAGAGGCCAGTGACAATGATAGAATTGTTGTGTTTGGCTCGTTTGCGACAGTAGGGCCGATACTTGAAGCCGCAAACGACCGTTCATCTTCCTGAATATCGGTAAGACTGCTTATTTCATAGGTCTGGGGCTCATGGGTTTATTTTCACGTAACGATACTTCCTCATCGTCGGGTCGCCGCGCTAGTGCTTCTAGCGACTCACAATTATCGGAACTGCGTGGACGGGCTCGCCGCCGTCTGATCGGTGCGTTGGCTCTGGTTCTGGCCGTGGTTGTGCTGGTGCCTATGCTGACTGCCGACAAAACGCCGCCCGAGCCCGAGCAATCCCTGGCCTTGGGGCCTATTGGGCAGACAACGGGGCAGGGCGCGGCGCAAACTCGCCCTGGTGAGTTGGTCGTGCAAGAGAATACCCCAACGCCTGTTATCGAGCAGCCCGACGAGCCACCGGTGACCGATCCCTCCACCAGCACAAATGGTGGTCTGGCTGTGGTCAATCCCGGCCTTGAAACGGATCCTGCTCATGTGACCACGCCAAGCACGCCGACAGCACCGCCGCCGGTGACAACGCCTCCAGAGCAGCCCAAACCGGTCGAAAAGCCCAAACCTGTTGAAAAACCCAAGCCTGCTCCAGCGCCTGCCCAAAACGGTCGTACGGATGATGGCTCCTATGCGCTGGCCCTGCTCGAAGGCCGTGTACCCAACAAGCCTGCCCCTGCAGCTGCCACCAAACCCGCAGCGCAGCAAGGCAATTTCATTTTGCAGATTGTCGCCTATTCCAACCAGAACGATGCCCAGTCGCGTCGTGATCAGCTGGTATCGGCCGGTGTGACCAATGCCTATGTAGAAACGGCACAAAGCGGTGGCAAGCCAACCTATCGTTTGCGTGTGGGACCATTCCCCACCCGTGAAGCGGCTCAGGCAGCTCAGGCCCGCTTGCGCTCGCTCGGTTACGAGAACAGTTTTATCTCGGCTAAGTGAGCAGCTTCGACTATATCGTCCTTGGAATTGTGGGTGTATCAGGCCTGCTGGGCCTGATACGCGGATTGATCAAGGAAGTTCTTTCGCTCAGCGCCTATTTGCTGGCTTTCATGGCCGCAATCTGGTGGGGGCCACGCACATCAGGTTGGATACAAGTCTGGATAGAAAACGGCTTATTACGTACGGCTTTGGCCTACGGAGCCGTTTTTTTTATGGTCTTGTTGCTGGTGGGTTTGTTGAACATGCTGCTGGCCAGCCTGATAGAACAAACGGGTTTGACACCTGCCGATCATGGGCTGGGTGGCTTGTTTGGGCTGGCCCGTGGGGTATTGCTGGTGCTGATTCTGGTCATCCTGGCCGGACATACCGATTTACCGAAAGAACCGTGGTGGGAGCAGGCCAAGTTGGCCGAGCCTGCGATCCGCGCGGTGCAATCGATTAAGGCCATGCTGCCGCCGTCTCTGGCAGAATGGCTGCCTTATTGAGAACACACTAACGGGAACCAATCATGTGTGGAGTTGTAGGGGTTGTTGCGCGCAGCCCTGTAAATCAGTTGATCTATGACAGTTTGCTCTTGCTGCAGCATCGCGGGCAGGATGCAGCGGGGCTGGCGACCTGGCACGACCAGTTCTTCAGCATGCACAAGGCATTTGGCCTGGTGCGGGACGTATTTCGTACCCGCAACATGCGCTCTTTGCCAGGCAATAGCGGTATTGGCCATGTGCGTTATCCCACTGCAGGCTCTAGCCAGAGCGTGGAGGAGGCGCAGCCGTTTTACGTCAATGCCCCCTTTGGTCTGAGCTTTGTTCACAACGGTAATCTGACCAACTGGCGTGAACTGCGTGAAGAGCTATTTACCATTGACCGTCGCCACATCAACACCAACTCGGACTCCGAGGTTCTGCTGAATGTGTACGCGCACGAACTGCAACGTGCTGCTACCGGTCCTGAGCTGTCTCAGGACGAAGTGTTTGACGCCGTGGCCGCCGTGCACCGTCGTGCTCGTGGTGCTTACGCCGTGGTGTCGCAAATTGCAAACTTTGGTCTGGTTGCCTTTCGCGATCCGAACGGGATTCGTCCTTTGTGCCTGGGCCGCAACGTGACCCCCAAGGGCGAGGAGTGGATGGTTGCCTCCGAGTCCGTGGCCTTGACCGGTTGCGGCTTTGAGCTGGTTCGTGATGTGGAGCCCGGCGAGGCCATCATCATTGATCTGGATGGCAATCTCAGCAGCCGCCAGTGTGCCGAGAACCCGCGCCTGAATCCCTGTGTCTTTGAATACGTATACTTTGCCCGTCCCGATTCGACGGTCGATGGTGTGTCGGTGTACGACGCGCGTTTGTTGATGGGTGTGTACCTGGCCGAGAACGTTGCCAAGAATCTGCGTCTGGCTGATATTGATGTGGTGATGCCTATTCCTGACTCGGCCCGTCCATCGGCCATGCAGCTGGCGGCTCATCTGAATCTGAACTACCGCGAAGGTTTCATCAAGAACCGCTATGTAGGTCGCACCTTCATCATGCCCGGCCAGGAAGTGCGCAAGAAGTCTGTGCGTCAGAAACTGAGCGCCATTCCCATGGAGTTCCAGGGCAAGAACGTGCTGTTGGTGGATGACTCCATCGTGCGTGGCACAACCAGCCGCCAGATCGTGGACATGGCTCGTGCTGCCGGTGCGAACAAGGTGTTCTTTGCCTCGGCAGCGCCACCTGTGCGTTTTCCGAACGTATACGGCATTGATATGCCTACCGTGTCCGAGCTGATTGCCACGGGGCGTGATGTGGATCAGGTTGCCAAGGAAATCGGTGTGGATGGTCTGGTCTACCAGGATCTGCACGATCTGGAGCAATCCCTGCGCGATTTGAACCCACGTTTTGCCGGTTTTGAGTCCTCCTGCTTTAGTGGCGAGTACGTGACGGGTGATGTGGACGAGGCTTATCTGAATTTGCTGGCGGAAGGCCGCAAAAGCGGTCGTGAAGTGCCGGACGTGACGGATTGATCGCTTAACCGCTTAGTTGAATAGAAAATCTGCTTTTCTGAGCTACACCCCAAAGCTGGACGCCAGTCCAAGCTTTGGGGTGTTTTAATCGGAAGTTTCGTCGTAGCGTAAAGAGGATCGGTATGGCGGTGCCACAGAACAAGCAGGAATTGCTGGATGCGATTCGTACCACCTATCAGAAACTGATGGCCGACCTTGCCAGTGTGCCAGCGGAGCATGCCCGAGACGCGACGCTACCGGGGCATAGACAAGGCACACAGATGAGTGTGTCCGATCTGGTGGCTTATTTGATCGGATGGAATCTGTTGGTGCTGAAATGGTGTGATGGCAAATCAAAGGGACGACCGGTCGATTTCCCTGAAACCGGCTATACGTGGAGCGAGTTAGGCAGACTGGCGCAAAAATTTTATGCCGACTATGCAGGCGTGGCCTACGCTGACTTGCTGCGGCTATTTGCGGATGTACATGCTCGCATTGTCGCGCTCGTTGAGCAGGAAAACGATGCTTCGCTGTATGGCATGCCTTGGTATGAGAGGTACACCCAAGGCCGGATGATCCAGTTCAATACATCGTCACCCTATGCCAATGCACGGTTGCGGTTGCGCAAGTGGAAGAAAGCGAACGCCATCACCTGATAATTCGATGTTCTTGGCGTGCTGGCGCACGGTCTGGCCGGGCTGTCACGCCATGCCTGAAACATATGGCCGCCAATGCTAAGCACCACGACGCTTGAACAAGGTCAGCAGCAAGCCTAGGCCCAGAATGACAAACAACGCCAGGCTCCAGTACGCATATTCAATCCCCAGCAGCGGTTGACGGGCGTCCATGCAGGAAGCATAGATGCCAAATAACCAGGGCAGGCCGCTTTCCAGGCCAGATTGGGTAATGAAGCGGTCAGCAAAGGTCTGGTCGCAACTGAACAGGTGTTGCGCCACAGAGACCTGATACCAGGCAGCCACAATACCGCCTACCGCTGTGGCCAAACCCAGCAGGCTGGCTATGGTGGAGCTGCGTGGGTGACCAAGTTGCTGCAGCACACCTGCGATCAGGCTGAATACGCCCAGCACAATGAAAATCAGCCGTTGCAGCACGCACCAGGCGCAAGGCGGGATGCTGAATACGTGCTGAGAGAGCAGCGCAATGCCTACGCCTGAGAAGGCGAGCAGGGCGATCAGATAATAGGGTGCAGCGGATTGGCGGGAAGAGGCGGCCATGGTATCAAGAGGAACTTAAAGAATGAAAGGTAGAGGCTTCCTGTAGCAAACCCAGGAAAAGCTCGTGGAAACCTGCCCAGGTAATCTGCACGCCCAGGCACAAGAGAATAAAGGCGGACAGGCGCATCACGACAGCGGTGCCATTCTTGCCCAGTTTGTACAGAAATTGGGATGCAAAACGTAAGGCCAGAAACACAATAAAACTGGCCGCCGCAATAGCGGGCAGTGCGCCAGCCAGCTTGCTCATGGTGCCGGCGACCGAGTTGTCGTGCAACGTCGCCCCTACCGTCAGCGCAGCAGACAAGGAGCCGGGGCCGCAGAGCATGGGGAAGGTCAAGGGGTAGAAGGCCTTGGAGCGAATTTGTTCCCAGGAATAGGACTCGGCCATGTTCTGGGCGTGTGCCGCATCAAAGTCCGAGGCGTTGATCAATCGCCAGGCGGTGCCAATCACCAGCAAGCCCCCGCCAATACGAATGATGGGTAGGGAGATGCCAAAGAAATTCAGCACAATATTGCCTGCCACCATAGCGATGGCCAGCATGATGAAAATGTTGATGGCAACTTTCTTGGCCAGTCGGGCGCGATCGGGCACGCTGGCCCCTTCGGTCAGGGTCAGAAAGATGGGGGCGGCCGCAGGCGGGTTCAGCATGGGCAAGAGTGTGGCCAATGCAAACAAGAAGCTGCGACTGACATCGGCAAAGACAGAGGAGATTTCCATTAAGACGCGGAGGTTTGTTGAGAGAGGGCCAAACGTACATCGCGCTCCAGGCGCAATTGATGACGGTTGTGTTCCAGTGCGGCGCCACTGAGGATGAAGACGTCTTCCACGCGGTCGCCCAGAGTCATGACTTTGGCTGAGCGTAGTCGTACGCCGTGGCGCTCGAATACTTGGGCGAGACTGTACAACAAACCGCGCCGGTCTGTAGCACTTAAGGTCAAAATCCAGTCCTGGCCTTGCTCATCCAGGCGCAGATCCACGGTGGGCTGAATGGGGAATACTCTGGCCCGGCGCGAACGTATGTCGCGATAGGGATCGTGAGCATGCTCGTTGGGGATCCAGTCCTGTTGTAGTGCCTGGCACAGCTCGGTTTCGATCAGCAAGGGGTCACGCCGTAGGGCATGGTCGTAGGCGGGCAGCATCACGACAAAGCTGTCCAGTGCCCAGCCGTGGCGAGTCGTGTAGATGCGTGCGTCCTGAATGCTGACGGCCTGGCTGTCAAAGTAACGACAGATACGTAAAAACAGACGGCTGGCGTCTTTGGTATAGACCAGTACCTGCAGCGCGTCGGTTTGTCCGGCGGGACGTATGCGCACAACAGGAGTCAGGCTGTGGGACTGGTGGTAGAGCTGGATCGTGTGCCAGGCGATTTCGCTGGCGTCATGACGCAGAAAATAAGGCTTGTCCAGCCACTGCCAAAAGTCTTCACGAGCATCGTCCAGCAGACCGGCCAGACGTATTTCACCGGCGGCGTCACGTTTGCGCTGATCCAGCACGGAGACACCGTCCTTGACGTCGCGCCCTAACGCGGCCAAGGTCAGGTTGTACAGATCCTCCAGTAGCTTGCCTTTCCAGGAGTTCCAGACGGTTGGGCTGGTGGCACGAATGTCGGCTACGGTGAGCAGGTACAGGGCGGTTAGCCGGCGTTCGGTGCCTACGGTTTGTAGGAACTGGAAAATCACATTCGGGTCGCTCAAATCGCGTTTTTGTGCGACCTGAGACATGCTCAGGTGTTCTCGGACCAGAAACACCACCAGTTCTGCATCTACGGGCATCAGGCCGTGATCCTGGCAAAAGGCCAATGCGTCCTGGGCACCCAATTCGGAGTGATTCCCACCGCGTCCTTTGGCAATGTCGTGAAAGAGGGCGGCAATATACAGCAGCCAGTGGCGATCAAAACCGCTCATTAGCTGATTGGCCATGGACAGCTCCTCGCTGTGCTCAGCCATGGTGAAGCGGCGTAGATTGCGTATGACTTTCAGCGTGTGCTCGTCCACGGTATAGGCATGGAACAGGTCGTGTTGCATCTGCCCGACCACGCGCCGGAAGACAGGCAGGTAGCGTGGCAGCACGTTGAGCAAATTCATCAAGCGCAAAGTGTGCACAATGCCTTTGTTCTGTTGGAGAATTTCCAGAAACAGACGTCGATTTCGGGGCTCGGCCCGGAAGGTGGCATCGATCAGGCGGCGGGCGTGCCACAAGGCGCGCAGCGTATCGGCTTTCAGGCCGCGCAAACTAGCTTGTTGCTGCAAATGCAGCATGGCGACAAAGATCAGAGAGGGGTCTTGCTCGAAGCCATTGGCTTGACGCAATTCCAACTGTCCATGATGAATCTGGAAGTGTTCATCCAGGACAAGCGGTTCCTGATCGGTTTGTGGAAACAGGTGTTCCTCAATGCTGCGCATCAGGATCAGATTGAGCTGGCTGACAATCTTGGCGGCCCAGTAGTAACGCTGCATCAGCAGTTCGCTGGCACGTCGGGTGGCCGTGGGTTGGAAGCCGTAGATTTCCGCCAGACGTGGTTGCAGATCAAACAGCAGTCTGTCTTCGGCGCGGCCTGTCAGTAGATGAAGTTCAATGCGCAGGCGCTTGAAGGCTGCTTCGACCCGTTGCAGGGCATTGAGCTCGGATTCGGTCAGCAGCTCGGATTGCGCGACGTCCAGCCAAGTGCGCCCCAAACCGGCTGCCCTGGCCATCCAGAGCAGCACTTGCAAGTCACGCAAGGCGCCAGGCGACTCTTTGCAGTTGGGCTCCAGGGAGTAGGGCGTGTCTTGCAGATGGGCATGACGCTGCTGCTGCTCGGCCTGCTTGGCCAGAAAGAAGGCTTGCGGGTCCATCTGGCTTTGCAGTTGCTGTTGGGCATGGCGCAGCAATAACCTGGAGCCTGCCAACCAACGGCTTTCCAGCATGGCGGTTTCGGTAGTGATGTCCTGGCTGGCTTGTTCCAGGCATTGGGCGGGTGTGGCCACATTGTGGCTGGGGGCCAGGCCGATATCCCATAAGGCGGCGACCAGTGCCTGGATGCGGTCAATGTCCTCTGCGTTCGGTTCACGCTGCAACAGAATCAGTAGATCCACATCCGAGTGCGGGTACAGTTCCCCGCGACCATACCCGCCCAAGGCCGCCAAGCTGGCTTGGCGGGGCAGGGGGTAACGGTCCAGGAGTTCGCGCAGGCCTTGGTCACAAATCTGGCACAGGCTTTTGAGCAGACGATCACAATGCAGGTCTTGCCTGAAGCGCTCGTAGACCTGGGCCCGGCGGCAAGCAATTCTGTCGCGAAGCTGGGCCAGGAAGGACATGGTTCAGGCCTTGTTGATGATGGCTGGAGGGGCAGGCATGCCGGGCGAGACGGTCAGTACTTCATAGCCGGTATCGGTCACCAGTATGGCGTGCTCCCATTGGGCTGACAGGCTGTGGTCGCGGGTGACGACGGTCCATTGATCTGCCAGGGTGCGCAGTTCGCGACGGCCCGCGTTGATCATGGGTTCAATGGTGAAGATCATGCCGGCTTCCAGTTTTACGCCTGTGCCGGGCTTGCCGTAGTGCAGCACCTGCGGGTCCTGGTGGAATTTTTGGCCCACGCCATGTCCGCAATATTCACGTACCACGGAAAAGCCTTGTTTTTCAGCGTGTTGCTGAATAGCGTGGCCGATATCCCCCAGGGTTGCGCCCGGCTTGACCTGATCGATGCCCAACCACATGCATTCGTAAGTGGTTTCAGTCAGGCGACGGGCCAGGATGCTGGGTTCACCCACGTAGAACATGCGGCTGGTGTCACCAAACCAGCCATCTTGAATAATGGTGACATCCATGTTCAGAATATCGCCGTTTTTCAACACTTTATCGCCAGGAATGCCGTGACAGATGACGTGGTTGACGGAGGTGCAGATAGAGCCCGGAAAGGGCGGGTAGCCAGGGGGCGCGTACCCCACGGTGGCTGATTTGACCCCTAGTTCATTGATGCGCTCCATGCACAGGCGGTCCAATTCGCCAGTCGTGACGCCTGCTTTGACAAAGGGGGTCAGGTAGTCAAGGATGGATGCCGCCGTCTGGCAAGCAGTGCGCATTTTTTCGAGATCAGTGGGGTCTGTGACGAGAATACTCATAGCAACTTGAACAGGTCTATTGAAAAATAGTAGAATTATAGGCTTTTGTGAATTTTGCAGTTACGCACAGTCCCGTTTGGGACGATCTGGCGGCTGTCCAAGCAAGGCGGTGTAAGGCAGCGCAAAGCGCTGTTTACCGCATTAAATCTAGGTTTTCCTGGTTTGACCGGCTTTTCTCAGGCCTTCTGAATCTTCAGGGCGGATGAGTAAAGCAAGGGGTCAGGACAGTTTGTTCCAAGATTGAAAAAAACGCCTCAGGGCGCTGCGAGCCAGCAAAAACACGCAGAATTCACAACGAATACAGGGTCAGCACGATTACAAGCGTTGCAAAAGCAACATGGGCAGCAGCCCGGTTCTTGTTCAACAGATGCTGACCAGGCAATCCCCTAGGATACACCTGCAAGCGGTGCGCTGCATGCAGGCAGTAGCCAGAAAAGTTTCAGGCCCGGTTTGACGGCAGATTTCTTGTCTGCCCAAAGGCGCGGGTCCGTTGCAGTGCAGGCGTACGCTCATGTCGGGCGACGTTTTTTATGTTGTATGTAGTAAATCGCGTGACTGTCCGTCTCGGGGTGTCTGGAATGCAGCACAGGCTGCGGCCCTTACCGGATACCGGGCAGTTACAAGACCAAACCCTTGGAGAACTTTATGTCTTTAATGCGTGAAATGCTGGAAGCTGGTGTGCACTTTGGCCACCAAACCCGTTACTGGAACCCCAAGATGGCTCCGTTCATCTTCGGCCAGCGTAACAACATCCACATCATCAACCTGGAAAAAACGGTTGTTCAGTACGAAGAAGCAACCAAATTCGTGCGTCAACTGGCTGCTCGTGGCGGCAACGTGCTGTTCGTCGGTACCAAGCGTGCTGCTCGCGAACTGGTGGCTGCTGAGGCCGAGCGTTGCGGTATGCCTTACGTTGACAGCCGCTGGCTGGGTGGCATGATGACCAACTTCAAAACGGTCAAGACTTCCATCAAGCGTCTGAAAGAAATGGAAGGTCAGATGGCTGAAGGCCGTCTGGAAACCATGAGCAAGAAAGAAGCCTTGATGTTCGAGCGCGAACTGGAAAAGCTGAACAAGGCCATCGGCGGTATCAAGGACATGAACAACCTGCCTGACGCCCTGTTCGTGATCGACGTCGGCTACCACAAGATTGCTGTGGCCGAAGCCCGCACGCTGGGTATCCCCGTTGTGGCCGTGGTTGATACCAACCACTCGCCAGAAGGTCTGGATTACGTGATTCCTGGTAACGATGACTCGGCCAAGGCTATCGCTCTGTACGCCCGTGGCATGGCTGACGCCGTGTTGGCTGGCCGCGAACAGAACCTGAACGGTCTGGTTGAAGAAATCGCCGCTGACGAAGAATTCGTCGAAGTTCAGGCTGACACCCAGGAGTAACAGGTTCACCGCTGTCTGCCAGACACCATCAGTTGTCATGGCAGACAGCTACAGTGACCTTTCGTATCGCCCCGGCTTGCCGGGGCACGTTCTACAGAATTGGAGAAAACCGTGGCTCAAATCACCGCATCGATGGTTAAAGAATTGCGCGAGAAAACCGACGCGCCCATGATGGAATGCAAAAAAGCACTGACCGAAGCCGACGGCGATATGGCACGTGCTGAAGAAATCTTGCGCGTGAAGCTGGGCAGCAAGGCTAGCAAAGCAGCTACCCGCGTTACCGCTGAAGGCCTGGTTTCTGTTTACATTGCTGACGATGCCAAGACCGGTTCCGTTGTTGAAGTCAACTGCGAAACCGACTTCGTTGCCAAGAACGATGACTTCATCGGCTTTATCAACGACGTCGCACAACTGGTTGCCAAGCACAACCCAGCAGATCTGGCCGCTTTGGCTGAACTGCCACTGGCCGACAGCAATGTCGAGACCGTGCGCGCTGCTCTGGTTGGCAAGATTGGTGAAAACATCTCGATCCGTCGCTTCCAGCGCTACGAAACAGCCGGCCAACTGGCCAGCTACGTTCACGGTGGCAAAATCGGCGTATTGGTTGATTTCGCCGGTGGCGACGAAGAAGTGGGCAAGGATCTGGCCATGCACATTGCTGCGACTCGTCCTAAAGCGATGGACGCTTCCGGTGTTGACGCTGCTGAAATCGAAGCCGAACGCTCCGTGGCGGCTCAGAAAGCCGCTGAATCGGGCAAGCCTGCTGACATCGTCACCAAAATGGTTGACGGCGCTGTTGCCAAGTTCCTGAAAGAAGTGACTCTGCTGAGCCAGCCTTTCGTCAAGAACGACAAGCAAAGCGTGCAGCAAATGCTGGACGAGAAAAAAGCATCGATCGCTGGCTTTACCCTGTACGTTGTGGGTGAAGGCATTGAAAAGCGTGTTGAGGATTTCGCCGCTGAGGTAGCTGCTGCTGCCGGCCAAGCCTAATCTAGCTGGTTTTTTCAGGGCAGGCACCGTAGTGGCGGTGCCTGCCCTGCTGCTTTACACTCTCTTCTGTCTTCGTCACTTGGAATCCCACCCATGACTACCCCTCTTTACAAACGTGTCCTGTTAAAGCTCTCCGGCGAAGCGCTGATGGGTGAGGACTCGTTCGGTATTAATCGCAGCACAATCATTCGCATGACGGAGGAGATCGCCCAGGTTGCCCAGTTGGGGGTGCAACTGGCTATCGTGATTGGCGGGGGAAATATCTTTCGCGGCATCGCTCCAGGTGCCCAGGGCATGGATCGTGCGACAGCCGATTACATGGGCATGATGGCCACCGTCATGAACGCGCTGGCCTTGCAAGATGCCTTGAAGCACCGTGGCCTGGATGCCCGTGTGCAATCCGCCCTGAATATTGAACAGGTTGTGGAGCCTTACATTCGTCCCAAGGCACTGCGTTACCTGGAAGAAAACAAAGTTGTTATTTTTGCAGCCGGTACGGGCAATCCGTTTTTTACCACCGATACGGCAGCGGCCTTGCGCGGCGCCGAAGTGGGGGCGGAAATCGTACTGAAAGCCACCAAGGTTGACGGCATCTACAGTGCCGATCCCAATAAGGATCCCGGTGCGACCCGTTATTCGCGCATCAGCTTTGACGAGGCCATTGTGCGTCGTCTGGAAGTGATGGACGCCACGGCCTTCGCCTTGTGTCGCGATCAGAAACTGCCGATTAAGGTGTTTTCGATCAACAAACCCGGTGCTTTGACGCGTGCGGTTTGTGGCGAGGACGAGGGCACCCTGGTTCACGTTTAAAGTTATAGGAATTTAGTCCATGAGTCTTTCCGAGATTAAAGCATCGACCGATAACCGTATGGGCAAGTCCCTGGAGTCTCTCAAGACGGGCCTGGCCAAGATTCGTACTGGCCGCGCTACGGCAGGCTTGCTGGATCATGTTCAGGTCGAATACTACGGTTCCATGGTGCCTGTCAGCCAAGTGGCTAACATCACGGTGGTTGACGCTCGCACCTTGAATGTGCAGGTATGGGAAAAGCATATGGCTGGCCCCATTGAAAAAGCCATTCGCGACAACGAGCTGGGCCTGAACCCCATCTCGATGGGCGAGAGCATTCGTGTGCCCATGCCTGCCTTGACCGAAGAGCGCCGTCGCGATCTGGCCAAAGTGGTGCGCGGTGAAGGTGAAGATGCCAAGGTTGCGATCCGCAACCTGCGTCGGGATGCCAATGACACGCTCAAAAAGCAAGTCAAGGACAAGGAGATTTCCGAGGACGACGAGCGTCGCGCCCAGGATGAAATCCAGAAGCTGACCGACAAGTATGTGGCTGAAGTCGACAAGCTGATCGCCCAAAAAGAAGCCGAGATCATGACGGTCTAACGGCTTTTGCACAGGTGGCTAGGTGATTTCTTTCAGTTCTACCCAAACTATTCCGGAACACGGTCAGGTTCCTGGCCACCTGGCAATTGTCATGGACGGCAATGGACGATGGGCGACCCGTCGTCTTTTGCCACGCACGGCAGGGCACTTGCGGGGTGTGCAGACCGTGCGGCGCATTGTCGAGGCTTGTGGTGAGCTCGGCGTGCGTTATTTGACCCTGTTTGCTTTTAGTTCCGAGAACTGGCGACGTCCTCCCGAGGAGGTCTCCCTGTTGATGGGGCTATTTGTCAAGATGCTGCAAAAAGAAGTGGCAACACTGAAAAAAAACGGCGTCCGACTTCATGTTATTGGCGAACTGTCCGCATTTAGCGATGAACTGCGTGGGCTGATTGCCGATGCAGAGGAAAAAACACGCGATAACGACACCTTGCATTTGACGATTGCCGCCAATTACGGCGGTCGTTGGGATATTTTGCAAGCGACCCAAAAGGCGCTGGCCGCTAATCCTGACTTGGTCGATCATCCTGAGCAGTTGGATGAGGCCATGTTCAGCCCCTATTTGGCGATGTCTTATGCCCCCGAGCCGGATTTGTTCATTCGCACGGGTGGAGAGCGTCGCATTTCCAATTTCTTGATCTGGCAGATGGCCTATACCGAGCTGTACTTTACAGACGTGTACTGGCCGGATTTTGACCGGGCGCAGCTGGAACAAGCCTTCGAGTGGTATCGTGGGCGCGAGCGGCGCTTTGGGCGCACCAGTGCCCAGGTGCAGGGTAGCCCCGCGCCTTGACGGAGCCTTATCTATGTTGAAACAACGAGTCATCACCGCCCTGATCTTGCTGGTGATTCTGGGCGCGGCCATGCTTGCCCCCGTGCGCTGGCCCTTGTTGGCCATCTTTGTGCTGATGAGTACGTTGGCGTGCTGGGAGTGGGAGCGTCTGAGTCTGTCTGAGGATCAGCAGCGTTGGGCATGGCCCTTGGCCTTGCTTAACGGTGCCTTGATGTTGTGGCTAAGCGTGTACTGGTATGACACAGGTCCACAAGAGCAGGCGGCTGATCTGGTGTACCGTGCCCTGGTGCCGTTAATGGCGGCATGGTGGATCGTTGGTGCGACAGGGCTGGTGTTGCAGGGTCAGGCCACACAACGAGCTCAAGGTGTTTTGCTCAGTGTGATGGGTGTGCTGGCTCCCTTGGTCGCGTGGGCCAGCCTGTCTCTTTTCTTGTACACGCAGGGCATTGTGTATGTGCTCTCCCTATTGGTTCTGATCTGGGCGGCGGATATCGCAGCCTACTTCACGGGTCGTGCTTTTGGTAAGGCCAAACTGGCCCCGCGTGTCAGTCCCGGCAAGACCTGGGCTGGAGCGGTTGGCGGTATGGCCGCTGCGGCGGTATGGATGGTGATAAGCGCAAATTGGGCAGGCAGCTTTGGTGCCGACGTGCAGCAACGTTGGGGGTGGGTTGCCACGGCTGTTTTGGGTGTTGCCCTGGCGGCCTTGTCGATCGTAGGTGATTTGTTCGAGTCTTTGCTCAAGCGCCGTGCCGCTGTGAAAGATTCCAGTCAATTATTGCCCGGCCATGGTGGAGTCTACGACCGTATCGACGCCTTGCTGCCGGTTGCTCCCGTAGCCTTGCTGTTAAGTGGGGCATGGCTCTTTTAGTCCTGCGTGGAACTAAGTGTTTGCGTCAAGGAAGAACTCATGAGTTTCCAGCATGTTTGTGTGTTAGGGGCCACTGGCTCTATTGGTATCAGCACACTGGATGTGATTGCTCGTCATCCGGAGCGGATGGCGGTTTATGCCGTGAGCGGCCACACTCGTATGGAGCTGCTGGCCCAGCAAGCTCGTGACAGTGCCGCCCGGGTTGTTCTGGTGCCTGATGAAGCCGCGCGTAGCCGCTTTCTGGCGGCGTGGCAGGGTGGTGTCTTGCCCGAGATCCGGGTAGGTGCCCAAGCTCTGGCCGATACGGCGGCAGACCCACAAGTAACGACGGTGATGGCCGCGATTATCGGGGCAGCAGGTCTGCCTTCGGCCCTGGCTGCGGCTCGTGCGGGCAAGCGGGTGTTGCTGGCCAATAAAGAAGCGCTGGTCGCTGCGGGCCGTATCTTCATGCAAGCCGTGCAAGAGGGCGGGGCGCAATTGATGCCTATCGACTCCGAACACAGCGCCATCTACCAATGTCTGGCCGGTGAGTTACCTGCGGAGCCCGGTCAGCCTGTGGCTGCTCTACGCCGTCTCTTGGTGACAGCTTCCGGTGGACCGTTTCGCTCGCGCAGCTTGGCCGAGCTGGATGAGGTGACCCCCGAGCAAGCCTGTGCGCATCCCAACTGGAGCATGGGCCGCAAAATTTCGGTGGATTCAGCCACTATGCTGAATAAAGGCCTGGAAGTTATTGAGGCGCATTGGTTGTTCTCGGTGCCCGTTGAGCAGATTGATGTGGTGGTGCATCCGCAAAGCGTGATTCACTCCATGGTTGAGTACATAGATGGCTCGGTGATGGCGCAATTGGGGCAGCCCGACATGCGCACGGCGATTGCCTACGGTCTGGGCTTTCCGGAACGCTTGTACAGCGGCGTAGGCTTGTTGGATCTGGCCACAATGGGTCGCCTGGACTTTGAACAGCCTGATTTTGTGCGTTTTCCCTGTCTGCGATTGGCCTATGATGCTTTGCGCAGCAGTCAGGCTGCCTGCGTGACTTTGAATGCCGCCAATGAAATTGCCGTAGACCGCTTCTTGGAAAGGCAGATTGGCTATACTCAGATTCCGGCGGTGATTGAGCATTGTCTGGACAGGCTCAATGGCCGTGCCAGCCAGGCCTTAGAGGCTCTGGAAGGGGTGTTGGAGCTGGATAGCGAGACCCGTTCGCTGGCGCTGGATTACTGCAGAGTCTCTGCGCGTATTTAACAGGAATTAACATGCTCTTCACGGTTCTGGCTTTCTTGGTAGCCTTGGGCGTGCTGGTGACTTTTCACGAGCTTGGCCACTACTGGGTGGCTCGTCGTTGCGGCGTGCGTGTAGAGCGTTTTTCTATCGGTTTTGGCAAGGTGCTGTACCGTCGTTTCGACAAGAACGGCACCGAATGGGCTGTCTCTGCTCTTCCTTTGGGCGGCTACGTCGCCATGCAAAATGATCCGCCTGCTCATGCAACGCAGGCACAGATCGACGAGTCCTTCAATCACAAGCCCCTGCGACAGCGTGCCGCGATTGTGCTGGCTGGTCCAATGGCCAACCTGATTCTGGCTGTGGTGATTTATGCTTTTGTAGGGTTGTTAGGAACCCAGGAGCCCGTCGCGCAAATCGGTCCCGTCCCAGAAGGCACGCCAGCGGCTCAGGCCGGTTTCCAGGCTGGGGATCGTCTGGTCTCGGTGGATGGCAAACCTGTGGATTCCTGGTTGCAGGCGCGCTGGGCCTTTATGGATGCCTTGTCCTCGGGCGGCGAGCTCGAAGTGGGAGTCAAGGACCTGCTGGGACGAGAAGAAAATCGTTACCTGACATTACCGGCTGGCGAGATTTTGCCGGACGGGCAGGACCTGATGGCCAAGGCTGGGCTGATGTTACGCCCGGCACGATCCGTTGTCCAAGAAGTGTTTAAAGATACGGCAGCCGAACAAGCAGGTCTGAAAAAAGACGACCTTATTCTCCGGCTGGATGATTTGATCGAGCCTGGAATTACGGCGTTCGTTCAAAAGGTGCAACAATCTGCGGGTAAGACACTTGAGCTTGAGGTGCTGCGCGAGGGTGAAATTCAACGCCTGCTGCTTACTCCCCAGGGCGATGCCAAGGCACAAGGGCGTATTGGTGCCCAAGTGGCTATGGATATGCCCATGACCTTGGTGCGGTATGGGCCCATCGAGAGCGTGGAGCGCGGATTTACCCGTACCGGGCAGACTTTTTGGTTCTCTTTGAAGATGATCGGGCGCATGATTACCGGGGATGTCTCTGTACGTAATGTCAGCGGGCCGGTTACTATTGCGGATTATGCAGGTCAGACAGCGCGTATTGGCTTTATTGCCTACCTGAATTTCTTGGCCTTGATCAGTATTAGCATTGGTTTACTGAATTTATTGCCCGTACCTATGCTAGACGGTGGGCATCTACTGTACTATGCCATCGAAGCCGTGCGCGGCAAGCCCGCTTCGGAGCGTATGATGCTTGTCGGTCAACGGCTGGGTTTGGCCTTGTTGGCCGTGCTGATGAGTATTGCTTTTTTTAATGACATCACCCGTCTTTTCAGTTGAGAGCGGGTGGCATACAATTTCCAACCATTTGACCGACCAAGGATTGTCCAGGATGTCGTTTAGCCGGAAACCTACTTTTGCGTTGCGTGTTCTGCCCGTATTGGTGGCAAGTCTGCTTGCCCCCGCCTTGGCGAATGCATTTGCACCGTTTGTCGTGCGCGATATTCAAGTCAATGGCATCCAGCGGGTCGATCCCGGTGCCGTGTTCTCGTCTTTGCCTGTCAAGGTCGGTGAGTCCTTCTCGGAAGAGCAGGCGGCAGACGCGATTCAGCGCTTGTACGCCACCGGTTTTTTCAGTGACGTGCAAATTGACACCAGCACCAATGTGCTGATCGTTAACGTCAAGGAGCGTCCAACCATCGCCTCCGTGTCTTTTAATGGCATGCGCGAGTTCGACGCCAAGAATATTATCAACTCCCTGGCCCAGGTAGGCTTTGGAGAAGGCCGGGTTTTTGACCGTTCCATGTTGGAACGTGCTGAATTCGAGCTGAAACAACAGTACTTGTCCAAGGGCAAGTATGGTGTGGAAATCACGCCTATCATCACGCCTTTGCCACGTAACCGCGTCGGTGTCAGCTTTGACATCTTTGAGGGTGGCTTGGCCAAGATCAAGGAAATCCGCATCGTCGGTACGGAAGCCGTCTCTCAAGGTGACTTGCTCGATCAGATGGAGCTGACGACCTCGGGCATGATGACCTGGTACACCGGCACTGATAAATACTCCCGCGAAAAACTGGAAGGGGATATGGAGCGTATCCGCTCCTACTACCTGAATCGTGGTTTCCTGGAGTACTCGGCCGAAGCGCCTCAGGTATCGATTTCGCCCGATCGCAAAGACATTTTCATTACCCTGACCATTCACGAGGGCCAGCCCTACACCTTGAGCAGCGTGAAATTGGCCGGTGATCTGCTGGGTCTGGAAGACAAGATCGAGCCGATGGTGCAGCAAAAAGAAGGCGAAGTGTTTTCCTCGGACAAGACCAGCGCTACCGTAAAATCGATCACCGAATATCTGGGTGGCTTGGGTTATGCCTTTGCGAATGCCAACCCGAACCCGGTGCTGGATCGCGAAAATCACACGGCTGACTTGACCTTCTACGTCGATCCCGGTCGTCGCGTGTATGTGCGCCGTATTGAGGTGGGTGGAAACGTCCGTACCCGTGATGAAGTGGTGCGTCGTGAAATGCGTCAGCAGGAAGCGGCCTGGTATGACTCGGACGCCATCAAGTTCTCGCGTGACCGTATCGACCGTCTGGGCTACTTCAATGAAGTAGATGTGAATACCAAGCCTGTACCGGGTTCGCCTGACCAGGTCGACGTGAACGTGGACGTGAAAGAAAAGCCCACCGGCTTGGTTAACCTCGGTATTGGTTACGGTTCGACTGACAAGCTGATGCTGTCAGCCGGTATCAGTCAGGACAACATCTTCGGTAGTGGTAACAGTCTGTCCTTGCAGGTCAATACCAGTAAAGTGAACCGTGCGGCGGTGATCAGCCATACCAATCCTTTCTGGACAGGTGACGGCATCAGCAAGACCACCTCGATTTACTACCGTCGTACCACGCCTTACCAGTCCAATGATGGTTGGGGTGATTACCAGAACACCGCAATCGGTGCCGGTTTGAACTTCGGTGTGCCTATTTCCGAGTACGACCGTGTATTCATGGGCGTGAACTTCGAGCACAACAAGCTCTCGCGCCTGAGCCCGCAGTACACACCCCGTGCCTATCAGGATTACGTAAACGAGTACGGTGAAGGCACCAACACCTTTATTTTCAACCTGGGTTGGTCCAAAGATACTCGCGACAGCGCGATTGCTCCCAACAAGGGCAGCTTGACCAGTCTGTCGGCTGATATGGGTACGATGGATTTGCGCTATTACATGCTGCGTGCCAGCCATCAGCACTATATTCCTTTGGGGCGTGCTTACACGCTGGCTCTGAACGGGGCGATTGACTACGGTCGCAGCATCGGTGGCAAGAGTTTCCCGGTGATCAAGAACGTATACGCCGGTGGTATCGGGTCGGTACGTGGCTACGAAGGTGCATCCTTGGGCGGACGCGATATCTTGACGGGCGACTACCTGGGTGGTTCGCGTCGAATGATTGCCAACGCTCAACTGTATCTGCCATTCCCCGGTGCCTCACGTGACCGTACGTTGCGTTGGTTCGTCTTTGCCGATGCCGGTAAAGTTGACAACACCAGCGGTGGTTGCCCAATGGGTCGTCCTGACCGTTTGTCGGAGGATCCATGCGGTTGGAAGTACGCTGCAGGTCTGGGCTTGTCGTGGGAGTCCCCACTCGGTCCGTTGCAGTTGTCCTATGGTCGCGCCTTGCGCGCCAAGGAAGGCGACGATAAACAAGCCTTCCAGTTCCAGATTGGTACCGCTTTCTGATGTTCGTGTTTAGTGGCACAATTGCACTATTCTGCAGCCTAATTAGCAAGGTAGATTTTTCATGAAGTCAAACATCGCATTAAAACTTACAAACATCGCCCGCAGCTTGTCGCGTGGCAATAACGCGCTCGTTCTGGCTGCCGCGCTGGGTGTCGGCGCCATGACCGCTGCTCCTGTTGTTCAGGCCCAGACCAAAATTGGTTTTGTCAGCACAGAGCGCATTTTGCGTGATTCCAAGCCTGCCAAAGCGGCCCAAACCAAAATCGAAGCAGAATTCAAGCGTCGTGACGAAGAGCTGGAGCGCATGGCCAACAACCTGCGTTCGCAAGCTCAGAAGTTCGACAAGGATGCTCCTGTCTTGTCCGAGTCCGATCGTGTGAAGCGTCAGCGTCAACTGGCTGACCTGGATTCCGATTTGCAGCGCAAGCGCCGCGAATTCCAGGAAGACTTCAATCGTCGCCGCAATGAAGAGTTCTCGGCCATCGTTGAGCAGGCTGATGCCGCTATCAAGCGTATTGCTGACTCGCAAGGCTACGACCTGATCATTCAGGACGCGGTCACCGTTAGCCCACGTGTGGACATCACCGAGGAAGTTCTGAAAGCACTGGGCGGTTGATGCACTATGCCGGTATTGCTGAACGTTGATCAGGCTGTACAGCTGTCTGAACTCATAGACGCCATCAACAAGACCGGACTGGATTGCAAGCTGCCAGAAGGCATTAAAGAGCCTATGCCCCGGATTCGGGGCCTAGGCTCTTTACTTTCTGCGGGTCCGGAAGAAATCAGCTTTCTGTCCAATCCCAAGATGCAGGATCTGCTGGAGCAGACCCGTGCTGCGGTGGTGATTTTGACGCCACAGGTCTACGAGGATCTGGGCTTTACACCGTCCTTTATTCCGGTTTTGTGCTCAGAGCCTTATCTAATGTATGCGCTGCTGGCTCAGCGTTTTGATCAGGTGCGCATGGCGGATTTGCCCCAGGGCATCCATCCCAGTGCGGTGATTGACCCTAGTGCTCAATTGGGCGAGGGCGTGTCGGTCGGGCCCTTTTGCGTGGTGGAGGCCGGCGTCAAGATCGGACGTGGCACCCGTTTGGGTGCGCATTGCGTGATTGGCGCAGGATCTACCTTGGGGCCAGACTGTTTACTGCATGCGCGTGTCACTCTTTACCACCAGGTGCATATCGGTGCTCGCGCCATTTTGCATTCGGGCGTAGTGCTGGGCGCGGACGGTTTTGGTTTTGCGCCGGATCCAGTGAAAGGCAAGGGTGCCTGGGCCAAGATTGCACAGATCGGCCACGTGCGTATTGGCGACGATGTTGAAATCGGCGCCAATACGACGGTGGACCGTGGTGCACTGGATGACACCGTGTTGGCCAACGGCGTCAAGCTGGACAACCAGATTATGATCGGGCACAACGTGCAGGTCGGCGAGCACACGGCCATGGCGGCGTGTGTGGGGGTGGCCGGCTCTACCCAGATTGGGGCGCGTTGTACGATCGCCGGGGCAGCGATGCTCTCGGGTCACCTGGTCTTGGGTGACGATGTACACGTCTCTGGCGGTACGGCTGTCACCTCCAATATCAGTCAGCCTGGACGTTATACCGGGGTTTATCCCTTTGCTGGGCATCAGGACTGGCAGAAAAACGCTGCCGTGCTGGGGCAATTGAGCGGTTTGCGCCGTCGCCTGCGCTCTTTGGAGCGTCAGCAGGCTGATGGGGCAAATGAATCATCTGAACATATCAATAAACAAAAATAAGCAGGACAGGACATGGAACTCGACATTCGACAAATTATGGATCGCCTCCCTCATCGTTACCCGATGCTGCTGGTTGATCGCGTCTTGGAACTGGTGCCCGGCAAGAGCATCGTCGCCATTAAAAACGTGTCGATGAATGAACCCTTTTTTACGGGTCACTTTCCGCACATGCCGGTTATGCCTGGGGTCTTGATCATTGAAGCCATGGCTCAGGCAGCGGCGCTGTTCTCTTTTACCGATCCTGAGGATCCGTACGCCAAGGTGGACAACAAGCTAGCCTATTACCTGGTTGGTGTGGATGGCGCGCGTTTTCGCAAACCCGTGATGCCAGGCGATCAGTTGCGTTTGGAAGTGACCGCGGATCGCATCAGCCGCGCCTTGTGCAAGTACACGGGCCGTGCCTTGGTTGATGGCCAAGTGGTTGCCGAAGCTAAAATTATGTGTGCGATCCGTCAATTGGAAGAATAGTTTATGCGTATTCATGAAACGGCCATCATCGAAGCGGGCGCTCAGCTTGCAGATGATGTCGAGGTCGGGCCTTACAGCATCATTGGGCCTAATGTCACGATAGGGGCGGGCACCAAAGTGGGGCCCCACTGCGTGATTGATGGCGTGACCACGATTGGTTGCAACAACCATTTCTACCGTTTCTGCTCCATTGGTGGCATGCCGCAGGACAAGAAGTACGCGGGTGAACCGACTCGTCTGGAAATCGGCGATGGCAATATGGTTCGTGAGTACGTCACCATCAATACCGGTACGGTGCAGGATGTCGGTGTGACCCGTGTCGGCAATGACAACTGGATCATGGCCTACACCCACATTGCACATGATTGCCAGATTGCCAATCACACGATTATCGCCAACAGCGTCCAACTGGGCGGCCACGTGCATATTGGCGACTGGGCCATTCTGGGCGGTTTGACGGCTGTGCATCAGTTCGGTCGTATCGGCGCACACAGCATGATTGGTGGTACCAGCTCGGTGCGTCAGGATATTCCTCCTTACGTGATTGGTGCAGGCGATCCTTTCCGTCCTGTCGGTGTGAATAGCGAAGGCTTGGGCCGTCGCAACTTCTCGGCTGAAGCGATTTCGGCGGTGAAGGAAAGCTACAAGCTGCTGTATCGTCGCAAGCTGACGGTGGAGCAGGCCGTGGAGCAGATGCAAGCCTTGCAGGAAACGCAGCCTGAGTGCCGTGCGGCCGTACAGGTCATGATCGACTTTCTGAATGACTCCAGCCGGGGTATTTGCAGACCATGAGCAGCGCCTCCAGCCCATTAGCGGCACGTTCAGACGGGTCGGGGCAAACAGGGGCCAAGCGGGATCTGTATATAGGAATGGTAGCGGGCGAGCCGTCTGGCGATTTGCTGGCGGCCCGTATCATTCAAGGGCTGCGCCAGGGCAATCCTGGCGTGCAGGTAGAAGGCATAGGCGGCCCCGAGATGGCCGCCCAGCAATTTCACCAATACTATCCCATGGACGCCTTGACGGTATTTGGTTACGTCGAGGCGCTCAAACGTATTCCGGGGCTGGTCTCCACTTATTTGGGCATGCGCAATCAGTGGTTGCGCCAGTGTCCGGATGTGTTTGTGGGTATTGACGCCCCGGACTTCAATTTGCGCCTGGAGCATCGTTTGCGTCAGGCCGGTGTGCCGACGGTGCACTTTGTGGGGCCCTCGATCTGGGCCTGGCGCTATGAGCGCATCCACAAAATCCGCGAAGCGGTGTCTCATATGCTGGTACTGTTTCCTTTCGAGACCGAGATCTACGAAAAGGAAGGCATTCCGGTGACCTATGTGGGCCATCCCTTGGCGGCGAATATTCCCTTGCAGCCGGATAAGGCTGACGCTCGCTGTCGCCTGGGCTTGCCCGAGACAGGCCGTATTCTGGGCGTGCTGCCTGGCAGCCGCTCCTCCGAGGTCAAGATGCTGTCACCGCGCTTTTTGCAGGCCGTGCAGATCTTGCAGGACCAGGATCCGGATCTGACGATTCTGGTGCCTATGGTGAATCCCAAGCGTCGTCAGGAGTTTGAGGAAGCGCTGGCTCAGCATCCCATCCGCAATTTACACATTATTGATGCCAATACGGTCGGTATTCGTCAGCCTGATTCGGAAGGCGTGGTTCGCCCACCTGCCTGGACGGTGATGGAAGCCAGTGACGCTGTGTTGGTGGCCAGTGGTACTGCCAGCCTGGAAACTGCCTTGTACAAGCGGCCTATGGTTATTTCGTATGTGCTCAGCCCCATGATGGAGCGCATCATACGGTGGAAGTCCGGTCAGGACAGGCCTTATGTGCCCTGGGTGGGTTTGCCCAATGTGCTGGCTCGGGATTTTGTCGTACCCGAACTGCTACAAGAAGATGCCCAGCCAGCGAAACTGGCGCAAGCGTGCTGGAAAGCCTTGAGCGATCAGAGCTATGTGGCGCATATCGAGCAAATCTTTACCGAGATGCATTTGACCTTGCGCAGGGACACGCCTGCTTTGGCGGCCGAGGTTATTTTGAATATGGCACGTGCATGAAGCAGCTGGATTTATTGGTCAGTGATGTCTCGGCAGGTTTGGTGGCGGGGCTGGATGAAGCGGGGCGTGGCCCATTGGCCGGTCCCGTCTTTGCCGCTGCTGTGATTCTGGACCCGAACAATCCCATTGAAGGCCTGAACGACTCCAAGAAGCTGACCGCCAAACGGCGTGAAGCCTTGGCCGTTCTGATCAAGGAAAGGGCTTTGGCCTGGGAAATTGCCAGCGCGACCGTCGCAGAAATTGATGACATCAATATTTTGCACGCCGCCATGCTGGCGATGCAACGAGCCTGTAATGGCCTGAGCGTCAAACCTGAGCAAGCCTTGGTGGATGGCAATCGTATTCCCACTGGCCTGTGCTGCCCGGCAGAAGCCATCATCAAAGGTGACGCCAGCCATGCTGCCATTGCGGCCGCATCCATTTTGGCGAAAACAGCGCGGGATGCGGTCTGTCTGGAATTACACCGAGACTATCCTGAATACGGTTTTGATCAGCACAAAGGCTACGGGACGGCCTTGCATTTGGACCGTTTGTCTCAGCACGGGCCTTGCCCCGAGCATCGTCGAAGTTTCGCGCCGGTACGCGCATCTCTAGTTAGGTAAGTTGAAGAAAATGAGGCTGATTGAATCCAAAGATAATGCGCTGTTCAAACGGGTGCAGCGCCTGGCTCACGATAAACGCGAGCTGGACGGGGGCGATCAGTTGATTTGGTTGGAAGGCATTCATCTATGCCAGATGTGGCTGGAGCGCCGAGGTTTGCCGGAACTGGCGGTTTTCGAGATGGACCGCCACTCGGACGAGTTGCTCGAACTGGCGCGCTTCTTGCCAGGCCATAGCAGTGTGACCTTCAATGCAACCTTGATGAATGCCGTATCCCAAGTTGGTCAGGGGCAGGGCATAGGCTTTATTGTTCGCGTACCTCGAGGGCAGGTTTGGACGGCTCCCACAAAACGTGCCATCTTGCTGGATCAGGTTCAAGACCCGGGTAATGTGGGCACCGTCTTGCGAACGGCGGTGGCGGTGGGGTTGGAGGCCGTGTATCTGACGCCAGGCTGTGCCAGCGTCTGGTCTCAGAAAGTGCTGCGTAGTGCACAGGGCGCCCATTTCTCCATTCAAATCCATGAGCAGGTCGATGGTGTGGCTCTGCTTGAAAAAGCTGCCTTGCCGGTGCTGGTGACCTCCTTGGGGCCAGATGCCCAGGACCTGTATGAATCCAGCTTGCCCGACCAGGGAATTTGGGTTTTTGGCAATGAAGGGCAGGGTGTTAGCCCGGCCTTGCTGACCAAAGCGAATCAGTGTTTGTTCATCCCTCAGGCGCCCGGCGTGGAGTCCTTGAACGTGGCGATTGCCACCGCCCTTTGTTTGTACGAGCAGCGTCGTCAGCACAGCCGCTAGTCTTGGCGGCTTGGTTGCACCGCACCGTGAAGAGTCAGCCGGTGTCAGTGACTTCTTTCTTGATGTCGCTCTTGTCTCCACTTTTAAAATCAAGTAAATCATCTAGTAAGGCGTCTGCTTATCGCTACGCGAGCATTGAGTGCATAGGGCATTGACGCTTGTCTGCTAGCGGCTCCCTGAGGGCCGCTTTGTCACCTTGTATCGCTCCATCGTTGTATCCGGTTGGATTCCTAATCTTTTTCAGATGAGGTCAACAATGAAACTTAGCGAATACGCGACCTATGATGCCTTGGCGTTGGCTGAGCTGGTTGCCAAGAAACACATCAGTGTTCAAGAATTAAGTCAGGTGGGCAAGAAAGCGGTTGATGCATTGAACAGCAAAATCAATGCGGTGGTAGAGAGCTGGGACGGGGAGATTGACCCCCATGCTGACCGGGACTCCGTACTTTACGGTGTCCCGTTTTTGATTAAAGATCTGGCCATCACCATGAAGGGCAAACGCTACGAGCTGGGTAGCAAGCTGGCGCAAGGTATGGTCATGGATGCGGACAGTACTTTGATGAGCCTCTATAAGGAGGCGGGACTGGTCACCCTGGGTCGAACCACGACCTCGGAATTTGCCATCAGTACAACGACGGAGGCGCGCTGCGTAGGCCCTACGCTGAACCCCTGGAACCCTGCCTTTAATGCCGGTGGCTCGACAGGAGGCTCGGCAGCCGCGGTCGCGGCAGGGATGGTGCCGGTGGCTCACGCAACTGACGGCGGTGGCTCTATTCGTGTCCCGGCGGCTGTGAACGGCTTGTTCGGCTTGAAGCCCACTCGGGGGCGGGTCTCCAGCGGCCCCCTGCAAGATGAGGTCTGGAGCGGTTTGCTGGCCCACCTGGGCGTCAGTCGTAGCGTGCGAGACAGCGCTGCTTTGCTGGATGCGATTAGCCGTCCCGGTATTGGTGAGCCGTATTACACGGCAGCACCCCCTCAGACCTTTCTATCGGCTGTGAAGAAAAATCCAGGCGCTTTGCGTATCGGGTTGATGATGGACCCGCCCAGCGGTGATAAAACCGAGTCTGTCATTGCCGGCAAGGCGATTGATATGGCCTCGGTGCTGGAGTCTCTGGGCCATCAGGTCGAACCCCTGGTATTTGATTCCGGCGTCAGTTGGGAGGCTTTTGTACACGCCAATGCCCAATTCTGGAATGTGAACACGGCGGCGTGGATAGACGGCATTGCCGCAGCGACCGGGCGGCCGGTGAATGAGGTGTATCTGGAACAGGCCACGTTGGCGGCCTATGCCTACGGCAAGAAGATTAGCGGAATTGATCTTTTGGGGGCGATCGCCGTGCGTAATACGGTCTCCCGGAATCTGGGCGTGTATTTCCAGAAATATGATGTCCTGATGACTCCCACCGTACCTGCGCTGCCCATGAGGGTGGGTGAGTACAACCAGATACAGGATCAGGTGGATGGCCTGGGCTGGATTGCCCACGTCTTTAAGCAAGCACCTTTTGCGGCTTTGGCCAATATCAGTGGCTCACCCTCCATGTCGGTGCCGGCCGGGCAGGATATGGCGACTTCCTTACCCATAGGCATGATGTTTACGGCCGCTTATGGCCAGGAATGCCTCTTGTTTGGCTTGGCTGGCCAGTTGGAGCAAGCCTTGCCCTGGAGTGATCAGCACCCGCAGGTTTGGGTGGGCAAGTTGGATTGAGTGCGGATAAAAGCAGCAGATCTGACACCGTAGCAGCGGCCAACAAAAAGGCCTGAGTTCGGTGTGATACCGAGATCAGGCCTTGATGTTGAGGCTGTCCGAATACTCCCGTAGGGGGTATCGCCCGGACTAGCTGTTCAATCCTTAGTAAGAGCGGCGGTCCAAACCGACATCATCCAGAATCTTGGTGGAGATTTCCTCGATGGATTTGGTGGTGGTGGACAGCCAGGGAATGCCTTCCATACGCATTAAACGTTCCGCCTCAGCCACTTCCATGCGGCACTGCTCGATGGTGGCGTATTTGCTTCCCGGACGGCGCTCATTACGCACTTCAGACAGACGGTCTGGATGAATGGACAGACCAAAAATCTTTTTCCGGTAGGGAGCCAGCGTGGCGGGCAGCGTGCCGCGCTGGAAATCTTCGGGAATGATGGGGTAGTTGGCGGCCTTGACGGCGTACTGCATCGCCAAGTACAAGCTGGTAGGCGTTTTTCCGCAGCGGGATACACCCACCAGAATCACGTCGGCTTGTTCCAGACCATTCACGTACTGACCATCGTCGTGCGCCAGACTGAAGTTGATGGCTTCAATGCGATTGTTGTAGCGCTTGGACATGCCACCGGAGTGCGAACGGCCTACGGAACGGCTGGACTTCACTCCCAGGGCGCGTTCAATGTGTCGTACAAAGGCACCAAACAAATCCAGGAAAGTGCAGTTGGCCGCGCCAATAATGTGTGCCATCTTGGGGTCAACCAAGGTGCTGAATACCAGCGGTTGCTGGCCTTGCTCTTGAGCGCATTGGTTGATGCGATCAGCGACAGCTTGGGCTTTCTCGATGGTATCGATGAAGGGGATACGGACGGCCTGAAATTCGAATTGAGCGAATTGCGACAGGACGGAGTTGCTGAAAGTTTCGGCGGTAATGCCCGTGCTGTCAGAAACGACAAAGACGGTACGCTCAATAGGAGAAGATGTCATGGAATAAGTCGTGCACAATGCTCGGGAAACGGTACAATTTGCAAGATTACCATTTACCGCTCGGATCGGGGTATGGAAAGGCAGGTTTGCTTAGGACAGATCACACAGACAGCGCTGTTGGGATCACTGCCTTAAGCAAACACGCTTTTTTTTCTATTCAAGGTGACTTATGTCTTACGTAATTAGTTTCGACAAGCTCCGCATGACGGACGTCGACACAGTGGGCGGTAAAAACGCGTCGCTGGGCGAAATGATCAGTCAACTGGCCGACGCTGGTGTGCGCGTGCCAGGTGGTTTTGCCACAACAGCCGAAGCATTCCGCGTTTTCCTGAAAAACAACGATCTGGACAAGCGCATTCAGCAGCGTCTGGACGCGCTGGACGCCGACGACGTTCGTGAACTGGCCGCTGCCGGTGCCGAAATTCGCCAGTGGATCATCGACACTCCATTCCCGGCCGAGTTTGAAAAAGCCGTACGTGACGCGTTTGCTGAACTGGATGCAGACGGCAAGGGTTCGTTTGCCGTGCGCTCTTCCGCCACCGCTGAAGACTTGCCTGACGCTTCCTTTGCTGGTCAGCAAGAAACCTACCTGAACGTGGTGGGCATCGACGAGGTGCTGAGCAAGATTCACCACGTGTTTGCCTCCCTGTACAACGACCGTGCTATTTCCTACCGCGTGCACAAGGGCTACGCCCACGCTGAAGTGGCGCTGTCCGCGGGTATTCAGCGCATGGTGCGCTCCGACAAGGGCAGCGCTGGTGTGATGTTCACCCTGGACACTGAATCGGGCTTTAAGGATGTGGTCTTTTTGACGTCCTCTTACGGCCTGGGCGAAACCGTGGTTCAAGGTTCGGTCAATCCGGACGAGTTCTACGTGTACAAGCCAACGCTGGCTTCTGGTCACTACCCCATCATCAGCCGCCGTATCGGCTCCAAGCTGATCAAGATGGAATTTGACGAAGGCCGTACCACGGACCACGCTGTGCGTACCGTAGACGTGCCGGTGTCCGAGCGCAACCGTTACTCCCTGAGCGACGAAGAAGTGATCGAACTGGCTCGTTACGCCACCATCATTGAAAAACACTACCAGCGTCCTATGGACATTGAGTGGGGTCGTGACGGTATCGACGGCAAGATCTACATTCTGCAAGCCCGCCCTGAGACCGTTAAGTCCCAGCAAGGCAGCAACGACGTGCAAGAGCGTTACCGCCTGAAAGCCACTGGCGAAGTGCTGGTTACCGGCCGCGCTATTGGTCAGAAGATCGGTTCGGGCAAAGTCCGTATCGTGGCAGACGCCTCCGAGATGGATCTGGTCAAACCCGGCGACGTGCTGGTCACCGACATGACGGACCCTAACTGGGAACCCATCATGAAGCTGGCTTCGGCTATCGTCACCAACCGTGGCGGTCGTACCTGCCACGCGGCGATTATTGCTCGCGAACTGGGCATCCCTGCCGTGGTCGGTTGCAACAACGCCACAGACGTGCTGAAAGAAGGTCAGGAAGTGACGGTGTCGTGTGCTGAAGGCGACGAAGGCCGGATTTACGACGGTCTGCTGGAAACCGAGATCGAAGAAGTCAGCTGGGGCCAAATGCCCGAGATCGGCCTGAAAGTCATGATGAACGTGGGTAACCCCCAACTGGCTTTCGACTTCTCGCAAATTCCTAACGATGGTGTGGGTCTGGCTCGTCTGGAATTCATCATCAACAACAACATTGCGATTCACCCCAAAGCCGTTCTGGACTACCCCAATGTGGATAGCGACCTGAAAAAGGCAGTGGAATCGGCGGCTCGTGGCTACGCCAGCCCACGTGCTTTCTTCGTGGAAAAACTGGCCGAAGGTATTGCGACTCTGGCCGCTTCCTTCTACCCCAAGCCCGTCATCGTGCGTCTGTCGGACTTCAAGTCCAACGAATACCGCAAGCTGGTGGGTGGTTCGCGCTACGAACCCGAGGAAGAGAACCCCATGCTGGGCTTCCGTGGTGTGGCTCGCTACCTGTCCGAAGACTTCGCAGAATGCTTCAAGATGGAATGCGAAGCCCTGAAGAAAGTGCGTGACGAAATGGGTCTGACCAACGTCGAAATCATGGTGCCATTCGTGCGTACCCTGGGTCAGGCAGAACGTGTTGTGGACCTGTTGGCTTCCCACGGTCTGGCTCGTGGCGAAAACGGCCTGCGCCTGATCATGATGTGCGAAGTGCCTTCCAACGCCATTCTGGCCGAGCAGTTCCTGCAGTACTTTGACGGTTTCTCCATCGGTTCCAACGACATGACTCAGTTGACTCTGGGTCTGGATCGTGACTCCGGTATGGAGCTGCTGGCTGCCGACTTCGACGAGCGCGACGAGGCTGTGAAGTTCATGCTCAGTCGTGCCATCAAGGCATGCCTGGCACAAAACAAATACGTGGGTATTTGTGGCCAAGGCCCCAGCGACCACCCTGATCTGGCCAAGTGGCTGAGCGATGAAGGCATTATTTCGCTGTCGCTGAACCCGGATACGGTTGTGGATACCTGGCAACGTCTGGCCAAGGTCTAAGACGTAAGTTACTGCTAGCGAAATCTCTGGCAGTACGCGGGTCAAGTCAGGTAAGACCTAACACCCCGACATGGAGCTTCCATGTCGGGGTGTTGTCGTTTTGGGGACGTATCTTGTGCTTTTGTTCTTGCTATGGCTCTTGGCCGTGCTCATGCGATTTTGTTTTGCAGCGCTTGCTGCCTAGGTGAGTATATTGGCGCTTTGGCTAGCTGGAGTGCTTGTACAAGCTTGTATAGGTATTGCCAAGCGCTCGTGCCTATTGGTGTGCGGCTAAGGAGAGGGGCAGGCTGCAATTCTGATGAGCAGAACGGAACAGGGCAGGGCGCGGGTGAGAGGCCGTGATGGGGAATGGCCGTAACCGCCCTGGATCGGGCGGCATGGATTCGGAGTGTCTTGACGGGTTCGCTGCTAAGGGGAGAGGAACCGTGTATGGACAGAACAATCAGCGCTGCAGCTGATTGGCTGGTATTAGTTTGCTGCGTCGATTTGGTAAACGTGTAAGAACATATCCAGAATATGTTCCGTCTCAGTTTGAATGCGCTCTTCACTCCAGGGCTCCATCGCCCCCATGAGCAACAATACAATTTCGCCTTCGCTCAGGCAACGGAAGTGTTCCACCATTAATACCGGGTCCAGCCGGCGTAGCGTGCCACGCTCGATATGGTGAGCAAAGAAACACTGCACTCCGTCCCAGATCTGGTCGTCCAGCATCTCCATAAAGCGTTTGCCGATGTCGCTGTGTCCACCGACAGAGACCACGATACGCAAGAGCTGGGCGGTTTGCTTGGAGTACAGATTACGCAGCATGGGCAGCAGGAAACTCTGCAGTTCCTGGCGGATATCACCTTCGCAATCTAGCTTGGTCAGAACCTGTTCGGTAAATTCCTGGGCACCTGTCAGCAGGACAGCCAGCAAGAGGTCTTCTTTGGATGGGAAATAATTGTAGAGCGTGCCCTTGGAGCCGCCTGCCAATGCAGCGATTTGGGACATGGATGTGGCCTCAAAACCATTCTCGCGAAAAACCTCGGAAGCCACTTCCAGGATTTTGTCGCGGCGTTCGCGTCCCTTTCGAGTCGCGCGTTGGGATTTTCGGGGAACATCGTCATGCATAATGGCAGGCAAAAATTAAGTGAATAGGACAAAGCCAGCATCATACCGTATCAATGGCTGCTGTGCTGCTGCTCCATGTCGACCGTTAAGGGAAGGCAAGACCAAACCCCTTAATTTTACGACATGCACTGCTATTGGGCCTATTTGTTTGCCTCAGTCTTTGATCTAAGGCCTAGTAAAGCGCAAAAGTGCCACACATTCGGGTGATTGCACGTGTCAGTGCTTCTGGACGCGCCTGGCGGCGTCTACAGATCGCTATAGTCCTTATCTGTTTTGATTTAAAGTATAAGGCGGCGGTTCTGATACTCTCTTTGCTTAAGACAAGGCCCAAGGAGTTGTGGATGTCTACTACGCAGTCGTATCAAGTGGTGATTGTTGGGGGCGGGGCAGGAGGCCTGGAGCTGGCTGCCAAATTAGGGCGTCAGTTCGGGCGTCAGCATATCTTTTTGGTCGACAAAGACAGCGACCATATCTGGAAACCGTCATTGCATGAGGTGGCTGCCGGTACCCTGGATATTCACCGCGAGGGGCTGTCGTATTTCATGCTGGCGCGTGACTGCGGTTTTACCTTTATTCAGGGTGAAATGATCAGCATAGACCGCGAGCAACGCACGATCACGCTGGCTCCGGTCCTGGGACCCGACCATGAAGAAGTCTTCCCGGAGCGCAGCCTGTCCTACGGTACGCTGGTGATGGCCGTAGGCAGCAAATCCAATTTCTTCAATACGCCTGGCACCCATGAGCATGCGCTGGCCTTGGACTCGACTCATCAGGCCGAGCGTTTCCGTTTGAAGCTGCTCAATGAGCTGATCAGTGTGACCCGTCGCGCGCAGCGTGAACCGGGGGCGCCCCTGTACATCAATATTGTTGGGGGCGGGGCTACCGGGGTAGAACTGGCAGCCGAGTTGCTGGAAGCCCGTGCCGATTTAAGCATTTACAGCATTCCGGGCAGCAGCTCGGACCGCGAAGTGCGTATCACCTTGCTGGAAGGTGCCGATCGCATTCTGTCCGCCTTGCCGCCCAAGCTATCGGCTACCGCGCAAAGCCTGCTGGAGCAGCGTGGTGTGGCGGTGCGGACCTCGGTGAGGGTCAGCCGTTTGGCGGCTGATCACATTGAGGATGTGAACGGTGGCCAGTATCCCAACGATTTGTGCGTCTGGGCCGCAGGGATTGAAGCCCCTGCCTTTTTGGCTCAACTCGGTCTACCTGTTAACCGGATCAATCAATTGGTGCTGGACGCCTGTTTGTCTACGCCCGATCCGTATATTTGGGCGTTGGGCGATTGCGCGCAAGTGCCTTGGGACAAGGAAGGCCAGTTCTTGCCTGCTCGCGCACAGGTCGCACACCAGCAAGCCAGTTACTTGCGCAAGCGGTTGGCTGCTCGCATTCAAGGCAAGCCGGTCGATGAAGCTCCCTTTGTCTACAAGGACTACGGCTCACTGGTCTCGGTGGGCCATAGCCGTGGGGTAGGCAGCCTGATGGGGGTTCTGTCTGGCAAGAGCTGGTTTGTAGAGGGTTTGCTGGCTCGCATTATGTATATGAGCCTGCACTTGATGCACCACATGGCGATTTTGGGGGTTGCGCGAACGGCAACCTTGGCTTTGGGCCGTTTGCTCAGCAAACGGGCCGCCCCTCGTGTTAAATTACATTGAGACTTGGAACAAAACGGGCTTTTTAGCCCGTTTTTATTCATTCGTCTTACGGCGGGTGTCGTGTTTCATCAAGCGTTCTTGTTCGCGCTTCCAGTCTTTGTCGCGGGAAACATCACGTTTATCGTGCAGTTTTTTACCGCGTCCCAGGCCGAAGTCCAGCTTGATACGACCTTTCTTGTAGTGGAGGTTCAGGGGAACCAGGGCGTAGCCACGTTGCTCAACCTTGCCAATCAGCTTGCTGATTTCTTCGGCTTTGAGCAGTAGTTTACGTGTACGAGTAGCATCGGGCCGGATATGGGTGGACGCGGTCGGCAAGGCGCTGACGTGCATCCCGATAATAAACAGCTCGCCTTCGCGTACGATGACAAAGCTTTCTTTGAGCTGAACATGACCAGCTCGGATCGCCTTGACCTCCCAGCCCTCCAGGACCAGACCGGCCTCAAAGCGCTCTTCGATAAAATATTCGTGGGTAGCCTTGCGATTATCAACAATACTCATGAATTAATTGCCAACCATAGATTGTAAAATCAGAACATTCTATCTATTAACCAGACCTGATGCATACAGTAAAACGCTCCGTCCTCCTTCCTTATAGCTGCGAACAGATGTTTGATTTGGTTGCAGAGGTGGAAAAATACCCTGAATTCATGCCCTGGTGTGGTGGCGCGACCGTCAATCAGCGCGACGAAAAGGGGATGGAAGCCTCGGTGACCATCAGCATTGCGGGTATTCGTCAAACCTTCACCACACGCAACGAACACGATTATCCCAACCGTATTGTCTTGCGCCTGGTCAAAGGGCCGTTCTCGGCCTTGACGGGGGACTGGCAGTTTACTCCTTTGGGCGAAGACGGTTGCAAGATCGTGTTCACCATGGAGTATGAGTTCTCCAGCCGCGCACTGGAAATGGTCGTGGGTCCCATCTTTAACCGCGTTGCCAACAGCTTTATCGACTCCTTTACGCGCCGCGCCCAAGAGGTTTACGGTGACTGAGTTATCCGTCAGCGTAATTGTGGCCACTCAGGCCCAGGTCTGGAAAGCCGCCCTGCGTTTGCCTGCGGGCAGTTGTGTCCGTGATGCCCTGTTAACGGCAGGAATTGCCGAAGGGCTGCGTGAGTGCGGCCTGCCACCGCTGGATGATGAACAGGGCCTGGACGCACTGCACGTCGGTGTCTATGGCCAACGTTGCCAGTTGGATCAGCTCTTGCAGGATCAGGACCGGGTGGAGGTCTACCGTGAGTTGGTCTTTGACCCGATGGATTCCCGCCGTCGTCGCTACGCGCACAAGCTGGCGGCCCGCGCTGCCGCCAGACCCCGCCGCAAACCCGTCCGCGCCTAGTTCATTCCGGCCTGATCATCAGGCTGCTACTTTCAGCTAGACTGTCGCCTTCTGCCTGGCGCTGCTCCCTATGAAAATGCTGATTGTCATCAGCACGACAACTAAAGGGGGCGGCTCGCATTATGGTGGGTAAAAATAAGGAGACAGACATGATACTGACAGACGATCAGAACGCTTTTGCGCAAGCGGCTCGCGAGTTTGCACAAGGGGAGCTGGCACCGCATGCGGCGCGTTGGGACGAGGAACAGATTTTCCCGATCGAGGCGTTCCGTAAAGCGGGTGAATTGGGTTTTTGCGGCTTGTACGCCCCGGAATCCATCGGTGGTCTGGGCTTGGGACGTCTGGAGTCCAGCCTGGTATTTGAGGAAATGGCTGCGGTTGACCCGTCGACCACCGCATTTCTGACCATCCACAATATGGTGACCTGGATGGTGGGCACCTGGGGTACGGAGGAGATCAAGTCTCAATGGGGGGAGTTGCTGAGTAGTGGCCAGAAATTGGGTTCGTATTGTCTGACTGAACCCGGTGCGGGGTCGGACGCCGCCTCCCTGCGTACCCGCGCCGAACGTGATGGTGACGATTATCTGATCAGTGGCAGCAAAGCCTTTATCTCCGGTGCTGGGGACACGGACCTGCTGGTGGTCATGGCTCGTACCGGCGGTGACGGCCCCAAGGGGATTTCCGCCTTTGCCGTACCTGCTGATGCCGCCGGTATTACCTACGGTCGTAAAGAATTGAAGATGGGCTGGAACAGCCAGTCCACACGGGGCATTACCTTTGAGCGTGTGCGTGTTCCTGCCTCGGCCATGCTGGGCCAGGAAGGTGAGGGCTTCAAGCTGGCCATGAAGGGCCTGGACGGTGGCCGTATCAATATCGCTTGTTGCTCGGTAGGAGCCGCCCAAGGCGCTTATGATGCCGCCCGCCAATACATGCAGGAGCGCCGCCAGTTCGGCAAGAGTCTGGATCAGTTCCAGGCCCTGCAATTCAAATTGTCCGATATCCTGACCAGTGTCGTGGCTGCTCGTCAAATGGTGCGTCTGGCCGCCTCGCACCTGGACGCCGGCAGCAGTCAGGCCAGCACGTACTGCGCCATGGCCAAACGCATGGCCACGGATCTGGGTTTTCAGGCCTGCGTGGATGCGCAACAGCTCTTTGGCGGTTATGGTTACTTGAAGGATTATCCTGTGGAGCGACTGGTGCGCGATACTCGGGTGCACCAGATTCTGGAAGGCACAAACGAGATCATGCGTGTCATCATCGCACGACAAATCATTGATCTTGGAGCTGATATTCGATGACGGATTCTGTTTTGTTTGATCGCCTGCCCGGCCAGAACGGAAAGGCGATTGGTGTTGCTACGCTGAACCGCCCGCAAGCCCTGAATGGACTTAATTTGGAGATGTGCCAACTGCTGTTCAAGCAGTTTCAGGAATGGGCGCAGGACTCCAGTATTGCCATGATCGTGTTGCACGGTGCCGGAGAAAAGGCGCTGTGCGCAGGGGGCGATCTGCATTCGCTGTACGCCTCCATGCAAAAGAACCAGGGTGGCTCGGCCTGGAATAACGAGTACGCCCGCGAATTTTTCGATGTGGAATACCGCCTGGACTATCTGATTCATACCTTTCCCAAGCCGATTTTGTGCTGGGGTGACGGGATTGTGATGGGCGGGGGCGTGGGCCTGTTCAACGGCGCCAGCCATCGTGTGGTAACCGATACCACGCGTTTTGCCATGCCCGAGATCTCCATTGGCCTGTTTCCCGATGTGGGCGGCACCTGGATGCTGTCGCATCTGCCCGCCGGCATTGGCCATTTTCTGGCACTGAGTGGCGCACAAATCAACGCGTCGGACTGCTTGTTCCTGGGTCTGGCGGAAGCCTACTTGCCACGGGTGCATTTCGACGCCTTGCTCCAGGCCCTGCAAACCACAAACTGGTCCGATGATCGCGCTGTGTGTGACAGCAGCGTGCATCAGATCCTGCGTCGTTTGGCGGATGGCGCTCGCCCCGATAGCGGCCCGCTGGAGCAGAACTACGCCATGCTGCGTGATGTCTGCGCCAGCCGTGAATTTGAACGCATTACACAGGCTCTGCAGCAGTGGCAGGGCAGTGCCGACCCCTGGTTGTCCCGTGCCGCGCAAACCTTCGCCAAAGGTGCGCCTGGCTCGGCTCGTTTGTCCTTTGAGCTGCTGGAGAAGGTGCATCACCTGTCTTTGGCCGATGTTTTCCGTCTGGAATACATAGTGTCGCTGCAATGTGGCGTACAGGGCGACTTCCAGGAAGGCATACGGGCACTGCTGATTGATAAAGACAAACAGCCGCGCTGGAATCCTGCCTCGCTGGAACAGGCGGATGCACGCTGGGTGGAACGGTTTTTTGTTCCTGCCTGGCCGGCAGAAACGACTCATCCCTTGGCTGACCTGTAACCCAGGCAGACCGCTGCGGCGCCAGACGGCGCCGCTTTCATAATGACGAGGAGACAAAATGAGTAACACGATTGCATTTATCGGGCTGGGCCATATGGGTAAACCCATGGCGCTGAATCTGCTTAAAGCCGGTCATAGCCTGAAAGTCTTTGACTTGAATGCGCAAGCCATGCAGGAACTGCAGGCAGCAGGGGCACAGGTGGGGGAATCGGCGGTGCAAATCGCCCAAGACGCGCAGATGGTCTTTACCATGCTGCCTGCTGGCCGCCATGTTCGCCAGGTTTACGAGGGCGAGAACGGCTTGCTGCAGACTGTGGCCCCCGGTACGGTGCTGGTCGATTGCAGCACCATTGATGCGCAAACCAGCCAGGATCTGGCGGCCAAAGCCAGCAAGCTGGGTCTGTTAATGCTGGATGCGCCGGTCTCCGGTGGGACCGGTGGCGCCATTGCTGGCACCTTGACCTTTATGGTCGGGGGCGAGGATCAGGCCCTGGAAAAGGCGCGCCCTTACTTGGATGCCATGGGCAAGAACATTTTCCACGCGGGTAAAGCCGGTGCGGGTCAGGTTGCCAAGATTTGCAACAATATGCTCTTGGGGATTTTGATGGCGGGTACTGCTGAAGCCTTGGCTTTGGGCGTTGCCCACGGTCTGGACCCTGCCGTGCTGTCGACCATCATGGCGCGCAGTTCCGGTCGAAACTGGGCAACCGAGCTGTACAACCCCTGGCCTGGGGTGATGCCGGATGTACCGGCTTCGCGTGATTATCAGGGCGGCTTTGCCACGGGCCTGATGCTCAAAGACCTGGGTCTGGCAGCCGATGCGGCTGTCAGCCAGAACAGCGCGACGCCTTTGGGCGAACTGGCACGCAACCTGTTCGCCCTGCACGCCGCACAAGGTCAGAATGCAGGGCTGGATTTCTCCAGCATTCTTAATTTGTACCGTCAGAAGCACTAAGTTCTGGCAGTGCGTAGGGCAGGGGCTGCAGTTCCAGCGCCTGTCCTTGCTCCAGTTGAAACTGGCCTTGTTCCAGGTCCGCCAGTACCACTTCCATCAAGACATACAGACGTTGCTGCCCGTTATGCCAGGCGCGGTTGATAATGCGCGCGGCGGCCAGCGGTTCCGCATTCTGCGAGACCAAAAACACATCGGCAGCTTCCGGCGTCTGTGGTGCCGTGTCCAGAACGGCGGTACGTGCGGCCATCATGCGCCGTTTGATCGTGCCTCGATAGTGGCTGCGAGCCACGACTTCCTGGCCCGGATAACAGCCTTTCTTGAAGTTGATGCCATCGATCAGATCCATGTTCAGGGTCTGGGGAATGAACAAATCCTGCGTGTCGGCGCTGATCCAGGGCAAGCCGGCCAAAATATCTGCCGTTTCCCAACGACCTTCAGAAGTCTGAGCGTTTGCGTCCTGCTGGGGAGAAATTCGCCAGTGACGATTCAAGCCGTCCAGATCGCCGGGGGCCTGAATCAGGGTGTCGCCACCTTCGCGCCGCACATTCCAGACGGCTTGGGCAGCGGACGAATCGGCCACACCGTAAACCTGTAACTCGGCCAGGCTGATCGCGACTTTGCTGCGCAGCACGAACATGCGTAAGCGCTTGATCAGGGCTTCGCTAAGATCACGGCGGACCAGGGCAAAGACCGTTTCGTTCTGCTCGCGCCACAACACCATGGTGGCCAAGCTGCGACCTTTGGCGGTGCAATAGGCCGCGATGCAGGCACGGTCGGCAGCCAGGTGTTCCAAATCATTGCTGACTTGAGCATGGAGAAAAGACACGGCATCGGCTCCTTGGAACTGGAGGACGCACAAATCTGGCAGGGCGAAAGAGGAGGGAGCAGGCATTCCGGTCATGGCTGAGCGAAAAAATAAATTTAAACATCAATGATACCGTGTGCGAGGCTGGTTCTAGGGGCATACCCCCGCTGGAATCAGGGCATGGGCTGGGTGGAAGGAGAGGGCGGTGCTGACTGATCCCAGTTTCTGTGTTGGGCTGTGACACATATTCAGGAATACGCCGCCTTATTCTGTTTACAATAGCGCTCGCATGAAAAAAACTGTCAAGATCTTCTCTGCCCTGTTGGGCCTTTGGTTGGTAGTCGCCTGTGTGATAGCGGGTGGTGCCTGGTATTGGGCCAAGAAGCAGCCCGTGACGATGCGTGCCGAACGCATCGATTATGTGGTCCCTGCCGGTTCAGGTCCCCGTGCGATTGCGCGCAGTATGCAGCAGGCCGGGATCGATATTCAGGAAGATGCCTTTGTCTGGATGGCGCGTCTCTCTGGTCTGGATACCTCCTTGCAAGCGGGGGCTTATGAGGCGGTACGCGGGGATACACCGTGGGTGGTGATGGAGCGCATGTCCAGCGGCAATATGCTGCAGACCCGTTTGACCATTCCCGAGGGGTGGACCTATCAACGCATACGTGACACGCTGGCAAGCAACCCTCAGGTTCGACAGACCTTGAGCGAGGTGAGCGATGCAGATTTATTGAAGCGCTTTGGTGTGGAGGCGTCTCATCCAGAAGGTTTGTTCTATCCCGATACCTATGTCTTTGTGCCCGGTACGGCGGATATCGACATTCTGCGTCGCGGTTTTCAGGCCCAGCAGGAACTGCTGGAGCAGCTTTGGGCGGACCGGGACGCGGATTTGCCCTTGAAGACCCCGTATGAAGCCTTGATCATGGCCTCTATCGTGGAACGTGAGACTGGCCATAGCCAGGACCGGGCACGCGTGGCTGGGGTATTCATGAATCGTTTGCGTGTCGGCATGCCTTTGCAGACAGACCCGACGGTTATTTACGGCATGGGTTCGGCTTATGAGGGCCGTATTCGCAAGCGTGATTTGACGACCGATACGCCCTGGAACACGTACACGCGCAATGGATTGCCACCCACGCCGATTGCCAGTCCCGGTAAGGCTTCCTTAATGGCGACCTTGCATCCCGAAAAACATAATTTCTATTATTTTGTATCGCGTGGGGATGGAACCAGCGAGTTCTCGGCCAATCTGGCTGCACATAATCGGGCCGTCGCCAAATATATTCTGAAGCGTTAAAACCAGATCAGGCCCCTCAGGGGCCTGAATGCTGCTGGCCCAATGCCTGGGGGCGCGTATCGGGCTTTGCTATTGTGGTGACCGTGAGTCAGCGCTCCAAACCGTGCCTTTGCGCGAACCCGGCCCACAAATCATGGACCTTGTTGGCGAGCTCTTCCAGGCCCGCATTATTTTGAATCAGATAGTCTTGGGGAGCGCGTTCTACGCCCCATTCAGACGAGTGCTGGCTGATCACCGGGTTGCCCGGGCGTTCGATATGCCAGATTTCCCCGCCATGCTCACGGATGAAATTGGCCTCGTTTTCGTAACGAATGTCTTTGATCAGCAGGCAACGGGCCTGACTCATATCAGGAAGCTGGTGGCTGGGCAGGGACAGGGGCAAGCTTTGGCGACGCTGCTCGTAATCCGGATAGGTGGCTAGAACCTGATTACGCAAGTGCTCGGCCGCCTGACGCGGGCTCAAACCCCAAAAGGCGTCAATGTGATCAGCACGCTTATCATCCAGGTGTTCGGGCACCATGCCGTAAATCGCGGCCAAGGCCAGCGCCCAGACCGAGTAATCCTGAACGTCTCTGGCAAGGGGGGCGCCAGGGCCAAATTCCAGTACATGCTGGGCACGGCGCAGCCAGTGATCGGGGTCACGCTGGCGCATCCAGTCGGTCCCTAGTAGCTGAAAGCACTGTCTGGGGGAGCGTTGCCACAGGGCAATAGGCACTTCTTTCAGACTGTCGTCGGTCCAGGCCTGGGCTGGGCTTAGACCAAATAGCACTTCGCAGCCCATTTTTACGGGGTCGGCCAAGGCATAGGCAGCCAATAAAGGGTTGTGTGCCAGTAGCAGATTGGCGACGGTATCTTTGCCTGAGCGCGCTTTGGCGGCCAGCCCGATCAATAAGCTCACTTCATTATCCTTGGTAGTGGAGCAGGCATTTTACCGGTTCATATTACAATGTGCGCTGGGCTGTTCAAGCGGGGGCGATTGCCTTGCCCTTCCTGTGCGAATCAGGCCTTTTGTTGTGCAACCTTGAGGCAATACGGTGTCTGATAGTTTGACTTTTCTACCCTGGCAAATCGAGACTGCTCAAAGCTGGCTGGGTCATCAGGAGCGTTTTGCCCATGCCTGGCTGATCCACGGTCTGCCGGGCATCGGCAAGACGCAATTCGCTCGTGCAGCCGCAGCCAGTTTATTGTGCGACCAGCCTGTGCAGGGGCTGGCTTGTGGGCACTGTCAGGCCTGTCAGTGGGTGCGGGGGGGAAACCATCCCGATTTACGTTTACTGCGCCCGGATGCGCTTGCTCTGCAAGAGCAGGGGCCGGATACTCAGGACGGGGACTTGGCCAAAGAGTCGGCCGCTCGCAAAAATCCCTCTCGGGAAATCCGGGTGGAGCAATTGCGTCAGTTGCAACATTGGTTCAATACCGGCACCCACCGAGGGGGCTGGCGCGTGGCAGTGCTCTATCCGGCCCAAGCCTTGAATCTGGTGTCGGCTAATGCCTTGCTGAAGGTTCTGGAGGAGCCGGCTGAACGTACCGTTTTCCTGCTGGTTGCCGATGCCCCAGACCGACTCTTGCCCACACTGGTATCGCGTTGCCGCCGTTTGCCCTTGCCGGCACCCCATGCCCAGCAAGCGGTGCAATGGCTGGAGCAACAAGGCGTGGATCAAGCCTCGGACTGGTTGGCTGCCTGGGGAGGAGCACCGCTCAAAGCACTCAGTGCCAGTCAGGAGATGAATGCACCGTGTCCGGACTGGCTCAGCGCCTGGATGGATGGGGTGTTGAAAGCGGGTCGTGAGGCGGATTTGTCCTTGGCCGATACGCTGGAAAAACTGCCTGCCCAAGAGTGGATCGACCATTGGCAGCGCTTGTTTGTCGATATTGAACTGGGTAGTTTTGCTCAACCGGCGCGTTACTATCCTTCTTTGCAAAAACGCATTGATGCCTTGGCCGCCCAATCCAACACCACGGCGGTAACAGAAGCCCTGAAGTGGCTGGTCCAGCAAAAGGCGCTGGGCAATCATCCACTCAATGCTAAATTGTTTATTCATCATGTCCTGGACCGATTGCACCAGGCATGTCGTCGTGTTTAAAAAAGTACCGTCTAACCATGTTTGTTGATTCGCATTGCCATCTTAATTTCCCTGAACTTGCTGAAAATCTGGACGACATCCTGGACAGGATGCGCCAGAACCAGGTGGGCTGTGCGCTGGTGGTCAGCGTGGATATGGACGATTGGCCCGGTTTGATGGACCTGGTGCGTCCTCACGGCCATCTGTTTGCTTCGGTCGGAGTGCATCCGGATTACGAGAAAGTCACTGAGCCTACCGTCCAGGAGCTGATCCGGCATGCCCAAGATCCCAAGGTAGTGGCGATTGGCGAGACGGGTCTGGACTATTACCGCTTGCAGGAACCCTTGGATTGGCAACGTGAGCGTTTCCGCACCCATATCCGTGCCAGCCGCGAATCGGGTCTACCCTTGATCATTCATACCCGTTCGGCCAGTGAAGACACCATTGCCATCATGCGCGAAGAGCAGGCGCAGATTGCCGGGGGCGTGATGCACTGTTTTACTGAGACCTGGGAAGTGGCACAAGCGGCTTTGGATTTGAATTTTTACATTTCTTTTTCCGGGATTGTGACCTTCAAGAACGCCACCCAACTGCAAGATGTGGCACAACGAGTGCCGCTGGATCGTTTGCTGATCGAAACGGACTCGCCGTTTCTGGCTCCTGTGCCATATCGAGGCAAAACGAACAATCCGTCCCTGGTCATTCATGTGGCCGAGAAGATCGCGGAGCTGCGCGGGATCTCGGTCAAGGAAGTGGAAGAGGCCAGCACGGAAAATTTCTTCAAATTATTCAGTAAGGTACGGCTTTAATTTAATCTTGTTTAGAGGTTTTTTGAGGCCCTAGTCGTGGTTTAGCTCAAGGTTCACGGTCTTGCTGAGACATGCGTTGAAGTTAATCTGATGCTTTAGGATTGGTGTTTAATCTATTGATTTTAAATATAAAAATAAAAATTTTCATAATTTTCCTCCCTTTTCTGGTTTGGAGGGAAATGGATATAAAATTATGTTTTTTATTGATAATCAATAGCTTAGCTGTGTTTCTTAAACCGTTTTGTGGGTTCTTGGAGTCCGCCTGAGCATAAAAAAATGCGGCGTTAAGCAACCCCCTCTGTACTTTCATAAATTAATAAAGCACTTTATGAAAAGGATTTAATAAGATGATTTATAAAAGAAAAATACTCGATAAAACCATCCTTTCCATGGTGCTTCCTTTGGCCTTTCTGCTATCAGCCTCCGTGTCGGCGCAGGAGCCGGAGCTGGAAAGCCGAAACTGGTACTTGGCGCTGGAAAATGATCGCCCGAATATCATTGAGCAGGAGTTCATTAAGGGAGCGAATCCCAATGCGCTGGATGCTAAGGGTAATCCTTCTTTGATGCTGGCGATCCGCAACAAGTCCTGGAAAGTGGTGGACACTTTGCTGGCCAATCGCCAAACCAATGTGAACATCGAGAACGAGGCCCGCGAAACTCCCATGATGTATCTGGCCCTGATGGGGGAAACGGCTCGTTTGCGTGATCTGCAGGCGCGGGGTGGGCAAGTGAATCGGGTGGGCTGGTCGCCTTTGCACTACGCCGCCTCTAAAGGGCATGAAGACACCGTGCGCTACCTGCTGTCTCAAAAAGCGATTGTGAACGCACCTGCGCCCGACGGAACCAGTCCTTTGATGATGGCGGCTTTGTCAGGCAAACGGGCAGTCGTCGATGTGCTCTTGGCAGCGGGTGCGGACCCGAGCATGCAAAATGCTCAAGGCTTGAGTCCGGCAGATTGGGCACGTTCGGCAAACCATGAGCAGTTGGCCAGCTATCTGGATCAGGCCGTTGCACGCAAAGCGGCTGCAGCACCGGCTGCAGCGGGGACGTATTCGGGTGGCGCGGTACAGACCTATGGTGTGCCTGAGCGGGTAGAGCAGCCTGATCTGAACCGGGTGCAAACCGTGACGGTAGAACCAGAACCCGCTCCTGCAGCGGATAGCTCAAGCTCCAAGCCCGCTTCGTCGGACAGTACCAGTCGGTATTTTGACCTGGACCGTTTTGACAAGCCTGTGCAGCCTTGAGCCAGGGACAGGATGGAAAAAGGAGCCTTCAAGGCTCCTTTTTTTTGTTGCTGCGATTCTGAGGTTGTCTAGTGATTCGGGCTTCCTACGACATGACCCCACTTATCGGCTCAGGTTTTAGCGGCCCTATAGGCAAAGTCCTATAAGCTTTTTGAGCTGTTGCTGCTTAATTAGCTTTTTCTTTCTTGCGCCTTGGCCATCTGCGAAGCATGCACAAAGGTCTGGAAGCCCTGGAGGTAGCTGCTCAGCATTTTCTGGATAGTCTCATCTTGCAGCTTGCCTTCCGCATCAAAGGAGTTCTGCGCACGAGACACCAGTAAAGAGCTGCCGCTATACAGGGACACGCCCAGCATTTTCAGGGTAGGCAACCAGGCTGTCTGGGAAGAGATCGTGCCAAAGCCACCCATGGAGGCACCGATCAGTCCCGTAATGCGGCCCGAAAAGATAGTTTTCATATCCGTACGGGACAACCAGTCGATCCCGTTTTTGAATACACCGGGGACGCCGTTGTTGTATTCCGGGGTGACCAGCAGCAGGGCATCGGCGCTCAGGATCTTTTCCTTCAAGCTCAGCACGGCCTCTGGAATGCCGTCCTTGCTCTCGATATCACCGTCATACAAGGGAATACCGTGCAGGGTCGCCACATCGATGCTCATCCCTTGCGGGGCCAGGGCTTGAGCGGCATGTGCCAGGGCGGTGTTGAAGGAGCGTTGACGTAGACTGCCTGACAGGGCCAGAACGCGGCAAGGGCCTGACAGGTTCAGCACACCAGTTGTTTGACGCAGGGCTTCGCTTAACTGGTCAATGATCTGGATCCATTCGGGAGAGTCCAGCAATCGTTTCTCCCGAATGAACTCGGCCTGAGACTTGTTCCAGAAGGGAGCGTCGGCCAGCAGGATGTCATTGGGCAAGGGGCGGTGTTTTTCCAGAAAACTGGCAATCGCCTCGGGAGTGTTGGGCAGACCCAGTTGAGCAAACAGGTCGTGAAAGCGGAACAAGTTATCAGACATGATGGTATGGGCGCCTGCAAGAGAGGGATGATCGGACGCTAAGAGCGGGGGGGGGCCGACTGGGTATGACTAAAGACGCCGGGCCTGACATAGCATATGAGCACACTGTGTTTATGAACAGGCAGTCGGAAATGCGCTGCCTGTGTGCGTTATGTGACCCAAATGCTTAATTGGCCGGTAGGTAGGCCGGACGCAGGATGCCTCGCAGCTCCGAGTAAGGCAGCAGGAACTCGGGCTGACCGAAGGAGTAGGGAGCGATCTCGTAAGGGTTGTATTTCACCAGCAAGCCCTGATCGGTCAGTGCGATCGTTTGGGCAGGCTGGAAGGGCCACATTCTGTCCCAGCCAGCGCGGTCTTCACGTGCTTCGCTCAGGTTGGAAACCCAGTTGTTGTGGGCTTGGCGAACCAGTTCCTGGAAGGGTTTGATCTTGCCGGGAGCAATAATGCGCTCCACCGGCAAAGCGACTTTCAGACGATTGTCCCAATTGATGAACTGGGTGGCGGTAATGCCGTGGGCGGCACCCGTCATATAAATACCCGAACTGAGCTCTATCACGGTGAGATCACGGTTGCGATAGCGGGTACGAGCAGATAAGTGCACTTCGTCACGATTATTGGCCGTCACCCAGTAGTAGTTCTCGAACTCCTTCAAGCCACGGTAACCGGGATGACGGTCTGTAATGACTGTCATGTTGGCCAGGCTTTCATCGACCAGCTTGGTCAGCTCGGAATTGCCGGGGAAAATCAGGGACTTGACTTCCAGACGTGGGCATTCACCCGTACAGCCTGGTTTGACATGTTTGTAATCCAGAGGCTGGGTAAAGACCCCGTCCTTTTCAGTCTGATCCTGGGTTTGTGTCGGAATCAGGGAGATGTTGCTGGGCGTGCTGGAACACGCAGACAGAGCCATGGCTGTCAGGCCAATAAGCAGCAGCTGAGAGGGGCGCTGTAAGGTCATGGAATCAGTCCTATCGGATAGTGTTGGAATCTTGGCCAAAGAGGATTTGGTGTGCCTTGGGGTCATGTGCAGGCGAACCGGGGTTGATCTGCTCAGTCAAGGCGTAGGCTCGGCGGGTCGCGGGGCGCTCGCCAATACGCTCAAACCACCGTTTCACATTTGGGAAGTCGTCCAGGTTCTGGCTTTGGCGCTGGTGGGAGACAATCCAGGGATAACTGGCCATATCGGCAATGGAGTAGTCTCCGGCGATAAAGTCGTGCTGTGCCAGATGTTTGTTCAGCACACCGTAGAGGCGGCCGGTCTCACGCACATAGCGGTCAATGGCGTACTCGATTTTGACAGGGGCATAAACATTGAAGTGGTGGTTTTGACCTGCCATGGGGCCCAGTCCCCCCATTTGCCAGTACAGCCATTGCAAGGTTTCGGTGCGGACTCGCAAGTCGGCAGACAGGAACTGGCCGGTTTTTTCTGCCAGGTATTGCAGAATGGCGCCGGACTCGAACAGGGCGATAGGCTCGCCGCCGTCTTGCGGGGCCTGGTCAACAATGGCGGGAATACGGTTATTGGGAGCGATACGCAGAAACTCGGGTTTGAATTGATCGCCCTGGCCAATATTGATGGGGTGGATGGTGTAAGGCAGACCGGACTCTTCCAGAAACAGGGTGACTTTATGTCCGTTGGGAGTAGTCCAGTAATACAGGTCGATCATGTGTTCTCCTGGCGAAATGCAGACGCTGGCCTGGCTGTGGCAAGCTACCCAGATGACGTATCCGGCGGCGCTGGGCTACTATTGTTCGCCTGAATACGGTTTATAGGAAGTCAAAGACTGTCATGAGCAAAATCTATCATAATCCGCGCTGCAGTACTTCGCGTAATGCCTTGGCCCTGATGCGTGAAAAAGGTCTGGAACCGGAGATCATCGAGTACCTGAAAACTCCTTTGACACGTAGCGAACTCAAGGCGCTGATTGCGGCTGCAGGCTTGACGGTGCGTGAGGCTATGCGTAGCAAAGAAGCCATTTACAGCGAGCTGAATCTGGGCAATCCTGATCTAAGCGATGAGGACTTGCTGGCAGCCATCGAAGCCAATCCTATCTTGTTGAACCGTCCTATCGTGGTCACAGCAAAAGGGACGCGTCTGGCGCGTCCCTTGGAAGTGGTGCAGGAAATTCTGTAATCAGATTTCCATGCCGATGGGCAAGTCTGGGTTAGGGGGCGATGGCTTCCAGTGCAATACGAATGGTGACCTCGTCGCCCACGTGGGGCACATTGGCCGGCATGCCAAAGTCGCTGCGCTTGACCGTGATCTTGCCGTCCGCGCCCAGAGCGGGCTTTTTCAACATCGGGTGTTGGGGCATCGTCAGGAAGGACTCAATGGTCATGGTCACGGGCTTGGTAATCCCCTTGATGGTCAGATCGCCTTGAGCAGATACGGGCTTGTCCCCGTCGAACTGAATGTCCTTGGACACGAAGGTGGCCTCGGGGAACTGCGCGGTATCAAAGTAATCCTTGCCCTGGATGTGTTCGTCGAACAGGGCAAAGCCAGTGCTGACCGAACGGGTATCGACTTTCATGTCAATGCTGCCGGTTTTGGCTTCCTGGTCCAGGGTGACGGTACCTTGTGACTTGTTAAATCGCTGGCTTTGGGTGCTCAAGCCCAAATGCTTGTAACTGAAGTGGACGAAGGTGTGGCTGGGTTCAACCTGATAAGTGACCGGCGCGGCCTGAGCGGCAAAAGCCAATAGAAAACTAGCTGACAGGGCAATCACGGGCTTGATCATAAGGGTGCAATCCTTGTTTATACGGGGAGGAGACGTTGATGCGTCTGCTTATTTCGCATCAATCTTGAAGTTGACGGTGATCTCGTTGGCCACGATGTCATAGCTGGACCAGGAACCCTCACCGATAGAAAAATCGCCACGCTTGATGTCAAAGGCGCCGCTGAAAGTGGCTTTGTCACCTTCGGGGGTCATGGTCGCCATCACGGTGATGGGCTGTTCACGGCCTTTGATTTGCAGGATGCCTTGCACTTCATAGTGCTGGGCGCTGACGGCGCGGAAACTTTTGGAGCTGAAAACGGCCTGGGGATGTGCATCAATATCGAACCAGCGCACGTCCTGTAATTCGTCATCGGCTTCTTCGGAGCCGGTGTCAACGCTATCCAGTGCGACTTTCAGTACGACCTTGGATTGATCCAGGGCGTCGGGGTTGAAATTCAGTTCGCCCTCAAATTGGCGGAACTGGCCGTCCAGCTTCACGCCCATTTGGGAATACTGAAAGCCGATTTCGCTATTTTGGGTGTCCAGGGCCTGGTAGTTCTTGGCATTGGCCGACAGGCTGGCGCTCAGGCCCAAGGCGCCGATCAGCAGAGGCACGAAGACAGATTTTTTCATGATTTGGCTTTACCTAAAGTAAAGGTGATGCGGCCTAGCAAGCCGTCACGGTCTATGAACTGATGCTTTAAAGCCGCCAGAATGTGCAGGCTGACCATGGCAATCAGGGCGTAATTCAAAAAGATGTGGACTTGGACCAGCAACTCGCCCAAAGGTTTATCTTTGGACACCAGATCGGGCAGGGGGATCACGCCAAACCACACCGTCTGGAAACCTTTGGCCGAACTCATCAACCAGCCCGTCAGAGGAATGCCAATCATCAGCAGGTACAAAGCAGCATGACCACAGTGGGCCAGAGCCCGGCTGAAAGACGACATGCCAGCGGGCAGAGCAGGGGGGCGGTTCAACAAACGCCAGAGCAGGCGCAGGATCACCAGCACCAGTAGGGAAATGCCCGCCCATTTGTGCCAGGAGTAGACTTGCAGTTTTAGAGGTGACAGGGGCAAGGTTTTCATGACGTAGCCCACGGTCACCAGTGCAGTCAGGGCCAGGGCCATCAACCAGTGCAAAGTACGTGCTACGAGGGTATAGCGCGGGAGGGCACCTGGAACGGGGGTAATGCTCATTGATAATGCCTTTCATTTACGAAGCCCAGAGACTTTACCCTGTTTGTCAGCAAGGTAAAAGGCCAGATTTTGCAACGCAGTAATGCAATATTGAGGGGTATCGATCTTGTGAAGCGGCTATCGGAGTATTTTCTTGTCAGCGTGTGACAAGGCTTTTAGGGCAGGGCGGGGGCGGGCTACACTCGTTCTTTGAGCACGCAAGCAAGGAAAGTGGTTATGTGGAAAACAGCGTTGGTCGTCGTGGTAGCCGGGTTGTTGGCAGGGTGCCAGGATTCGAAAAAGGCCAATGAGGAAAATTTCAGTATGGCGATCCAGCGTTATCTGGATACGCGAGACGGCTTGTGTGTTGGTGTCCCTGGACGTGTCTATCCCTATCAGGCCGAGCATGACTCCCCTTTGATCGTAGAAGATCGGGCTCGTCTGGCCGCGTTGGCCAAGGTGGGTTTGTTGCGTCAGGTTGGGAAAGAGGACGCACCGCGTTACGAGCTGGATGCCAATGCGGATACCTATTTGCGTCGCTCCAATGCTGAACAGTCCCAAGGCGAGCGTGACGCTTTTTGTACAGGCCGCCTGGTTTTGGACCGCATCAGTGATTTCACCGAGCCGGCCAGTGCAGGTGGGTTTACTGTCAGTCAGGTGAACTATGTGTATCACCTGGCTGACGCTGCGGGTTGGATCAAAGATAGTGCGGTTCTGGATACCTATGAGGATCTGCGTGCTTTGACGGCTCAGCAAGTACAAGGGCAGGCAAGAATGATCCTGACCAATAAGGGCTGGGTTCATCAGAATTTGTATAGATAGTCCAGCCTAATAGTTTCACTTTGCATGTTTGAACGGCTAGGGGCAAACGATCTGCGCGTGACAATATGCCCTGATTCAATACCCTCTGCCTTGTGATTGAGGCAGAGGGCTTATCGGGCGTCAGGGCCGTTGTTGCGGCCAGCCCTGTTGCAAGAGATCAGTTGTCAGCAGGTAGGGGCGAGAGGTGGCTAAGAGGTACCCAGCCCAGAGCGCCATCCTGGGGGCGCAGGCACCAGCACCAGCCATTCAGGATTTTTTCTCCTTGAACAAGGTCACCCTCATCTACATTCATTTCCAGCGCGCTGTAGTCTTGCAGCGCACGACCTGCTCCAGGGTCGGGCAGGCGCTCAATAATTTGTTCAGGCACCCATCCCCCGGCGTGTTCATCGGTAGAGCAGTAAATCCAGTTATCCCAGTTTTCCGGGCCTTGATACCGTTCTCCGACCTTCAGAAAATCGCCTTGTTTCAGGACCAAGGGGTTCGGATATTCAGAGCGATGGGGGGTGGTGACCAAGTATTGCATCGTGGCGTAGTTCGTAAAGTTTGTCAGGGCCCTGTATTATACTGTATAAACGTACAGATTTTTTGCTGCGCGTTCTACCGTTTCTCTTGCTTCGTCCTTATTTGTTTCGCTTTAGGGTTCTTGGACCTCTTGTCATTCCCTTGTCGCTGATAGACAATAAAATGCAATTAACGGAAATAACGAGTACCCGATGAAAAAACGGTCTACACGAGAAGAAGGGCAGATTGACCTGCCCATTTTGGGCTTGCAGGCCGCAGACATCTCGGCGGAAGCCTTGTTTGATACTTGGTTGCAACATCAACGCCCACCCATGGCACCCAGTACGCAGCGAGTTTATCGCACCTTGTGGCGGCGCTTCTTGCATGCCTTGCAAGATCACAAAAAACAGTACACCCAGATCAAACCCGTGGATATACGGGACTTTTTGAGCAATCTGGACGATGTGCGCCGACCACAACGCGAGCGCTATCAACAAGTCATCGCCCGCGCTTACGAAGAGCTCTGCCGCCAGGACGGCCGCTCGGAAAACCCAGCCCTAGCCCCTGCTATTAATGACCCCTTCAAGGAAAGCTGGCGCCAAGCTCCCGACAACCAGGCCACCCAATTTCTCTCTGTCGATCAATGCGTTGCTACCATCAAGGCACTGCAAAATCGGTGGCGTGTACTGGAGCTGGCCAGCGATATGACCATCGCCGCCCGTTGGCGTGAATATCGGGATATGACGATTGTGGCCGTGATGCTGGGTACCGGCTTGCGCCCGGTCGAGTTAGGGCAGTTGCACCCTAGCGCGATAGGCGCTGTTCGACGCGCTGCAGAACCCGCAGAAACAAATGACGTTGATGACGAGCAAACCGCCCTTTGGCGGGCTGGCACTATCTTGCTCAAGCTTACAGGTGCGGCAAAACGGGACGTGTTTGTGCCCGTCTGGTGTGAAGGCATTTTGCGCAGTTGGTTAATCTTTAGCGCAGCCCAAGACGCTTCAGTCTGGACGAAAGACAGCCGTGTCTTTCCGGGTAGTCGCCAGATCAGTGCCGCTCGTCCTCAGGCACAGATGAATCCCGCGACGCTCGCCCGTATTGTCAGTAAATGGGGTATCAAGCAGATGGATCTGTTAATGACGCCACAGCGACTGCGCAATACCTTTGCCGCGGGTTTGATCGAACGCGGTTTCTCTCTACCTGAAATCGAGGAAATCATGGGCTACGCCCCCGGTGCTGCCAGTGCCTGGCGTCTGCAAGCTTCCTGGTTGGCATGGCTGGATGCGCAGAAGGTTCCTGACAATCCTGCCACGACAGAGAATATGCAGTCAGAATGAAGGGCTAGCTACAGATTAGGCAGCTCCAGCAGGCATAATTCCACATCTGTTTTGTCTATTTTTTGATAAGGAGTGCGAGTTGACGTCTACACCTGTTTTTCGTCCTGCGGTAGAAGCAGATCTGGAAGCGATTGTGGCCATGTTGGCTGACGATATTCTGGGTCAACAGCGTGAAAATACCAGTCTGCCCCTGGCTCAATCTTATTTGGAGGCCTTTGCAGCGATAGAAGCGGATCCTAACCAGTATTTAGCCGTTGTAGAGCTCAATGGTGCTGTTGTAGGGACCCTGCAGATCACCTATATGCCTGGCCTGTCCCACCAAGGTGCCTGGCGCGGGGAAATCGAATCCGTCCGTATCGCCAGCTCGGCCCGTGGCTCGGGATTGGGGCGTTTGATGATTCAGTGGGCGGTCGAACAATGCCGTCAACGCCAATGTCGCATTGTTCAATTGACCTCGGATAGGGCACGAACCGACGCCCATCGGTTTTATGAGCAGTTAGGCTTTACGGCTAGCCATAAGGGTTTCAAGCTGACTCTGTAAGATGGTTTCTTTTGAAAAATAAACACTGCGTTTCATCGAGTTCTTATTTCTGAGATACCAGAGCCATTTTGTCACTTGTTATTCAAGAAGTCCGTTATTGTTCTGGCCGCCTAATTAAAAAAAGATATAGAAAATAATAAAACAATTAGGCGGGGAATTATAAAAATATTTTTATTAGCGGCCAGATAGCAGGCCTCCTTATTTAAAATAATAATTTTTAAAATTAATTTGTTATTTGAGTTTGTTTGACCTGTCTGATAATCTTTGCTTTCGTAATCCAGGCCCAGAATAGTTAGGGGCAATGTAATTAACAGGCTGAGGAGTTGGGTATGAATAGCAAAACAGATAAAGATTTTTCAGATGAAGAAAAAACACTTAGAGCCTATGCTCAGTGGATAGAAATCACGGTGTTTGTCGTTAACGGTGATTTTGAGATTAAAGGCGCTCATCTGGATTGGGGAAAATTTCATGAGCCTGGAAATAAGAACAAAGAAATCTACGCTAGTCAGATAAACGGAACAATCATCAAAGATGAGGATTCCTACACAATAGCTTCCTGCGGACGAGAAAATGCGTCATCCGGTACTGAAGGAAGATTTTCGCTTTATGATGGCGATACGGAAGTGTTTAAATATTATTGGGATTGCCCGTGGAGTGGGTCAAATAGCGATAGGCTAGATGTAAAAGATAAAGAAAAATACGCAGTTAATAAAAAAGGTGGCGGCAGTACGAGTGGTGCATCAGGAAATATTTTTATTACTGTCGTTAAAAAATACTAATGGTGAAAATCATGGCCATAGAATCTAAATCTATAAATCCGCTATTGGGGATTACTGTAGGGTCTACCGTTCTTGGAAATGATTTTTCACCATCGATATTGAATCAACCCATTACAAAGATGATCACTCAGAAAGAAGTTGAAATGAGTATGAGTGGTAAGAGTCAATATGTTTATACGGATTCCCTGAATGAGGGAACCATCGGTTTTTCTGGAGCATATGGCGCGTCAGGTATCGCTAAATTTACATCTGCAGTTTCTGTTTTTGTAAGTAACGCCACTGCCTCAGAGAGTAAATCGATAAAAGTTTCTTATAATGTTTCTATGATATCGGGCATAGAATATATCGATTTTGATAATTTGTTAGTAGAAGATGTTTTAAATTCATTAAGTGCAGGACCTAAACATAAGGCGTTGAATGTACTGGACAGGTTTATCGCTGTTCGTGATCACCTTGGTTCACAAAAAGAAAAAGAAGAGTTAATGAAGGAATGGGTGAAATCATTGCAGAATTTCATTTCTTCATATGGTGACGGATTAGTCGTTGGAGCTATCTGGGGTGGAATGGGCTCCGTTTCAACAGAAATGACTAGCAGGAAGGCGGAAAATAGTTGGAAATACGGTGAAACTGCTGCATTTAGCTATTCGGGAATAGGAACCTCAGTATCTATAGAGCAAACTTATAACGGTGCTCAAAAAAATCAGGATTCCGAGGTCAATGTTTCTTGTAAAGCCCTAGCGAGTGGTGGTTGCGTTGAAAATCAGGTGAATTCATGGTTTGATGTGGTTGCTAATAAATCCTTTTCTGAGATATCAGAGATCAGCTTGCTAGATAAAGCTCCAATGCAAAGTTCGGTAAGCCGTCCTCCTGAGATACCCGAGTTTTTAAAACCTGAAAAAGATCCGCAGATAGAGGAAAAATTAGAATCAATTAAGAAACTTGGAGACTCCGAAGAGTTTTCTATAGCCTCAGGATACGAGGAGGCAAAAAAAGCAGATCCAGACCTGAGTCTTGACCAATTTAAATCAATGGTTAGAGACAAGAATAACATTGATGGCCTGGTTGATTTAGCCAATAAAGTTCAAGAGAACTCATTAGATGTTTTGTCTGAGGCGCGTATTTCAAGAAAAATACCTAAGGCATTATTTGTAGGGGCTAAAGAAGGTATTTTAAAATCAAATTCTGATTACGCGGTTTTAGGGGCATGGATAGCAAACTGGTCTGATATTTTCCCATGGATGTCGATGGGATATATGAATGAAATCAGCAATGATGAAGTGGCAGAGTATATCTTAAAGATTCGCTGCATGATGCAAGATTTTTCTACGTTAAATACTATTTATAACACATTTAATGCGTGTAATATTAAATTGGATTTTTTCAATCTTAAATCTGCATCCCAAGTGGCAGATTCTTTCAAGATTGCCCAGATAAAGTTAAGCGACAATCTGGATCGGGAAGATGCTATAGAAATAGCATTTGATTCTTTAAGTGATGAAGCCAAAAAAATTTACACAATATGGAACCAGCTTGAGTTTTTGCGAAATGCAGAGCTCGGTTTAGGACTGCTGCTTGGTGACAAGTCAGTAAGCAGTGAAATTATCGATATCCGTCCTATACCTGCTCCAGAGATTACCTATAAAGCAGGCTATTGCAGCTATGGAAGTAATAATCCCACAGCTTTCAGCACTTTTATCAAGATGCTCCCGTTCATCGACACAAATGGTGATATTTATGCATTCGGCCCTTCTTTAATGCTTTTGAGAAAAGCTTTGCCCGAAAAAATGATATTCACAAAAGATGGGGGAAGTGCGCTGAAGTTAAAAGCAAACAAAGAGAAAGGGGTGTTGTTTAAAGATGATCTTCAGTTAATACCTATTCCATACTCTGCCGCTAAGGGCATTGAGTGGCGTGGGCAAAGCCAGGGTCGAAGTCTTGCCTCTAGCCAATCTCTGCAAGACCAGTTTGCAGCTTTGGAGCAAGAGCTTGGTAGTCTCAATATCTGCACATTAAGCAGTGATTCGTGGTCTAAGGATTGGGATTACAAGGTTCCATATGCTTTACGTAAGATAAATACCAGTTATATTGGAATGGTTGAAAAAATAAACAACATATTTGGATAAGTAGGCCAAAATTGGCGGGAAAAAATATTTTTTTAACAAATTTTAAAGAAAACCTCTCCAGGCCTAAGATGGCATGGAGAGGTTTTAAGTTTTCAGCCTTAGCAAAATTTAAAACAGTTCAAAAAATATATGGGTTTAATTTTAGCCGGACGTTGAGAGTGACAGAAGCAGCAATACATGCAATGCCACACTTTGCACAGAGATAAGATTGCGTTTCCGTTTCAGTTAAAGAGGGTCTATTTCAGATGGATGAAAATTAGCGCCTGCTAGGCGTGAGTGTTTTCTATAAGCAAAAAGACATTAATATGCATGCTGATATGTTGAAAATAGTCTTTTTACTAGATGATTATAAGGACTCAATAGTTTTAGTTAGCTGCCGTGGTTAGTTAACCGGATTAACTTGAAAGATATATCTGTGCTTGTCGTGTTTTTTGCATTTATTAATAATAGACCAAGCCGGTTTTGTCCTTGGCACCTTGAGGCAGACAGGTTGAACTTGCTCTGACTTTTACACGTTATGAAAGTATGGACAGCCGCTTGTCTTTACATCGAAGCACCCGCACGCAGGAGTTCGATGTCGATACCGCCAAGCTTGGCAAGCTTGTCGTGCGTCTCTTGAAAATACTGTTCCTCAGACGATTTTGTGCGCTAGGTATGGAGCAATTATCGTGGTGGCCCACAGGGCTATCACTTCGAGAGACGCTGGGAGATCTTCAGGTGTAGGCAAATGTGTGGCTCTTGCTGGATAGCGGATAACAAGAGGGGCTGATTGGCGAAACAGGGAAATACGTCGCTAAAGGGAGCTTCGTTCACTCCGAATCCTCATTTTCCAAGCCACACAAGTAGGCCTCGGCCTGCGCAAATTGTTTTTCGTTAAAGACGCGAATGCCTTCGGACTCCAGCAGCGCCGCAGTGACGCCTTGTTCCTGGATACGGATGCCGGTAAAGGAACCATCGTAAATAGAGCTGGAACCACAGGACGGACTGTCTTCTTTAAGGATGGCGACCCGAATATTCTTGAGCTTTGCTTGTTGCAAAGTTTGTACGGAGCCAGCTACAAAAGCGCGAGACACATCATTTCCTTGAGCGTCTACAACACGTGCCAGCCCGGAAAGCACTTGCATGCCGCCGCCTCCAATAATTTCAGCGGGCGGACGAGGTACCGGCATTCCACCTGCAAGCTCAGGACATACAGAGATGACGCGGCCTTCACTTAGCCAGCGCGACAAAATCTCGTTTTCAGCCAGTTTGTGGGTGCCGTTATAGCGGACTGGTTTGCCAAGCAGGCATGAACTCACTAAAACGAATTTCATCATGTTGGTTGGCTCTGTTAGGTAGTACAAGGCTCGCGGTTCGCCATGTGGCGGCGCAGCCTGAAGATCGAAAGACTGGGCGGTATATAACAATGGTTTGTATCGACAGCATGCAGGAGTTCAGTGCTGGTCTCAAGTAGTGCTCACTGTTTCAGAGTACGTTTGGCCCGAGCCCGGTTTTTCGCCTTATGATGCCTTGAAACGGTACATTGGAGAGGGACAAATGGGGTTGGCATCAGATTATCCAGTCATAGTGGTTACCGGTGGGAGCCGTGGCATAGGTGCAGCGACCGCGCGCCTGGCCGCCGTGCAGGGCTATAACGTCATTCTTAGCTATGCTGAAAGCGAATCTGCTGCCTTGGCAGTGGTCGCTGAAATAGAGGCGGCAGGTCGCCACGCGTTTGCTGTCCAGGCGGATTGTGCAGATCCCAAGCAGATAACTGGGCTCTTTGAACAAGTTGACCAGAGATTTGGACGGATTGACGTGTTGGTGAATAACGCAGGTGTGCTGTTTCAGCAATCCCGTCTGGAGAATATCGGGTTCGAGCGTATGCAACGCACTTTTGCCGTCAACACGCTTGGCCCCATGCTTTGTAGCCAACAGGCGGTTAAACGTATGGCTTATTGCCATGGTGGGCAGGGAGGCTCCATTGTTAATGTCTCGTCAATAGCGGCCAAGCTTGGCAGTCCGAATGAATATGTGGATTACGCCGCGTCAAAGGGAGCATTGGAGACTTTCACAACGGGCTTTGCTAAAGAGGTTGCCCGAGAAGGGATTCGTGTCAATTGCGTTCGGCCAGGACATATTTATACCGAGATGCACGCCAGCGGTGGTGAGCCGGACCGTGTGGATCGCTTAAAGGACAGCATTCCAATGGGACGAGGGGGACAAGCAGAAGAGGTGGCCCGTGCAATTTTATGGCTGGCTAGCTCCGAGGCGTCCTTTGTCACGGGAGCATTTCTGGACACGACAGGCGGCAAGTAGCCCATAGGATCGGAGCCATGCACCTCAGCGGGAAATTGCGTGATGCTCACTGGCATGGGCAAGGTCATATCCGCTTTGACGTGATGTCTAGTCAACGGGGCTCCCTGTGCCACCTCCCAGCTCAATCCATTCAATAAGCGAGCCATGTTTTTTGGAGTATATGGATCGGCCATGATGAAGATGCGGCGGGTAGGAAAAACAGGCATCGAATGATGGCAATGATTCTCAATACATTTCTGACCGAACTAATCCAAATTTATTATTAAAAATTGCATAGTTTGGTTTTTTGCCTTGAAGTGCGCGAGCGTGCTGCGCACCTGCTGCTGGAGCACGAGAATCGAGAGCGATCCAAAGCGAACGAGACTCTGAGTCTGGGGAGCACTTTTTTCGTCTGGGCGGAGCCAGATCACCAACTGAAGTAATCCGGCAGTGTATTGATAGGCACCGAGACGCATAAGGAGTTGAGCCGCTGTGTCAGCGTTTGCAGATTGTTCCGTCCGGCTATCGCTGATCGCTTGACTTACACCGATGGACACAAGCTAGCGTTTATAGAGTGTTTATTCCGCCGTACTACATGCTAGATAAGTACCAAGAAGCCTTTAACGATCTTTAAACGTGTCATTTCTATACTTCGTGCATCAATAGTAGGTCGCCTTTTTTTGACAGGTGACTGGAGTCTGGGGGACACGGAGTAATGTTGGACAGCCAGCTAGGTGTACGAGCAATCAGCCAATCACAGCCTCATGGGCAGATGCCTCGTGATAGTGAGACATTTGCGTCGCTTCAGCTTGAAGTTGGCAAACGTGTGGACATGCATGCTGCCACACCCCTGGACTGGTCGCTGGTCGCCTCTCTGGCAACTCAGGTACTGGATAAAGAAGGCAAGGATCTGAGTGCCGGGGTGTGGTTGTGCGCAGCCTGGTTGCATGAGTACGGTACGCGTGGTCTGGCTGCTGGACTACAGGTGATACGCGATCTGCATACGGTGTATTGGGACGCCATGAGTCCGGCTGCAGCACGCATTCGTGGCCGGCGCAATCAAGTGCAATGGCTGCTGGACGAATGTGACGCGGTATTGTCCGAGCCCGATTGGGACGCAGAGGGACTGGATTCGCAGCAACGCGACGAGGTTCTTGCCCTGTGCGATGAGCTGGATGCGTTCTGGCAGGCTAAAGATGATGAACCGCCGGCGTGGTGGCGTTTAGGCAAGCGTCTGGGAGAGTTGTTGCCGACCGCCCAGAGCGAGGCACCTGTTACACAGACTTCGTCTGAAACGCGTGTTCCTGATTTCCCGCTTTCTGAACCGGCGCAGGACGAACCTGCGGTAGCGACCCAGACGGCCGCCCCGGTACTTGCAGCCAAAGAAGTCGCTCAGCCTGTGCGCTCTGAGGTGGGGTCTGACTCCGCGAGTGACAAGACCCTTGTCATCGCTGCTGCAACACTAAGCGACGTGGTCGCGGCCGAGCGCTATGTAGAGCAAAGCGTCGCGACGATCCAGGAGTCTTTGCTGACTCTGGACGATGCACTGTTGGCCACGGCCTGGCTGCTGCGCTTGAACCGACAAAGCGCCTGGCTGTTTCTGGATACCTTGCCGCATGCCCAGGAAGGGGTGACGCGCGTTGCTCCGCCGCCTGTCGCGGACTTGGCAGTGCTGGAGCGCCTGAGCGAAGCCCAGGACCCGGCGGCGATCTTGCGCTTTGCAGAGTCGCGCCTGGGACGCATGCGTTTCTGGCTGGATTTGAATCGCCTGTCCTATCAGGCGGCGCAGGCTTTGCCTCAGGGGCAGGCCGGTGCGCAAACGATTCTGATCGAAACGCAAGCGATCTTGCAGCGTTTGCCTGGGCTGGAGCGCTTGGCTTTTAGCGATGGGCGTCCCTTTGCCGATGAGCAGACGCGTGCCTGGCTGACCGCGTCCGGGACGCGGGTGACTGAGCCTACGCCTGCCGCTGGCCGTGCCGAACCGCCTAAAGAGACGGCGCTGGATGGTGAGGGATTGGATGTGTTTGGCCTGACCTCTTTGGTCATGGCGGCTGGAGCCGAGGCCGAAGCTGCGCGACGCTTGTTGGATGGAGCGTTGGCGCGGTTAAAGACGGGTGGCGAGCAACTGATGCGCGCCCGATGAAAGAACAGACCCCGATTTTCTAAACAGGAGAAACCGACATGGCTGCTGATGGTTCCGTCGCCCCCAAAGAGCGCGTCAATATTGTGTACAAACCCGCCACGGGTGATGCCCAGGAGCAGGTGGAGCTGCCGTTTCGCCAGTTAGTGCTGGGCGACTTTACCTTGCGCGAAGACAGTACGCCCCTGGATGCGCGTACGCCGGTCAGCGTGGACAAGGATACGTTCAACGACGTGCTCAAGGCCCAGAATCTGTCGCTGACCTTGCTGGTGCAGGACAAGCTCAATGAGCAGGCCGGTCCGGACGATCAACTGACTGTGGACCTGCGGTTTGAGTCCATGCGCGACTTTCAGCCCGACGCGCTGGTCGATCAGGTGCCCGAACTGCGCCAGTTGATTGCCTTGCGCGACGCACTCAAGGCATTGAAAGGGCCACTGGGCAATCTGCCTGATTTTCGCAAGCGTCTGCAGGGACTGGTACAGGACGAAGGCACGCGTCAGCGTCTGCTGGCTGAGTTGGGCGTACAGGACAAGCAAGGGGAATAAACATGACTGCAACCACACCGGAACAGCAGGCTCAGACTGCGCAAGGCGCCCAGGAAGGCGGCTCGCTGCTCGATGAGCTGATTGAATCGACTCGCCTGCGTCCTGATGATGAGGCCTATGCCATTACCCGTCAGGGGCTGGAAGCCTTTGTGGCCGAGCTGCTTGAGCCGGGTCGCCAAAGCGAGAAGATCAGCCAGGGCTTGATCGATGAGATGATCGCCAATCTGGATCGCAAACTGTGTCGTCAGGTAGACCAGATTTTGCACCATGTCGATTTCCAACGCCTGGAGTCGGCCTGGGCAGGGCTGAAATTCCTGGTCGATCGTACGGATTTTCGTGAGAACAACAAGCTGGCCATTCTGAATGTGTCCAAGCAGGCGCTGCTGGAAGACTTTGAGGATGCCACCGACATTACCCGCTCGGGCTTGTATACCGCTGTCTACACGGCGGAGTTTGGGCAGTTCGGTGGTCAGCCCTTTGGCTCCATCATCGGCAATTACGAGTTTGGTCCCGGCACCCAGGACATCAAGCTACTGCAGTCGTTGGCCAGTGTGTCGGCCATGGCGCACGCGCCGTTTATCGCGTCGGCAGGGCCGCAGTTTTTTGGCGTAGACAATTACTCGGCGCTGCCCAATCTGAAAGATCTGAGTGCAGTCTTTGAAGGCCCGCAATTTACCAAGTGGAATTCATTTCGCCAGTCCGATGACGCCCGCTTCGTGGGCCTGACCTTGCCGCATTTTCTGCTGCGCGTGCCTTATGGGGAGGACACGGTACCGGCCAAGACCTTCAATTACAACGAAGACGTGTCGGGTGGCAATCAGAACTTTCTGTGGGGTAATGCGGCCTTTGCGTTTGCAGACCGATTGGCCGACAGCTTTGCACGTTATCGCTGGTGCGCCAACATCATCGGGCCGCAAGGCGGCGGTGCGGTCGAGGACCTGCCTATTTACAACTACGAGGCCATGGGCGAGACCCAGACCAAGATCCCGACCGAAGTGCTGATCTCCGAACGACGCGAATTCGAGTTGGCCGAACAAGGCTTTATCGCCCTGACGATGCGCAAGAACACGGACAATGCAGCCTTCTTTTCGGCTAATTCCTCGCAAAAGCCCAAGTTCTTTGGCAACAACAAAGAAGGCAAGGTGGCCGAGACCAACTACAAGCTGGGCACGCAACTGCCTTACATCTATGTGGTGAGCCGTCTGGCGCACTACATCAAGGTGATCCAGCGCGAGAACATCGGCACCTGGAAAGAGCGCAATGACCTGGAAGCCGAATTGAACGAGTGGATTCGTCAGTACGTGGCCGATATGGATAACCCGAGCGCGGGTGTGCGCAGCCGTCGGCCTTTGCGACAGGCCGAGGTGACCGTTTCGGATGTGGAAGGCGATCCAGGCTGGTACCGCGTGGGCTTGAAAGTGCGTCCGCACTTTAAGTACATGGGCGCATCGTTCACTTTGTCGCTGGTGGGCAAGCTGGACAAAAACTGAGTTTGAGGGCGGGCGATCCTGTGTCAGCAGGATCGCCACCTTGAGGCACCGGCGCGACGCCAGCCAGACGTCGTGGTGTACCCGGTATTGGCAACGACTGCTTAAGTCATCACACAGTCAGTTAACAACAGGAGTAATTTACCATGCCTATGCCATGCTATCTCACGCTTGAAGGCGAAACCCAGGGCAAGATCGAAGGGTCCTGCGAAGTTCAGGGTCACAGCGGCAAGATTCTGATCCAGGCCGTCGATCATCGCATTGAACTGCCCAAGAGCCCCCAGACGGGCCTGCCCTCGGGCAAGCGCCAGCACTTGGGTATTACCTTGACCAAGGAAATCGACAAGTCCTCGCCCAAGATCTTCCAGGCACAGTGCTCGGGCGAACAACTGAGCAAAGTCGAGCTGGAGTTTTACCGTATTAGCCCTAAGGGCACGGAAGAAAAGTACTACACGATTCGCCTGGAAAAGGCCGTCGTCACCAGCTCGCGCACTTGGGTTCCTAACTGCCTGGCTCCCGAGAACCGCCAGTTCGGCCACATGGAAGACATCGCCCTGACCTACGAAAAAATCGTCTGGACCTGGGAACCGGACGGTATCGAGGCCGAAGACTCCTGGCTCACACCAAAGTAAGAGGGAAAAGGGATGCGCGAGTTGCGTCTGCTGGAGCGCATTGCTGCGCTGGAGACGGGACAGATCCAGACCCAGGCCACGCGTGCCCAGGTGCTGGTGGTCTCGATACGCGAGCATCTGCAGCGCATCCTTAATACCCGGCGCGGCAGCGTGCCACTGGACCCGGAGTTCGGGGTGCCGGATTTCACCAATCTGGCCGGCTCCTTTAGCAGCGGGTCCACGCGCGAGATCATCGACAGCATTACCCGCATGATCGAACGCTACGAGCCGCGCCTGAAAGCGCCCAAAGTGCAGGTCAGCGAGCAGGGCAGTGAGGTGCTGTCCTTGAGCTTTTCGCTCGAAGGCCTGGTGCAGGTAGACGACCACGAGCTGCCGATACGGCTGGCTACGTCAATCTCCTCGTCTGGTCGGGTGTCTTTGCAAGCGCAATGACAGACGTGTTAGCTGTTGCGTGTGCTCCAGGGAAATGGGAATGTTGAATCGATACTACGAACAGGAACTGCATAATCTGCGCTCCTTGGCGGCTGAGTTTGGGCGTCGCAATCCCGCTCTGGCCCCCTTGCTGGGCAGTGCGGCCGCGGTCGATGCGGATGTAGAGCGTCTGCTCGAAGGCGTGGCCTTCATGACGGGGCTTGTGCGCCAGCGTCTGGACGACGATTTTCCTGAGTTTGTGCAAAGTCTGGCGCAACTGATGTTTCCGCAGTTCCTGCGTCCGGTGCCGTGCATGACCATCATGCAGTACAGTCCGCGCAGCGTGACCGGTGAAACCTTGCAGGTGCCGGTCGGTACGACTTTTTCCTCTTCCGGCGAGCGCGGTGAACGCGCGGTATTTAATGCGATTTATCCGGTCGCTGTTGAGCCTTTGCGTCTGGAATACGCCTATTGGGATGCAGGCCAGCGCGCCAGTCAGGTGCCGGCGCTGGTGCTGGAACTGGCTCTGACAGGCTTGGATGCGGCTCAATGGGAAGGGAACTCGTTACGGTTGTGGCTGGGCGGCAGCGAGACGGTGGCCAGCGGCTTGTTTCGAATTCTTATGCGTGACACGCGCGCCATCTATGTCGGCTCGCCCCAAGGCAGCATGGTACGGCTGGAGCCGGCGTGTCTGCGTCCGTTTGGCTTTGACCCTGCCTATCCTTTATTACCCTGGCCGGCAGGCGCACATCCGGCCTGGCGCATTTTGCATGAATATTTTGCCCTGCCCGAAAAGCTGCGCTTTCTGGAGCTAAAGGGACTGGAGCGCTGGCGTGCCCGTCAGGGGACGCGATTGGTGCTGCGTTTTGAGTTTGACCGTCTGCCCGACTGGGCTCCTGAGGTCAGTGTGGACAATTTTGTCTTGCATGCGAGCCCGGCCGTCAACTTGTATCCCCTGGATGGCCAGCCCTTGTACGTGGATCACCGGCAGCCGGAATATCGTATCCGGCCAGTCACGGGGCGTCAGGGAGCTCAGATTTACAGTGTGGACCGGGTGGACCTGCGCAGTGCGGATGGGCTGGAACAAGGCTATCAGCCGGCCAGCGACTGTGTGCCGGGCGCTCAGTCCTATCACATTCGCGTACGTGCCTCGGCACTGGGCTCGGGTTGTGAGCATTATTTAAGTTTGCCAGGCGCTGGGCTGGCGCAAGACGGTGAGCAGGTCCTGTCCTTGCGCCTGAGCTGCACAGACGGCAGCGGGCCGGATGATCTGCGCCTGGGCGAGATCTGCGAGGCGACCGACCGGTCGCCGGTGCGGGTGACCTTTTCCAACATCACCGGGGTCACCTCCTATCGCGAACCCTATCTGGCGCAGGATTTGCTCTGGCGCGTGCTCTCGCACATGCAGGCCAATCAGATGGCGCTGTCCAGCGCCGAGAGTCTGCGCAAATTGCTGTTGCTGTATCTGCCCGAGCAACGCGGGGAGTCCGGGCAGCGAGCCGCCGGATTGCGCCAGATCGAATCTATTCAGCAGGTGCAGGTGCAAAGTCAGCGGCGCATGGTGCGCGGCATGCCTGTGCAGGGCAGTACGGTTCGCATCGAGTGCGCAGGAGATCATTTCTCAGGTCCCGGCAGCCTGTATCTGTTCGGTTCTGTCTTGAACGAATTTTTGTCCGGCTGCGCGACGATGAATACCTTCATCGCCTTGACGCTGCATGACACGGTCCATGGGGAGACGCTGCAATGGCCAGCGCAAATCGGTCAGCAACGCCTGTTGTAGAGGCTGGGCTGCTGCAGGATTTGCAGACCCAGGCCCCCCAATACAGCTTTTTCCAGGCGGCGCGTTTGCTGCGCCAGCATCTGGGCGACGATGCGGCCTTGCGCGAGCGCGTGCGTATTCGGCCGGCATTGACATTGGCATTCCCCGAGTCGGATCTGGCCAAGGTCGAACGCGGTGTCGATGGACGTTTTCATATTGAAGCCAATTTCTTTGGCTTGTATGGGGTGACCTCGCCGCTGCCCACGTTTTATACCGAGGACCTGATTCAAGAGGCGATGCAGGGATATTCGGCCCGCCGCGACTTTATCGACATTGTGCATGCGGCGCTTTATCCGCTGCTGTATCAGGCTTGGGAAAAGTATCGCATCTGGCTGGCTGTGCACGAGCGTCGTGACGGCCAGCGCCTGCGCCAGCTATATGCCCTGGTAGGGCTGCGTGAGACGCCTGAACGCCAGGATGATGCGCAGGCGCTGCTGCCTTTTGCCGGCAATCTGGGCATGAAGTCACGTTCCGCCTTGGGTTTGCAAAGCCTGTTGGCGGGTTTGTTGGGGGGCTTGCCGGTGCGGGTCCACCCCTGTGCACCGCGCTTTGTCCGCATTGCCCCGGTCTATCGCAGCCGTTTGGGCGGACAGGCCTCTCGTTTGGGTGAGGACAGTGTGCTGGGCGAACAGGTGCTCGATTGCGCCGGCAATGCCGATATCGAAATTGGCCCTTTGCAGGCCGAGTTGTTTCACGACTTATTGCCGGGTGCGCCCTTGTTTGATCGGGTCAGCCGCACCGTGGCCTGGTATTTACAGGCTCCGCTGCAGTGCGAGCTGCAGTTGTGGCTGGAGCCGCAGCAGCGCCAGGGGGCCTGTCTGGGCCGGGGTTGGCAGCGGCTGGGATGCAATACATGGCTGGGCCAAGGCCGTAGCCGCGTACTGGCCGAGCGGCCGGTGCGTTTCGGCTTGAATCTTTTTACTGCGGAGAACGATGATCATGATGCTCGTTGACTTAAAGCCTTTGTTTGCCAGGCTCAATCCCTTGTGCACAGCGGCCGTGGAGTCTGCCGCAGGCCTGACCCTGGCACGGGGGCATTATGAAATCAGCATTGAGCACCTGTTGCATCGCCTGCTGAGCGAGACGGGCAGCGATCTGGCACACATTCTGTCCCAGAGCCAGATTGATAGCCTGCGACTGGCCGCCCAATTGGAGGATGCACTGGCACGCTTCAAAAGCGGCAATCCGGGTCGCCCGGTTTTCTCGCCCATGCTGACGGAGTGCTTGCAAGACAGCTGGCTGGTCGCCTCGGTCAATCTGGGGGCCCGTCATGTGCGTAGTGGTGCCGTGTTGCTGGCCTTGTTGATGCGGCTGGGTTATTACGCCGCAGGTACACCGTGGGGCGACAGTTTGCGCGCCCTCTCCAGTGAGCAATTGCACAAGCAGTTTGCCGCCTGGACCGGGACGTCGGCTGAGCAGGCTTACGAGCCGCTCGACGCGTCCAAGGGGGCACCGCCCACGGCGACCTCGGCCGCTGATAGCGCACTGGCGCGTTTTTGCGAAGATTACACCGCCAAGGCGGCTCGCGGTGAGATAGATCCGGTATTCGGGCGTGACGATGAGATCCGCCAGATGATCGACATTCTGGCGCGTCGTCGCAAGAACAACCCCATTTGCGTGGGTGAACCCGGCGTGGGCAAGACAGCGGTGGTCGAGGGGCTGGCCTTGCGCATCGAGCAAGGCGATGTGCCCGAGTTTTTACGCGGTACCCGCTTGCTGGGTCTGGACCTGGGGCTGCTGGAGGCCGGGGCGAGCGTCAAGGGGGAGTTTGAGCAACGGCTACGTGGGGTGATCGACGCGATCAAGGCCTCACCGCAGCCCATTATTTTGTTTGTCGACGAAGCGCATATGCTGATTGGCGCCGGTGGCGCCAGCGGTGGCAGCGATGCCGCCAATCTGCTCAAACCGGCCTTGGCGCGTGGTGAGCTGCGCACCATTGCCGCGACCACCTGGGCCGAGTACAAAAAGTATTTCGAGCGCGATCCGGCCCTGACGCGACGTTTTCAATTGATTCGACTGGACGAGCCTGACAGTGCCACGGCGGTGCAGATACTGCGTGGGCTCAAGAGCCGCTACGAGGCGGTGCATGGTGTGAGCGTGCTCGACGATGCCTTGCAGGCCGCAGCCACCTTGTCGGAGCGCTACATTACCGGCCGACAGTTGCCGGACAAGGCTGTGGATTTATTGGATACGGCAGCAGCTCGCGTGCGTATCAGTCTGGGGGTGAAACCAGCCGGGGTGGAGCGGATCGAACGTCGTCTGGCGGGTTTGGCCCGCGAGCGTGAGGCCCTGGAACGTGATCAGGCGCACGGTCATCGTATCGAGGCGGCGCGTCTTGAGCAGATCGATGCGCAAGCGCAGCAGGACGAGCAAGATCTGGAGGCGTTGATCGAACGCTGGCAGGCCGAACGGGCAGCCGCCGAACAGGTCCTGGACTTGCGGCAGCGTCTGGCCCGCTTGCAGGCAGACCCCGACAAGGCCGGGCCTGAACACAGTGATGCGGCGGTGGAGCCGGACTTGTCGCCCGAGGATTTGACCCAGGCGCTGACCCAGGCGCGCGAGCAATTGTGCCGCGTGCAGGGCGATGCCCCCCTCTTGTTTACGGAGGTCGGGCCCGATACGGTCGCGCAGGTGGTCTCGGACTGGACCGGTGTGCCACTGGGCAAGATGCAGCGGGACGGGGCCAGTGCCGTGCTGGGACTGGCGGGGCAGTTGAGTCAGCGCATCCGGGGGCAGGATGAGGCCCTCGCGCAGATAGCCCAGGTGCTTAAGGCGGCTCAGTCCGGTTTGCGCGATCCGCGCCAGCCGCTGGGCGTGTTTCTGTTGGTCGGCCCTTCGGGGGTGGGTAAGACGGAAACAGCGCTGGCGGTGGCCGATGAGATGTTTGGCGGTGAGCAGGCGCTGACCACCATCAATATGAGCGAATTTCAGGAAAAACACACTGTCAGCCGGCTGGTCGGCTCACCTCCCGGCTACGTGGGCTATGGCGAAGGCGGCGTGCTGACCGAGGCCGTCAGAAAACGGCCCTACAGTGTGGTGCTGCTGGACGAGGTGGAAAAGGCCCATCTGGATGTGGTCAATCTGTTTTATCAGGTGTTTGACAAAGGCTCGCTGGCCGATGGCGAGGGTCGGCTGATCGACTTTTCCAATACGGTCATTTTCCTGACCAGCAATCTGGCCACCGACATCGTGACGGCCGCCCGGGCTGAGACCCCCCCGCCGCAGACTGATGAACTGGCCGAGCGTATCCGCCCGACACTGTCGCAGCATTTCAAGCCGGCTCTGCTGGCGCGCATGACGGTGGTGCCCTACGGCACGCTGTCGGATGAGGCTTTGGCGCAGATTGTGCAGATAAAGCTGGCTCGCATCGTGCAGCGCTTGCAAGTCAGCAATGGGTTGAGTCTGGAATTTACCCCCGCGGTTGCTCAGGCCATTGTGGCGCGTTGTACCGAGGTAGACAGTGGCGCGCGCAATATCGACTTTATTTTGCGCAAGAGCCTGTTGCCGGCGCTGTCTGACCGGGTGTTGGCCTGGATGGCCGACGGTGATGGCTCGACCGCCTTGAGTGTAGATGTGGGCCCGCAGGCATCGCAGCCCTGGGTGATACGGATGGGGAGCTAAGGCATGCTAAATGACTACGATACCGAACAGGCCTTGGCCAGCTTCCGTTGCGGCCTGGCCGATCCTGACCTTTTTCTGGTGACGCGCTGGTCCGGCGAGGAGGCCGTGTCGCGGCCTTATCGTTTCGAGATCGAGCTGGCCTCCGCACGAGACGATATCGATCTGGAAGAACTGCTGGGAGCGCGTGCTACCTTGAGCGTGCTCGATGCGCAGGAGCGTTGGCTGCCCTGGCACGGCATTATTACCGAATTGCGGCAGACGCATCGGGATGATGGCTTTGCCCATTATCGAGCCGTGCTTGAGCCGCAAATGGCGCTGCTGCGCATGTTTCGCCTGTCGCGAGTCTATATGGAAGCCGATGCACAGGCAGGCGGTAAACCTGATCTGGGCACCATCATTCGCATGGTACTGGCGCAGTGCGGCCTGAGCCGGCAAGGCGAACCAGCCCAGGATGCCGGCGCGCAGTATTGCCTGCGTTTGTCCTCCGACCTGTTGATGGCGACGCGCACTGCGTTTATTTGTCAGTTCGAGGAGAGCAGCCTGGACTTTCTCTCGCGGCGACTGGAGCACGAGGGCGTCTATTACTGGTTCGAACATGGCGCAGACCATGAAATTCTGGTGTTTGGTCATGAGCGCACGGACCAGCCTCGGCAGGCTGTTCCCCTGTATTGGCGGCCGGCCGGTGCCTTGAGCGGTGAACAGAATCGGATTGGGGTTTCGCGTTTCGATCATGCGCTGAGTGTGTCGCCGCGCTCGGTGGTGTTGCGGGATTTCTCGGTTAGCCAGCCTTCATTGAATCTGACTATGAAAGCGGCTATCGACTCGCAGGGGCAGCCGTCGCAAGACAGGTTCGATGGCGTGGGAAGTGTGGAGATCTATGGGGCCCACTTCAGCAAGCAGGACGATGGCGAGCGCATGGCGAGCTTGCGTGCCGAGGAAATTGCCTGCCAGCGTAGTCGTTTTCAGGGTGTGGCTTTGGCGCCGGGAGTACGGGCCGGTTATCCCGTGCAGTTGCATGAGCATTTCCGCCACGATTTCAACCAGCGCTACTTTGTGATTGCGCTGCGCCACGAGGGGCGCCAGCCCTTGCCGCGCCAAAGTGGTGCGGCGGGGCATGAGCCGGTTTTTTATCAGGCTTCCTTGACGGTGCTGCCCGAGGTGCGTCAATTTCGCCCGGCGCGCGTCACTCCCAAGCCCCGTGTGGTTGGCTTCTTGAGCGCGATCGTGGTGGCCGAAGGCCAGGGCGAATATGCCCAGATCAACGAGCACGGTTGTTACCGCATACGCTTTTTATTTGCCCCTGTCGATGCGAATCGCCCCGATGGTGGCAACTCCGCCTGGGTGCGCATGGCCACGCCGTATGCGGGCAGCCAGCATGGCATGAATTTTCCTTTGCTCAAGGGAACGGAGGTGCTGGTGTCGTTTCTGGGCGGCGACCCGGACCGGCCGGTGATTGTTTCGGCCATTCCGAACGAAGAAAATCCTAGCATTCGCAATCAGGATACGGCGACTCAGCCGGGGTTGCGGACGGCCGGTCAGAATGCTCTGGAGTTCGAGGACAGACTGGGCGCCCAGCATACGCGTTTGTCCTCGCCTACGCTGGGGAGCACTTTCCATCTGGGCGCGGACCCCGCCAGCCCCCATCGCTCGGGCGTGCGTCTGAGTACACAGGGGCATATGGGCCTGCTGGGACGCTCGTTCATTCAACAAGTGCCTGGTGTTTACCACCTGGAAGTGGGCAACAAAGGCAATGTTGATACCGATCCCGAGCCGCGCGAACGCCTGAAGCAGGCACAGAATCAGGCCATGGCCGACTTTCTGGAAGAGGAGGCCAGCTTGCCGACGGCCACCGCGCCCGTGCAGATGAAAGCCCTGGAGGCCAAACGGGCGCTGTTGGCGCAGATGTTGGCCCAACTGCAAAAGAATGCGCAGGCCGCGGCAGGCGGGCAGCCTGATCTGGATGGGGCCTTAAAGCAGTTGCAAGCCCTGCTGGCCAAGTTAGATAGCGCTTTGGACAGGCTCGAGCAAGGCAAGTCCGTATCTGAGGAACCGGAAACAGAAGGGGAGGCAGCGGGCGAGGATACCGGAGACAAGAAGGATACGACGGAGCAAAAGAAGAAAAAAACGTCCAGCGAAAAGTTCAAAGAACTGATGGATGAGATCAATAAATCGGCCAAGAAGGTCAAGGAAGGGACCGATGGCTGGGTTGATCTGTCCTACCTCAAGGCACCGGAAAAGGTGCTGGATATTTCGCTGCTGAATGTCAATCCCATCAAAATTTCAACGTCGCTGGGCGCGGAAGTCAGTGCCTCAGCCTCGCTCAAAAGCAGCATTACCGTGGGTTACAGCGTTGGGATCAAGTACAGCGGCTCCAAGGAGCTGGATCTGCGCGACTACACCAAAGTCGAGTTGAGCGATCAGAGTCGTATTACCAAAGGCGATGAGAAAAAGATCATCCTGGGGGCAGAAAAACGGGTGGTGCGCAGTCAAAGCACCAAGGTGGTGGATATGGAGGGCACCTATGGCAAGCAGTCCATTACGGTGGCCAATGCCTACTCGCTGACCAGCCGCAAAATCAACTATGTCGTGGGAACCGGAGGAATCGATACGCGGGTCGTTGGCAATGCCACCGTAACCGGAGCGCCCACGTCTTTGCTGTCCTGGGAAGTCCTGATCTCCAAGATCAAGATCAGCAAGGCTCAGGTAGTGATAAAAGCGGGTAATGCCGGTGTGATTCTGGAATCCATGTCCATGACGGGGCAGCTCAAGGTAAAAGATACGGTGGTTTACATGAAAGCTCCCATGATTGATGTGGCCGGCCAGAACGTACGCATCAATGGCACGGCCTCGGTCAATATCAAGGCTAACGGCATTGTGAAGCTCAATTAGGAACATTGCCCCTATGGATATCGACAAACCCGATGATGTGCTGTTGATGCAGGCCTACCATGCCCAGGCAGGGCAAGCGCGCTGGGTGGTGACCTTGGGCTATGTTTGGCAAGCGGGCGGATGCCTGCCCGAAGCCCAGGCCTGGCCGTGGTTGCTGGCGCATTTTCCGGATGAGGCCTTTGATGCGGGTTTGAAAAAGACACGGGGCAGTTATGGCGTAGCGGGACAGGCCTGGGCGCCCCCTGGGCAGCACACGACGGCCATGGCGGTCCAGGTCCAATTGGGCCACTTGCACAAAACCCTCCATGTGCATGGCACTCGTCGCTGGCAACACACGCTGGCAGGTTGGCGTGCCAGTGCCGCTGAGCCGTTTCAGTCACTGCCCTTGACCTTGCGCCAAGCGTATGGTGGCGCAGGCTACAACGAAAACCCATACGGTTGTGGGTGGTTGAAAGACCCGGAGCAGGCGCAAGGTGTCTTACTGCCTCATACCGAGCATCCGGATACGCCGGTGCTTTCGCCGGCTGACCGATGGGAGCCCGCGATATTGACGCGTCTGCCCGCTGGCGCTGGCTCACGCATGCGTTGGGTGGGGACGGTGGATGAACGCTGGGAGAAAGAGCGCTTTCCCTGGCTGCCTGATGATACTGATCCGCGATTGTTCGATGCTTTTCCTCAGGATCAGGTACGGGATGGTTACTGGCAAGGCACGGAGTCCTGGCGTGTGCAGGGGATGCATCCGCAACGACCGGAAGTGTCGGGCCGCCTGCCAGGCCTGCGACCCCGTTTGCTGCTGCGCAGAAAAGGGAGTGAACGGATTGAGGAGGCTGTCCTTGATCTGGATACGGTGTGGCTGTTTCCTCAAGATGAACGTGTCCTGATGCTGTATCGGGCCAGCATCCCGGTCCAGCGTGCCGATGCGGCCGATGTTGCCGCTGCGGCGGTCTTTACCGAGTACGCGCACGAGCCGGCTGGCAGCCTGCCTGAGCTGCAGGCACGTTGGACAGCGCTGCATGCAGCCGCTGGTGCGCACGGTATGGCGCACGAAACACCGCAGGATAAAGAGATGGAGCCGTTGGGCGACCTGCCGCAGATGGCCGACGCTTCGCAGGCGGACCCGCAGATCCTGGCTCAGTTGCAGGACAGCCTGGAGCAAGGTCGAGCGCAGGGCAATGCCTGGATTGCGGATATGGAAGAGCGTCTGGCTCCGTATAGCCCGGTTTCCCTGCCGCGCATTGCGCCTTTGGCCGCTCTGGTTCTGAACGAAAAGGCCGAGGATAGCGATCCGCTGCAAAGCATCGAACATGCCTTGCAACAGGGACAGAACGAGTTGCTGGCGCAGGTCAAGGACGTGGCCACGCGTCTGGAGCTGGATGAAAAGCCGTTGCTGGCGCTGGCGCAATTACCTCGCGCCCCCTCGACCTCCGGACCTGTGGACATGCTGGCAGAGATACAGGCTGCCAAGGCCGGTTGGGCCGATGTGCCGCCTTCCGCCTTTGATGCCTTGGATGAGCAAGGGACCAGCCTGCACGCTGAGTTGGCCGAAATGGATCAGCGTCTAGACAGTCTGGCTGCCGAGCTGGCCGTGTTGCAGGCTGGGTTGGCCGCTCAAGGAGCACCGCAGCAGTTTATCGACACGCTGGAGCAATTTCATGCCCACCGACAGGCGGGCCATAGCCTGAGCGGGTGCCACCTGATGGGACTGGATCTGCGGGGTGTGGAGCTCGATGGTGCAGATCTGAGCGGCGCCGTGTTGGAAGCATGCATTCTGGCGGGCAAAAAGATCGATGCATTGAATCTGACCGGTGCTCGTTTACAGAACTGTGATTTGCAGGGCGTCGTTCTGAGCGGGGCCCGACTGGCTGCCGGGCAATGGGAAAACTGTTCGCTGGAAGGTGGCGTATTTGCCCAGGCCCAGGCCGAGCGCCTGGGAATGGCGAGTTGCCGTCTGGCAGGCAGCAATTGGCATGCCGCACAGTTGGATGGCGCTGATCTGTCGCAATGCACGCTGGATCGGGTGTGTTTCTCGCAAGCGGTATTACGGGGCGCCACTTTTTCCGGCGCGCAGGGCCGCGCCGTGGACTGGGTGGGCGCGCAGATGGCCGATGTGCGCTTGGACAGTGGCTGCATCTTGCGTGATGCCGATATGCGGTCCGCCGATATGCGGGGCGCCAGTATGCAGGACAGTGACTTGGGCGGCAGCCGTTTCGATCAGGCCGATCTCAGCGATGCTTTTTTACAGATCTGCGATTTACGCGCTGCGACAGGCTGGCAGGTGCAAGCTGCACGAAGCATTTTCAAAGAAGTGAATTGGACAGGAGCGCGCTGGCCTGGCGCCAATTTTCTGGATGCGGCGTTTGATTACGCCTTGATTGACCAAACCGATTGGCGTGGAGCCAATCTGTACGGAGCGCAACTGGGCAGTGCCACGGTGCGTAGCGTGGACTTGGATGGGGCGCTGCTAGGCCATTTGCCTGACTGGGCCCGACACACACAAGGAGGTAAATCACGATGAGTTTGAGTGCAGAGCAGTTGTTGGCCCTGATCGAACAGGGCCCAATTCGAGATCTGGATTTGTCCGGCGGTCAATATAGTGGTTTGAAATTCGACGGTTTGCGGGCGGACGGATTGAACCTGCGCGGTGCCGATCTGAGCGCCTGTGATTTATCGGACGCGGTGTTGGTCGACTGCCAGTTCCAGGGTGCACGCTTGAGTGGAGCAGCACTGAGCCGGGCGCACTTTGAGCGCTGCGATTTCAGCGGCGCGGATTTGAGCGCGGCCTCTCTGGACGATGGCTGGTGGCTGCAGTGCAATTTGAGCCAGGTGCAGGCTAGTCAGGCACTCATGCATGGCGTGACCTGGCAACACTGCGATCTGAGGGGGTTGCGCCTGCCCGAGCAAATCGGGCCGGCCTTATGGATGGATTGTGAGGCGGCCGGCTTGCAGGCCGTGGCTGCGCAGTGGTTTCAGGTTCAGTTGCGTCGCACCAATCTGGCGCACGCGCATCTGGCACAAGGCCGTTTCGAACAATGTGCGTTTGAGCATTGTGATCTGGAGCGAACCGACCTGTCGCAGATTGTGGCACCGTTTCTGTCGTTGGCTTGCAGCACGCTGGATGGAGCCTGCCTGGACGGGGCCCGTCTGGAGGGGGCCATATTCAATTATGCACGCTTGCCGCAGGCCAGTGCGCGCGGAGCCCGTCTGGCACAGGCCAGACTGGGGCATACGCATGCGCAGGGGCTCTGCCTGTCGGGCGCCTGTCTGGAGTATGCCGATGTTAGCTATGCGCGTTTGCAAGGGGCTGATCTGAGCAGCGCGCAGGCCAAAGGCATGCGCGTACACGGAGCCGATTTGCACCAGGTGTGCTGGGATGGCTGTGACAAGCAAGACCTGCAGGGCAACGATATTCCACGCCTGCAGGCCGAGCGCTGGCGTGCCGATGCGCGCTGGACTTTGTCGGCTCTATAAAAAGGAGATGCAGATGTCTTGTCTTAGTCCGGGTTCTGAGCCGCTGTCTATAGCGGAGGACCCCTCACAGATCGCTCAGTGGCACACCGTGCAGGCCAAAGTCTATGTCCAGGCTGGGCAGCGCTGGGGCGTGCTTGGCCCCATGGGCAGTTGCTTTGCACCGCTGGCAGCCTCCTGCCTGTTGCAGCCGCAAGTGAGTGATCTGGTATTGCTGACGCTCAATGGGCGGCAGGCCTACATCCTGGCGGTGCTGGAACGTTCCGGTCAGACGGCGCAACTGCATCTGCCTGCCGACACCGTGGTGCGTAGTGCCGGCAACGTCCGTGTTCAGGCTGGCGGCGGTTTGCATCTGCAAGCGGCGCAGGCCGTGGTGCTGCAAGGGGCGGATCTGGCGCTACAGGCTGAGCAGTACCTGTTACAGGCCCGGCAAGTGCATCTGGCAGGGCAGTCCCTGCACAGCTATTTTGCACAGCGGCAGGAGTATAGCGGCCAGCGTCAGCAGCACGATGGGCAGAGCCAGATACATGCCGGCCAGCGTGTCACGCGTGTGGCTGGACACGATGACTATGCGGCTGCCTCGCAGCGGCTGGTCATCGAGCGGGATTGGCGTGTGCGGGCCCGCAGCGCTGAGCTGCGGGGTGCTCAACGTGTGGTCGTGGACGGCCAGCAAGTGCATCTGGGCTAGGCCCGGTATTACCAAGGAGATTTTGATTTATGTTCATGCTCAACAATGGCGGGGCGCAGGCCAATGCGATTCCCGATGTGTGCAAAGTGCCGACCCCGGCCGGTCCCGTGCCTACGCCTTTTCCCAATCTGGCGACAACGCAGATGGCCCAGCCTTCAGGCTTGGTGCGTAATGTGCTGGTGGTCAATATGCCTGCTTTGAATCAGGCCAGCAAAATCATGATGAGCAGCGGTGATGAGGTCGGCACCGTCGGCGGCGTAGCCAGCAATCGAATCAAAGGCGAAGTGCAGTTCATGAACGGCAGCATGACGGTGATGGTGGGGGGCAAACCGGCTGTGCGCATGGGCTGCATGACGGGCCATAACGGCATGCCGGTCAATTCGGTCGGGACGGTGATCAGCCCTAGTCAAAGTACGGTGATGGTGGGGAGCTGAGGATGAGGCACAGTCATGTTGTCCGTACGGGTCGCTGCGCCGCGCTGGTCTTGCTGGCCGCACTGGTGTTGACCGGCTGCGGCATGTTCAAGACCAAGTCCAAGGACGAGGCCTTGAAGGATCTGCAGTGGGAGTACGAGCGTGATGCGCTGGTGCTGGAGGTTAATGCCGATCCACAGTTGAACACCTGGGGAGGGCAGGCGCATACGGTGCTGATGGTGGTGGCGCAGATGGTCGAACCCTCAGTGTTTGAGCCGTATTCCAGCAGGCCCGATCAGCTCTCCAGTCTGTTGATGGCCGATAGCGCGCCGACGGGTTTGCTCAGTCTGGATCGTATTTTTATCGAGCCGGGCGTCAAGCGGCGCATCCGGCTGGCACGCGTGGACAAGGCCCGTTACGTAGCCGTCGCGCTGGGCTATCAGCACCTGGACCCAGCCCGCAGCACCCGTCTTTATCAGTTTGGCGCCAAGCTTGACAGCCATGGCCTGATGTTCCGTGAGTACGAGGCCCGGCCCGAGCCGCTGCGTATTCGTCTGCGGCTGGGCCCGCAAGCCATCATCGAGAGTCAGACTGATACTGTCATTCCGCCCCCGGCCACTTTGCCGGCAGCGGGCCCCTGGCCCGTCGGTCATCAACACCCATAGAGATTTCATGAGCGTTCATCCTTTGCAACCGATCTTCTGGCACCAGGGTCTGTTTTTGCAGCCCCAGCATTTCCAGCATAACGACAATCTGTTCTACCAGCGTCTGGCTTTATTCATGGCCCAGACTCAGCCGTACCCATGGGGTGTGCTGCAACTGGAGTTGGACGAGGCGGCATTGCAGACGCTGGATTTCAGAGTGCTGGCCTTGACGGCACGGCTGCGCGACGGCAGTTTTATCCAGTATCCCGGTAATGCCGTGATTGAGTCGCGCGGTTTTGAACTGGCGGATCTGGCCACTGGCCGTACGGTGTACCTTGGACTGCGGCGCATGATGCCCGGCCAGGCCAATGTGAGTGTGGTTGACGATTCTGGCCAGGCTCAGACGGTGAGTACGCGCATGGTGGCGGCTGCCGATCCGGTCACGGTGGCGGACGATTACGCGCAGGGCCCTGAGGGTCAGCTTGACTTGATGAATTACGTCTTGCGTGTGTTCTGGGACGAGGAGTTGCCTCAGTTGGGTCACTATGAACTGCTGGCTGTGGCGCGGCTGGAGCAGGACGGCGATCAGGCGCGCTTGCAGCGCCAGTACATCCCCCCCAGCCTGAATTTGTCGGCCAGTCCCTGGCTGATCGAGGCGATACGCCGCATCCGCGACGAGCTGACCGGACGCGCACGGCAGCTGGAAGTCTTTAAACCTGGCGGCTTGGGCAGGACGGAGGATCTGGACGGTAACCACTTGAGTTTGCTGGTGGCTTTGCAGGTGCTCAATCGTTATGGCCCCATGCTCAATCATGTGCTGGAGGCTCCGCAGACGCATCCTTGGCAGGTTTATGGCCTGTTGCGGCAGTTGGTCGGCGAGTTGTCCACCTTCTCGGAACGCTACGACATGATGGGCGAGACCCGGGACGGAAAGGTGCTGGCCCCGCCGTATCAGCACGAAGATCTGGCAGCGGGGTTTCACGCCATGAGCACCCTGATCAGTGCCTTGCTCAATGAAATTGTCGCTGCTCCCGAGCTGTTGATCCGCTTACAGCCTGCTGGCGCCAGTGCGGGCTTGTACGAGGCTGAGTTGCCGGACGCGTTTTTTGCCGCCCGCCAACGCTACCACCTGGTGGCCTATGCCGGAGTCGAGCAGCAAGAGCGTTTGCAGGCGCTGGCGGGCGACTTCAAACTGTGTGCCCCCGACCAGGTCGAGCTGCTGGTGACCCATTCGTTGGGAGGGGTCGAGCTGCTCAAACTGGCCGAACCGCCACGCGGCATTCCTCGTCGTCCGGGAGCCTTGTACTGCTACATCGATCCCATGTCGCCGGGCTGGGCGGCATTGGAGCAGACACGCGCAGTGTCCTTGGTTGCGCTGGGCGCACCCGAGAATCTGCAGATTGAACTGATTGTCAGCAAATGGTGAGCGCAATGCCCGTGATACAGGACAGTAGCCTGGCTTCTTTCTTTTTGACGGCCATGCGTCAGGCGCGTACTTACTTCTCCCAGGAAGCCGATGCAGCTCAAAGCGGTTCGGCGTTGATCGAGGCGCTGGATCAGGCCTGCGCACGCGCCCGTGACCGCGGCTATGAACAGGCCGAGGTTGGCGCCGCCCTGTTTGCCATTGTGGCCTGGATTGACGAGACGGCCATGACCAGTCCCTGGCCCGGGGCTGGACACTGGCGTTTGACGCCGTTGCAGCGTCATTACTTTGCCACCACGCGCGCTGGCAGCGAGTTTTATCAACGCCTGCAGGCCCTGCCCGAGACCGCCACGCAGGTGCGAGAGGTTTACGGCCTGGTGCTGGTTGCCGGATTCCAGGGTGAATATGCGGCGCGCGCGCCCGGTGAGTTTGAGTCCTGGCGAGTGCAGTTGCTCGAGCAGATACGTCAGGAGCAGGGCATGCCGGGTTTTGCGGCGGGACAGACGCTGTTTCCGCAGTCGGGTACCGGACAGGCCACGCCGCCGCGGCCAGCCGGGCGATTGACGGGGCGGCCCAGTGGATACACGGTGACGCTGCTGCTGGCACCCTTGCTGCTGGTGCTGGTGCTGTATCTGTATCTGGATCATTCACTGGCCAAGCTGGTCAACGCTTTGTTGATGGACCATTGATATGTTGAAACGAAGTTTGCGTGTGCTGGGCTTCTTGGCGCTGCTGCTCGTGCTGACGGGGCTGGCCTGGTTGTATGTGATGCACAAGGGCTGGCCGCTGTGGGCCTTGCCAACGCTGGTGTTGGTCGCGCTGTTGCTGATCTGGCTGGCTGCAGGGCTGCGTCGGCGCTGGCTGGCGTGGCGTTTGCGCCGGCGTCTGGCGCGGGACATGCCGCGTGCGCTGGGCAGCCAGCATGCCGCGTTTGATGCCCAGTGGGGGGCAGGGCTGCAGGTGTTGCGTCAGGCACGGCTGGGGGGACGGCGTTCGTCCTTGTATGCCTTGCCCTGGATGCTGAGCCTGGATGTCGGTCCTTGCCAGACGCAGGACGATTATGCCCGTCTTGCTGTGCAATCGCTGCCAGCGGCCGGGCCAGGACTGGATCAGGGGGTAGGCTGGTTCTTCATGAAAGCCAGTGTCATGGTGTGGGCCGGGCCGGTGCTCGGTGCTGATGAGCAGACGGCCCAAGAAGCGGCATGGTCGCGTCTGTTGCACCAGTTGATGCGGACACGCCGACGCGAGCCGCTTAACGGCTTGGTTTTCAATATCGACTTGTCCTGGCTATTACAGGCCAATCAGGAACAGTTGCAGGCAGCTGGCAAACAGATGCGAGCTCGCCATGATGCCTTGGCGCGTGTTTTTCAGGCGCGCATTCCTGTCTGGCTGATGTTGCAAGGTGGTGAGAATGTCCCCGGTCTTTCTGCCTGGCTGCAGCAATTGCCGCCCGAGGTCTACGATCAGGCGCTGGGCTATAGGGTGGGCGGACAAGGTGCCGAGCAGGGCTCGTTGCAGTTTCTGGCGCAGGCGTTCGAGTCCATGGGACGACGAATGGCGCAATTGCGGATTGTGCTGGGTCAGCATGGAGTGCAGCCTGCGCCGGTGTTTGAATTGCCCGAGCGTATCGCGGCACAGCAAGCCGTCTTGCAAGACTTGCTGGCCCCGGCCTTCGAGGCCACGCCGTATTCGGCTACCCCTTTATTGCGCGGCCTGTACTGGCAGGTGCGCACTCCACATCAAACTCGTGAAGGCATTGCCTTTGCCCGCGACGTGCTCGATCGCATCCTGCCGTCTTGCCGGTATGGCTGGCAAGTCTTCGACCGCTGGTCGCCCTGGCGCCGTGTCTTGCGTCATTCTCTGGTTCTGGTCTGGCTGCTCTTGTGTGGTGCGCTGGCAGGCGGTTTGTTTTATTCCAGTGAACGCGCCCGCTCGAGTTTGCAAGCCTTTGCGGCCCAACCGTTGCAGCAGCTCGAAACACGCATGCAAAAGGGTGCGCTGGACGAAGATGTGCAGTCACTCAATATCTGGCGCAGTGCCATTGGCAGGCTGGACAGTGCCAATCACGGCGTCCAGGCCTTGTTGCCGTTTCAGGGCCATGTGCGTCAGGTACAGCAGTTTTACCAGCAACGTTTTGTGGATGCGTTCCGGCGCGAAATCCTGCAGGCGTTTCTGGACCCATTGATTGTGCAGGATCTGCCACGCGTCAGTCGTAGCGGCAGTGAGACAGAGGTGGCTGCCTGGAGTCAATATTTGGTGCGTCGCATCAATCTGGTGGCCGGCCAGTTACGCGGCGGCCCACTCCAGGGCCGGCCATTGCCGGGCATGGAGCTGGCGACCTTGTATGGCGACTCGGCATCCCGGCAAGTCGGTCTGCAGACTGGAGTGCTGCTTGGTCAACAGTATGTGGATTATCTGCACTGGTCGCCTGAGCGGGTTCAACTGCAAGGGGAGCTGGATGCGTTGCAGGCTGCGCTGCGTCAGCTGGGCTTACGTTCTCGCTCACCCTCCTGGCTGCTGGCCTGGGCAGATTTTCAAAACAGTATTCGTCCGATTACGCTGGCTGACTTCTGGAGTGTCCGGCCCGATGCAAGGGCGCCTGTGATCGCTGCCGGTTTGACGCAGACCGGTACGGCAGCGATCTCGGGTTTCGTCCAGGAGCTGGCCGAAGCCTCAGGTGAGCGCAGTTTCTGGATGGGGCAAAGTGATGTACTGGAACAGGGCTTCCGGCAACTGTCCTACGACGCCTGGTATCGCTTCATTGTGCGCTTTAACGATGCCCGTTTTTATTTGCAGACCGAATCGGATTGGGATGGCGCCATCAGCAGTCTGTTTTCAGTGGCTGATCCCTATGCTCGTCTTTTTGAAGCGGTCGATGGGCTGTTTCAGCAGGTGCCTGCCGGAGAACGCCCGGCTTGGGTGGCTAGCATGCTGACGTTGCAGCAACTGCGTCTGGCCGCCCGTCAGGCCCCCGCCCAGGAGGGCCTGGCAGGCTGGCTGGATCAGGCTCAACGCGTCAATGCACTGGGGCATGTGGGGCTGCGCTCGGTGCAGCAAGGAGAGTCGTTGACACAAAGCGTGCAGGGCGTCAGTGCCAGTCTGGCGGGCATTGCGCCGTTGCGTGCCTATCAGACTCAACTTGCCGATGCGATCAAGCGTTTGTTGCAGGGGCCGGGCAGCGCGCAGGAACTGGCACGCCAGACCTGGGGGTTTGGACAGGACCCGCAAGTGCAAGAGTCCTTGCTGCACGATGCCCAACACAGTCTGGATGCCTTGCGCATCCAATTGCAGCGCGATACTGCCCGTGAGGATGCCGTGTGGACTCTGATGCGTGGTCCGCTGGCCTTGGTGCTGGATTACACCGCCCGGCGCACCGCCTGCGGTTTGCAGGATCAATGGGCCGCTTCGGTCTTGAGTGTGGTACAGGATGTGCGCAGTCCCGTCCTGGCCTATGAACTGTTGTACGGTGATCGTGGCACCGTGCCTCAGTTCATGCAGGGTGATTTGCGCTACTTTGTGAGCCGTGATGCGCAAAGCTACGGACCGCGCAGCGCGCTGGGGCAGAGTATGCCGCTTAGTGGGCAGTTCTATGCCTACGCGAACGCCGTTCAGGCGCGGCAGGTGGCTCATGCCGAAACGCGCCTGCACGATGAACAGGCGGCGCGTGTGCGCGGTAGCCAGATCGAAACCTTGCAGCAGGAGCTGGCTGAGCTTGATAAACAGGCCAAAGCGGTCCAGTCATTAGCCGCGGCCGTTGTGATCGATGCCGAGCCGCCGCTGCTCAACACCGGGGCGCGTCAATTGCCTCAACGCACCCGCCTGAGTTTGCAATGTGCCAGCGGTGTGACACGGCTGGATAACTTCAACTTCCCCTCCAGGGCTACCTTTGCATGGGCACAAGGGCAGTGTGGTGATGCAGTGCTGCAGATTCAGTTTCCAGGCTTTGTGCTGGAGCGGGTCTATCCGGGCGCAGAAGGCTTTATCGACTTTTTGCACGAGTTCAGCAGTGGCGAGCACCGTTTCCAGGCCAGTGACTTCCCGCAGCAAGAAGAGCGTCTGATCGATGCCGGCGTGCAGTGGCTGGTCTTGAACTGGCGTTTGCAGGGGCAACGTAATCTGGTGGATAACGTGAACCAGTTGCATCGCATACAGGCCCGACAGGCTCAGATCAACGAGCAATTGCTGACACTGCGCGAGGCGCAGTCCGGTGTGGGCAGCCCGATGGCGCAACCGAGCTGGACGCAGGATTTGGTGCCCGAGCACATTGTGACCCAGTGCTGGCGTTCGCCAACAACGGTGTTTCAGGAGGAGGGGCTATTGCCGCCCGATTCGGCCCCGTCTGCACCGATACCGCAAATACATGCTGTTCAGCCTGCGTCAAAACGGGCCGCCAAACCTGCGCCCAAGCAAGTGCTTGCCTCATTAGCGACGCCAGCTCAGGAACGGGCACAGCAGGGTTGGCGTGTTCAGGTGGGGGTGTTTGCCGATCCCCGCGCTGCCGTGGAGCAATTGGGCGTGCTGGGGATTGAAGCTGTGCAGATTCCCTTGCCTCGTCCGGGACGCAAAGATCTGTATCGGGTGCAAAGCCCGGTTTATGACAGCCGCGAACAAGCCCGCATCGTGGCCGGGCAGATTGCCCAGGCCTTGCGGGTCAACCCGGAATTAGTGCCTGGCGATCGTTAAGCCAGTGCTGGTAGGCCAGCAGCCCATGCTGGTCCATGCTTTCCCGGGCCTGCTGCCAGTGTTGGCTGGCCAGGTCCGGGCATTGGCGCTGTAGCCAGATATCGCCGCGCAGACACTGTATTTCGGGAAGCATCAGCACGGAACCGTGTTGTTCGCTGATCTGCTCGGCTTCGGCCAATACGGCAAACGCTGCGTCGTCGCGCGTCAGGCTAAGCAGGGCGCGAGCCAGCATACACAGTTGTCCTTCCACAGCAACAGGCATATCTATGCGTATGCGTTCGACCGCGGCCTGCATGGGCTCAATCAGGTTCGCGTTGCGGGTCTGTAGCACAGCGGGTAGTAATTGGTGCATCTGGGCCAGTGCAATCCAGACCGTATCGGGCTTGGCCGGTGACTGCGTTCCAGTCAACGCCAAACTCTCCTGAGCCATTTCCTGCAGATTTCCTGCCAGATAGTAAATACGCATCAGATGTAGCCGGGAGGCAATGGCACCCGCCAAAGGATGGTGGTGGTAGCTGGCCAGGGTGATGGCGTGGCGGGCATTTTGCAAACCAGTGGAAAAATGGCCTTGTAAGGCCTGACACAATCCCAGAGAGGTATAGGCCAGCGCCTGCGAGGGCTTCTGGGATGGCAGGGCTTGGGCATCCTGGGGTTCGGCCGACATGCCGATCAACGGCAGGGCCCGCACCAGCAACGCTTCTGCCTGTGCCGGATCGCCACGCCACAGGCGATGCTGGGCCAATGCGTACCAGGCCCAGCCTTGCCAGGCCTCGTTGAGTTGATCCTGGGACAGGCGCAGTACTTTTTCGGCAATCGGCAAGGAGGCGTCCAGTTGCCCCCGATTGTGGCGGGTCAACCATTCGCCCCATAGGCTGGCCAGCAAGGTCAGGGGCTGTTCGGGGTCCCGCAGCTCGTTGACCTGCTCGAAGGCTTCTACCGAACGGGGAGAGGCCGGGCCGGTGGCGGCGGTACTCAAGGAGGCCTTGGTCAGGTGCAGTGCAAAACTGGTTTGTGAATGTACAGTGGGATCGGCGATAAAGCGCCGACTGCGTAGGGCCTGCGACAGGCAGCGCTCGGCTTCCTGTAATTGACCGTGTTCGAGTGCGTGCTCAATGGCGCGTTGCCACCACTGGACCGTGTCCTGGTAGCGAACCTGTCCCAGCAGGGTGGCAATAGCCGATGGCGCGTGATTATGCTCGACCATATGCTCGGCCAGCCGTCGTCCAAGCCGTTCGCGCTCGGGACGGATAATGAGATGGCGCAGACAGTTGCCCAGTATATCGGGGCAGCGCCAGTGGGATTGCTTGGTGGGTACCAACCATTCATGCTGTTCCAGTATCTGTAAGGTGGCGCGGATGGTCGATTGGGGTTGCTCCAGCAAGCGGCTGGCGACGCACTCGTCAATATCGGGCAGCAGGGCAGCCAGGTAGGCCAGCTCGCGTTGTAGTGGGGTCAGGCGGCGCAAATGCGCGGCGCACTGATCTAGCAAGCGTGGCACCAGGGTCAGGTCCTGACCGAGCTGATATAAGTGCAGCAGTTCGCGTGCCAGCATGGGGCTGCCTTCACTGCGCTCGATGACGTGCGTGCGAATGTCGCGGGGCAGCTTGATGGAGCGGCTGCGCTGACTGATCAGTTCATTCAAGTCCTGGTTAGCGAGTGCGCCAATACGCAAGGGCAGGACAGGCCAGGACTCAGGCAAGGTCTGGCGTGAGGTAGCCACAATGCGCAGCCGCTCCTCGCCTGCCAGCAGACGCTGCAACAATTGTAGGCTGGCGGCATCGCACCAATGCAGGTCCTCCCAGGTCAGCAACAAGGTCTGGTTCCGACAAAGTGCGTGCAGCAGGGCAAGCAAGGCGTGTTGTGTTTGTTCGCGCACCGCGCTCTGGCTAAGTGTTGACGGTTCAATCAGGGTCTGATGCAGAGTATCGGCCTGCGCAAGGCTCAGGTCGTACTGGGCCATTAATCGTTGATGTAGCTGCGCCTCCTGTTCGCTGCTACGGGTGTTGGGCGTATCCGGTGTGACATATCGCAGCTCTTTTTGCAGCCAGCGCAGTACCGGCGCGTAAGGGCTGCGTACTTCGTTTTCCTGGGTCTGCAGCGCCACGACGGCACCTTCCACATTGCGCACATAGTCCTGCAGCGAACGCAGTAGCTTGGTTTTGCCCATTCCTGTATGGCCATGCAGCAACAGCATGCGTGGCGCCGCGCTAAGACGACCGCTCCAATATTGAAGCAGAATGTCGAATTCGCGCAGCCGGCCGTGAATGCGGCCGGTATCGGTAGCGGTTTCGCTCAGACGTAGCTGGTATGAGGACGCTTCTTTGCCCGATGGCAAGGACTCCAGAGACCAGGACGACAGGCGTGCAGCCGCCTGACTGCTGAGCAAGACAGCACCGTTGTCCGCTTGCCAGGCCAGGGAAATGACTGATGGGCAGAGCAAATGGTGTGCATTGATGGGCGTGGTCGGATCAATGGGCAGTACATCGGCATGAACGGCCAGGCCGAGACTGACTTGGGCTGGCCGGTTGAGACCGGTTAGCGTGCGCGCCAGCGTCAAAGCAGGGGCCACAGGACGCTCATTGATGGCAGGGTAGCCGAAATGTGCCAGCAAGGTGGCGTTATGCTCCTGCTCTATCCAAGCCCCGTGTTCGCGAGCATGGCGCACCACACGCTCATGCGTTTCGCGCAGGAGAAAGGTCCTGGTTTCGTAATCTGTCTCCATGGGATCGTCGCTGCTGTCCGGGTTGGGGCGCCAGCCTATGGCAATGGCCACCGTGGCCATGGCCCGAAAGTGGTAGCCGTCGGGATCGGACGGTCCGTGTAAGGCGGGTGCCGCGTTTGCGCCGGTGCACAACAAGGCGCGCGTCTGTGCATCAGGTAGTACACCCAGACGCTGTTGCAGCACATCGCAGCATTGTTGATAGGCCAGCATGGCCGCGTCATGATCATTGTCCTGCACCAGAAGTCGGATTAGTAAGCGATGGCAGGATTCATCCTCGGGCCAAAGATTGACCCAGGTCTTGGCATAAGCCAAGGCTGCTTGCTGCTGTTCGCTGGCCATCAAGGCCTTGATCAGATGGTGTCGGCATTGCGCCAGCTCGATGTCTAGGCGTGCATTCCAGTTGTTGTGCCAGTTCATCAAACTGTCACTACTGGGCAGTTTAAGGCCGTCCAGGAAATGGCCTTGATACAGGCTTAGTTTGTTGCGCGCCTCGTCCAGCTCGGTCGCCGTGGAGCTGCCTATGTACAGAACGTCACTCCAGACCGTGTCGGACTCCAGTGTTAGGCTTGCCGTGGAGCTACGCAGCACCTTGGACAAGGGGGCCAATGCCTGACGTAACACATACAATGCATGGCGCACCCGGGCGCGCCCCTGCTCGGGGTCGCTCTCGGGCCAGAGCATATCGGCCAGCCTGACTCGTGCTATCGCCTGACCCTGCGCCAGCACCAGAAGAGCGAGCAGCAGTTTGACCTTGTCATAACTTAACAGGTGACTGCGGTCCTGCCCGTCGATCAACAAACGAAAGGTTCCTAAACAATAGAGTTCAATTCGGTTGGGACCCTGTCTCGAGATCCCCGTCTGCATTCCCATCTTGTTTTCCATCCCTGCCGACTGCACTCTGCGTTAGTAAATGTACGAGTGATGCAACAAAAGGCTTCATTCTGGTTTGCAGGCGTTTATTTTTGGTTTAACTGGGAAGGAAACCTGATCCCCAATACCGCTATGAGGAACCCATCAAGCTTGGCCGTGTGAACACAAGGCATGCAGCGGGCGGCGTCGGCTTGTAACAAAACTAATTAGGCCTCTGATTTATTACGCGGCTGTGGCAAAACACAGATCACATGGGGGGCGATAATTGGCTGTTAGTGGCTTTGTGAGGATTACGGCGGCTCAAACGCGACATCACATAGCGCTGAAAAAACGACTATTGGCGGGCCGGTCTGCGTAGCAGGATCGACGGGAGCAGGGTACAGGTCCCGATAGAATGGCGTTGCTCCGGCCGTGCTCAGATTCGCCAGAAATGTCGCGCATGGCTGGTCTTGCGCTTTGCACGCAAGGCTCAGGGCGGTTGCCCTTGTCGGCTTGGGTCTGCGCCTCAATCTTATGGTGCTTTCCTTGTCGGGATTTGACGTGTACTCAGAACGGCTGGGGCACCGGAAGTCATTGTTTCTCTCTGTACTGGGCGCAGACCGTTCCCTCCATGTGGGATTGTTCGTTGCTAGTTACGAGCAAATCACTACACGCCGTATGCAGTGGGTGTCCGCTTCCCAATAGAAGGCAAACAACCCAGATACTTTTGACCTTGCGTTTAAAAGAAGGGGCTTGCCGTACACAGTTGCGTATTAAAACGACTATGGCGATGTGGAGGCTTAATGGATATGGGCTGAGTCGTTGAGTGCTTAGCCAGGCGTTCCGTCATAGTCTTGCAACATGGCTATGAGTGAAAAAGAGTGCGAATTCTCTTTGAATTGTTTTTATCGAGCGTGCTCTGGAAAAGAGAAAAATTTTAAGCCTGAGCTTGCAGAATGTGTGTTAAAAACGCGTGGCTTTTGGAATTATTCCGAGCGGATCGTTTAATACAATTTGTATCTTTTTATATAAAATGACACACATCATAAAATTAATTATTTCGTTTTTAACCCTGATAAGTCTTGGTGGCTGTGCTGCTGAAATAGGCTCCGCGTTAGGTATTCAGCTCATAGAAAAACCGATGGTAAGGGGGGAGAGCATAGAAAAATATCGTGATGCTTTCGGTCGTAGCGGGGAAGTTGAAACCGTTTTGAATGGAGAGCCTGCCTATAAGTGGAATCTTTCCTACTACCAACGAGTCACCGTGGAGGCAGATACTTACGCATACCATAACTTGGATCGACCAGGAATGACGACAGGTATTATTTATGAGGACAGAGACATACTCCGTCCCTGTCAGCTAACGATGTCCTACGATCCAAAGACGCGTTTGGTGACGGATTTTGAACTCACCAATCCCGCAAAATGTGGAGAAGTCCGTCGTGCATTGCGGAACCTATAACAACAAAAAATATTAATGATAATAAAAACCAAGAATAAAAAAATCAGAATGTAAATAGTAATAAATAGCGGTTTATTTTTATAATTAAAATATATGTTAAAGACAATTTTATCTTTCGTGTTTCTGGTGTTGCTGATAGTGGATACGCCAGCTGTTTTTGCCGCTGACGTCAAAGGTTCTAGCGATCATCCGCTTTTGAGTCGATTCCCAGGGGCAGAGATTCGCAACTATTTGAGAAAAAACTACGATGCCGCCGTGTTGCCTGCGGGAATCATTAAGGACAAGAAAGCACCGGGGCAATTGCTTGAATTGGAGGGTAAGGTCACTCGCATCGCTTACCGGATTCCGGGTGAGCATTCAGCATTGGAGGTTCTGCGAAATTACGAGAAAGCGCTGCAGCAAGGCGGGTTTGAAACGCTGTTTGCCTGCCATGGCCCAGAGACGTGTGGTCCGGATATGATGCCCTTTATTTCCCTTGAAGGACGCGTTCGACCTACTGCATTTGGCGATGCGGTCTTTGGTAGTTCAAGTGAGCGTGTTTTGCTCACCCGTCGTAGTGATGAGGCAGGAGAGGTCCACGTTTTTCTGCATGTGGTGGATGATACGTCCAATCACAGGACCTATCTCTATCAGGAAATCGTAGAAGGTGCCCAATTGGAACTGGATCAAATTAAAGTGCTACAAGCGGACGAGTTGCAACAATCACTCGAACGCCAAGGGTATGTCACGGTTCCAGGAATTTACTTCGATAGCGCTAAAGCAGAGATAAAACCAGAATCGGATACGGCCTTATCAGAAATGGCTAAATTGCTCTCTAGCTATCCAGACCTAAAAGTATATGTGGTGGGCCATACGGATAATCAAGGTTCGCTTGATGCCAATCTGACCTTGTCGCAGAGTAGAGCTCAGGCAGTTGTTCAGGCTTTACATACTTCATATGGTGTTAAGGCGGAAAACTTGCTGGCTAAAGGTGTCGCATCTTTTTCTCCGGTAGCAAGCAATGCAGACGAAAAAGGGCGCGCGCGCAATAGACGAGTTGAGCTGGTAGTGCAGTAAAGCCATCTCAGGCGCCAGCAACGATGACCAGAACCAGTGTGCTGGCTGCGGGCTCGGGCGATCAGGGATAGGGCTTGCGTTCGTTCCGTCGTCCTACACCGCTCTGTATCTGTGGCGGGTTGATCTTGAGCGGCTGTGCTTGGCGTGCTTGTGGTGGCTACACTCATGCAACAGAACACATCGAGCCCAGCCCTAGGGGCAATCAATCCGATATAAGGGAACTGAAAGCGAGCATCGCCCAGGATTGGGTGTAGGCCTTGTGGGTGCAGGTGGCGGGATTCCGACTGTATTGAGTGCCTTTTTGCTTGAAGATAAGCTGGTTGAACGTCCTGCGAGATTGCTGTGTGGGACAAATAAAGACCTCTTGTTTATTTCGCTAATAATTAACGCATAATGTCGCTTTATGTTAAGTCCACCTGTTTATTAGTATTTTTTATACAGTAATTTAAGCAGAAAACTCGTTGCTTTTTCAACGAGGTTTTTAAAATGCTTACGTTCACAACTGTTGCCACTAAAGGTGGTGTTGGCAAAACCACATTAACTGCCAATTTAGGTGGATTGCTTGCTGATTTCGGATATCGCGTTCTTTTAATTGATGCGGATATTCAGCCATCTCTGACTCGCTATTACAAACTGGCTCATCAAGCCCCTTATGGCTTAACGCAAATGGTGATGTCAGGAGCACTCACCACGGACTGCATTAGTCACGTCGAATTTCCACCTGCCGAATTCGAGGGTGACCGTTCAAGCTTGAATGTGCAGGGCGGTTTCTTGCATATTGTTTGTTCTGACACTCAGCGTGACGACAGCCCCCTTCAAATCTGGTTGTCTAATCAGCTTGATCGCCTGGTGCGTATTCGGATGGCCCTGAGTAACCCGGATATCCGTGCTCAGTACGACGTTTGCATCATCGACACCCAAGGGGCAGTGGGCCACCTACAAGACGCAGCCGTCAATGCGGCGGATGTGCTTCTCGCTCCTGTAGCCCCTGATGTTCTGTCGGCCCGTGAGTTCGTTGACGGCACGATCAAACTGGTGGCTCGTCACGAGTCTGCCTCCAACCTGGGCTACAAAGTGCCCGCAATCCAGTGCGTGATTAACCGTAGCGAGAACACGGTTGATAGCCGCACTATGTCCAGCCTAATCCGCAATCAGTTCATTGAAATGAGCGGGCGTGTCACCGTGCTGGCCACCCAGATTCCACAAGCGGTAGCGTACAAAAAAGCCGCTACTGCTCAAGTCCCGGCTCACTGGATTGATCCGGTTAGAGCGGGCGATCACATGCACAGTTTGCTGTGGGAATTGATCCCCAACCTGAGCAATAAATTCACTCCGAATCATCGCAATGAGCTAGCTCCTGCGCTCGCTGCATTGCATGTCCCTATCTCCGCGTCAGACGAGCCAGACAGCCCGCTCACGACTAACTCGTAGAGCGCGCCATGTCTAAAACTCCGGAATTGCTGACCGCCAGTCAGCGTGCCGCGCAGTTGCGCATGAACGCTGAGTTGAGCTCAACACTAAGAGAGACCAGTCCCGTGTCCTCAAAAAAATCGAATTACGAAGACATTGCCAAACGTTCCCTGATGGGCACGCCGCCACCGCTGAACGCCATGGGTGCGATGACGCCTATGGATGTTGTCGATGGCAGTATTTCAAATTTGGCAGTGACCGATATTGATCGGTACGAATTTGACCCGCGTACCGAAATAAACCCACTCTATGACGAGATTAAGGCGTCGATTCGGGCCAACGGCATCCTGAACCATATCAGCGTTACCAGGCGTCCTGGTCAGCCGCGTTACATGGTCTACGGCGGCGGGAATACACGGCTGCGTATTGCGAAAGAGCTGTACGAAGAGGGTGACCAACGCTTTGCGCGGCTGACGGTCATCGTCAAGGTCTGGAAAGGGGACGCGCCGACCATTGCGGCGCACCTGGCTGAAAACGAGCAGCGTGGCGAGATTTCGTTCTGGGAGAAAGCCCAGGGAGTGCTGTCGTTTAAGGAACATTTCGAGAGAGAATCGGGCAAATCGCTTTCGACCACGGAATTGAACCGGGAGTTGCGCCAGGCCAGCGGCCTGAATTTCGGCATGAGCATGCTGCAAAACTTCCTTTTTGCGGTTGAGTATCTGACCCCGATCGGGCGCTGGCTACAAACACGCGATGTGAACCTGCTATTGAAACCGCAGATCTCGCAGTGGCTAAAACTAGCTGACAAGTTCAGCCAGCAAGCAGTCGCTGAAACAGCGCTACAGACAATCCTGCACAAGTACGCCGCTGTGATGAGCCAACAATCTGTCACGGCAGATCAAAGTGCTCAGCAGGTTTTAGACGTCTCGCAGTTGCTTGATGAGGTCAACGTAGCCATCGCTGACACCTTGGGTGTAGCCCCTGAGAAACTGCTGGCCATGGCCCAGGCTCTAGAGGCGAACCCGCGCCTGGAGGTTGAGACCCTGAGGCTGATCGAAGCCACTCCTACGGCGCCAGTGGCCTCCAAGCCGTTAGCAATTCAAGCACCTACTCAGCCTCCACTCGGTCGAATGTTGGCCAGTGTGCCTACGCCTAAGAGTAAGCCCGACAGTTCTGGCGGTGCCTTTTTGCCAGCTTCCCCATCGGTCTCCCAGAACGTGGTCTTGAGCGGAGAGGGGGAGGGGGAGGGGTTCGATCCACAGCCGATATTTACGGTGTTAGGCGAGTTTCAGAGCCTGATCGACATGTCGGATGTGCTTTTTAAAAGCGATCAGCCCTACCACATCTTTGGCTTTTACCTGGACTTTCCTTCACAAGGTATTGGGTATGTTGATGGGATTGAGCTGGAACCAGAATTGGTCATTTACCGCAGAGCCTTGTGGAAAATCCTGGTCAGTCTCACCGGTCAGCTTGATCGTCGATTTACGCAGCTCATCCCATACGAAGCCGATGGCTTCACCATTGCGTGGAAACAGCTTTGGGAGCAGGGCGAGGAGCAGTTTCAGGCAGGAGCACAGGAGTTGCTGGGCGAGGCATTTGACCATGTCTCGCTTCAAACCATGGGCCTGGTGGTGCGGCATGAGCAATTGGGGCCGTTGGTCACACGTCTGCTCTCAGAAATGGAACGGGTTCGGACCCGCTACCCAGAGCGTCAACTGGACGGATTTGTGCCCTTGTTCATGCCGGATGTGACGGAGGAGATTTCATGAACAAAATTCCCATTCAATGTCCTGTTCTACGGCGCATGTTGCTGGCCCACATTATTGAGCAAATCGATGGTGGTCACATGGACTCTCTACTGCGTGCGGGCTACTCACCCGAGTTTCTCGATGATTTGCGTTACCGAACCACTCGGGACATCACGAATCTGGCCAACTCTCCGCAGGAAATGTGGTTCTCATTGTCTGAACAGGTCATCAGCAAAGGGCTACATCTGCTCGATATGCGGCGTGAGCACGCCAAGTTACGCGAATACTTTGTGATCCACGGCGCTTCGCGTCGGATGGTGTGTGCGTATTTCAAGCTGTCCCACGAGGAGTATCGGGACTTGCGCGCGCAGCTCAGACCGGGAGGGGAGCCTGGCGGCCGTACGGCCCTGCCTCCAGTCGCTGTGCGTGATGCCATCCATCGAGCCTGGTTCGATATTCAGCAATCGATGTCTGAGCAACCCTGCCGAGACCGAATCTACGCCTTACACCAACAGTTTCCTGATCTGCGAATCAGTGTCCTCCAGCAAACCATTGTCGAGTTTGCTGAGGATGATGAGCTTGGTTTGGAAATAAAGCCGACGACGCCACCACTGCAAGGATAAAGCCACATGGACGAAATTATGACTATGCCAATCACTTCTACAACTGCGCCGCATCCGTCGACTCTGCCTCCGTCAGAGCGTGATTGTGATGGCCATACGCAGGGCGGGTGGGCCTTACCGTCCTCTCATGCCGATGGCTCTCAGAACAGTAAAGAAGCACCAAGTGAAGACTTTCTAGCGCAGGCGGCGCTATTGAATCTGATGGGACAAACGCCAATCAGCTTCCATCGCCTATATGTCGATATTACAGGCAATGTCATCACGGGATTATGGCTTTCGTCTGTGCTGGAGCGTGTTGCTCAAGCCAAACCCGAGGAATTCCAGGATGATGATTATGTTTTTCGCCTATCAGCGACTCAATGTCATCAAGTCACCGGGATCACTGCCTCTCAGCAGCGGACATGCCGACGCGACTTAATTGCACTGGGCATGTTAAGTGAGCAGTCGGGGCCAGGACGTGTGCCGGAATACCGCTTGCATCTGAATGTTGTTGCGGATGCCATTCTCCAAGCGTCCGCTTCATTGGCTAACTCGCTCGAAGAGGTTCATCAACAACAAGGCTCATCGTCGTCACAACCCGTTCTTTCCAAGCGATACGGATGAGATGGCTATGGGTGCCGCATTAAACACCGATACAACGACGGCGTCTCTAATTGATGAGGCTATGCAGTTGCTCACCAGTCAAGGGTTTGTGCAGTACTACCCAAACCTGGCTGAAACGCTGGGCAATTTCAAAGCCGCTTTGTTTTTGGGGCACGCGCTCTATTGGGCTCGGCATACTGCCGTTCACTATAAAAATCGTGACGGCTGGTTCTTTCTGACGGCAAAACAGTGTACGCAAGCAACGGGACTGAGTAGCCGGGAGCAAGAGAGCGCCCGTCTCTTACTTGTTCAACATTCGCTGATCCAAGAAAAGCTGGCTGGTAGACCGGCCAAGCTCCATTACCGTATCAACCTGGATCGTCTCGCTTCTTGCCTGGGGATATCGGTTGTTGATCAGAAAGCAAACTGGGCGCAGCTCGCACCATTGCTGAAGCGCTACGTGAGCTTCTACCGGCCCTTGGCGGATATTGCGGGCAATGTGGCCTCTGGCTTGTACTTATCGTATCTGCTGATTCAGCAACGGCATGTTCTTACTTACAGCCGAAGCATTGAAGGTGAATTTACGCTGTCTCAACAGGCGATTCGTAACGCTCTATGCTTGACCAGCAAAACACAACGCAATGCCCGTGATCGCCTGAAACAAATGGGCCTACTCCAGGAAGCCGGCAATCGCATACGCATTAACTTGTTGGCCTTATGCCCTTTGTTGCACGGTCAGGAGCAGTACCCCCTCAAGTCTGAGTCTACCGATCAGCCACTCATTGCTGATGCACCGAAACTGACATCGGTATCCAAACCTGGCCCTGTGAATGTGCAGAAGCCTGCGCCATCGCGATCAAGCAAATTATTTGGAGCTGGCACACAGTCACAAAGGCCGCTGTTTGATTTGGATAGTGCTGGCGCAGTACGGGCGAACACAACCGTCCAGCACGCGCTGCGTGACCCTGCCAGTATGAATCCTGGACGTCTTTTTAATCAGACCTCACTGAGTCCTGGGGCAGCTTGTGGGCAACTCACAAAAACAAGCGACCTCATAACTCGCCCAGTTGCCCAAAACGCGAAACTTGATGCCCAAACCGCAAAACTAACTTGCCCAAAACGCGAAACTAAGCTGCCCAAACCGCGAAACAACAATACAACAATATCTCTTCAAACAACTACAAGACCCGCCATCACCACGGCGTCTGCAGGGGATAAGTCCAAGGCACTGGCCGAGATAGTGGGTTGTCGTCGTGATGATTTGAATTTTCAAAACGACGAGGTTGATGTCACTTTACCCAGCGTGCTTGGCAAGCAATGGCATGAGGCCGTGCGCAAAGTGCTATCCATTGCCAAGCCAGAGCATCGTCAGAGTTTGCTTGATGAGTTGGAAGGCCAGTTGCGTAATCCAGGCAAGCACATCGCAAATCCTCCTGGCTACTTGCATTCACTGCGTGTCGGCTTGGAATCCGGTCGTGTGCAATTGGCATATGCGCAAAGCATTGCGAACCAGCGTGAACAAAATCGACATGCTCAAGATGCCGTCCAAGAGCACATCAAGGCACTCAATACAAACCTGACGACAACTCTGCCTCCAATGACGAAAGAGGAGGCCTTTGCTCAGTTGCGCCAGCAGGTGCAGACCATGAGGAAGTTGCCATGACCGCCGGACTCATCCGTACCCCATTCGGTAGGACATTTTGTCTTAATCACCAACAGTTGGGAGGTAAGACATTCTGTCTCAATCCCCACCGGGTGGGAGGTGAGACGTTTTGTCTCAATGCCCAACGGTTGGGCGGTGGGACATTTTGTCTCATTGTCTTAAACAGATTCAGGAGATCGTTTCTATGACTAACGAACAATTGTTTGTCCATCTTTTGCATCGCATCTGCAAATACAGCGATGCCTTAGTTTTACATACTGTCTTGCAAGACCATGGAGATAAACGCCAAGTCAAAACTTCAGCAGTGAAGATGGCTTTGGACTCATTGAGGGGGCAAGTGTCACCCAAGCAGGTGCAGCGATCATTAAAAAGATTGGAGTCCATGGGGCTTATTAACGTGATGCCTCAGCCCAATTACCGCACCTTGGTCACAGTCAACAGTGACGCCTTGTTGGAATTTCTCAATCAAGACCCTTTGAGCGGCATGTTGCCTGGGTTCCGTGCCAATACGTTCCCGTTTCTGGATGCTGTCAACGCAACACCGCTGGCAGATTTCAAGGGGTCGACGATTTGATGATGTCCGTCACCTTCCATTCATTTTCCTCTTCTCAGTGACTACCTATGCCTACTTCGACTGATAAGCAGCCACGACTCAAGTCCAGCGACAAGCCCGCTGCCATTCCCGCACCCAAGTCCCTTATTGGGTTCTCTACGGAGGAGAGTTCACCCTTCGCCGATGGATATTCGATCACCGGCGAGGAAGCCTTGCTGGCCGCGTATATGGCAGGGCCGATGCGTGAGGATGATCCACTTTATGAGCGGTATATCGAACTGGAAGATCGTAAAGATCAATTGGCTCGTATGCAGGCCAAGTTCCACACGCGCAAGGGTTCTGATCCCGACGTCAAACCAGCCGAGTTCTTTGCCATGGATGATTTAGGCTCTCTGGTTGATTCAGAAGACGATCTGATGACCTTGCATACCAAAGAGGCGTTCAGGCTGTTTATGGGGCGTGTTCGTGAGCCTGGCTCGGATGTAGCGCCTATTGTGGGTGGTCGCCGTGTTGCCAGTTCTTTGCGCAGCTTATGGCTATTGACGGGCAATGACAATCCCTATGCCGATTGGTCTTTGCTGCGTCATGAACAATCCATGGAAGAAGTGAATGAGCGGCTGCAAGATGAAATCAAGGCTGCCGAGACTTTGCTGTCCAGCCAGCAGCAACGTGGGTTGAGTTATTCCGTGTTGAAGTCTGCTCAACCGCAGTCTTTGCAGCTAGGGTTCCGATCCCCCTACGGATACAGCATCAGTCGCTTGATTGTTGATTACGACTACTTCATCCGTTTGCAAAAGACGCTGGGTCGCAAGACGCTCTTAAGCGATCAGCAAATGCGCCGTTCGATCACAGAAATGACTCGCTTTATCCGTCGCGTATTCAATGAGGTCGCCAGGTTCTCACGTTGGCTCATGCAGCCAGACATCAATGCGCTGTCTCGACTGGACTTCATTACGGAACATGCTTCAGAAGAGGGCAAGCAGCGTGTGGAATTCGTGCGCGAAGTATTCGGCATGGTCCCTGCCGACGTGTTTACCGCCAAGCTGCAACCACGCCATTCTCGACGACGATACACATTAACTGAGAAGGAAAGGAGCCTGTTGCAGTCAGTAGGTGTGCAACTGGCCGAAGCTGAAGCACAGCGCGAAGCCAATCAGTTTCAAGATGCCGATTCGGATTTGGTGTGAAGAAAGGGATTTGTGAGGAAAGGGCGAAAGGATGACGAAGCGAACTCGAAGTCTACGTGTCAATGTGGTTGAGTGGGCAAGGAAGACCTTGGAGAACGAAACGTGTCAGGGCGTGATTGACACAAAGCCCTTTACGGGTAGGGGCACCGCCCAGTCGCTGCGCCACCATCTCATGCAAGTTGACCAGGTTGAAGCAGATATGGTCGCTCTCTGTGCTGCCACAAAGAAAGTGGCTGGCTATTCCATGTATTTGGCCGAGCACCGTCGTAAAGCTGACGGCTATATGGCGCTGCGTTGGCGAGAGATTGGCACAAGAAAGCATCTGTCATGGGAAGAGGCGCACTCAAGATATGCGGTCCTACCGACCGTGCTGCGGCAGTGGTACGAACACGCCAATGCCCAGGCACAAGAGTTCAATTCGCAACACCTCAAATTGCGTGGGCTCGTACGTGAACTGAAGTTACTGAGTCAGCAACGCAAAGTCCACACTTTTGCCAGGCCAATTCCGAGCCGAAGTGGGACGTGATCCAGTTAATGCAGGGCAGTTTGGCCATACGGTCAAGTCGTTTGTTTTTCACCGAAAGGAGTTGATATGCAGAACTTGTTTATTGGTAAGGGCAACCTGGGCGACTCACCCACCTTGAAACGTATTCCTCGTAAGAACAATTCGGGGGAAGAGTTTAGTGTGTGCAGTATGCGTGTGTACTTTGGGCGTTATGGGGTGGACCAGGCCACCGGTGAAGTTGGGCAGATTGGGGGCTTTTGGCGCGAGGTCGAGATCTATGGCAGCAAGGCCGAGGCGTGCGCGCAGTTTTTGCGCAAGGGAGCTCGCGTGCTGGTCATCGGTGAGGAGCGGGATTTCTTTGCCAAAGATGAGACCACGAATGCCGAGGTACAAGTCATCAAGATTGTCGCTGAGGATGTAGCCCTGCAGCTCACTCGCATTGAGTCGATCACCTACAAACAAGCAAACCGGCCTGCATCAGCTCGTGATCAAGATGTGCTGTCGGATGAGGATGTGCTTGCTTGATCAGTTAAATAAACAGGGAGTGCCTGTTTGTGCAGGTGGCAGGCACCATGGTATCAGCCGGGTGCTTGCTCGAGAATAGCCCCGATGATTTAAAAGGAAAGGCAATTATGAATGCAGCAGTTGTGGCAATTGAATACGCCATCGATATGAATACAGATGACGGTCTATATTTTCTTATGGCCTGGAACCAGGGAGATTTTGATGTGTGCCGTCGTGATTGGCCGGATGCGCCAGACGACTGTTACATCGGAGCCGACCCTCTTCATCCTGGAACTAAATTGTAATTCGGAGGATTGAAAATGTCTGTGTATTGGATGTTTGTGGTTTTAGCTATATTCGGCGTACTAGGCATGACCTGCACCGTAAGCAATGAAGGCAGTGATTTATTTATTGCCTCTTTTGGAGTCGGTGGCTTTATTCTTGCCTCCAGCTTGCTTGCAGTAGAGTTTTCGGCGTTTTAGGTGCTGCACCATTGAGCATTATCCCAATCTCGTTAAAGACTCCTGATTTACTGATTCAAGCCGTTTTTGACGGTCGTAGGCTTGGGTTACAGCTATTCAATATCTCAGGAATGGCGGCCCGGTTGTCTAAAGCTGGGGCATGGTGGTGTCCTGGACGGCGGATGTGGGTATTGGAGCAGGGCAGCGCAGACCATGCCTTAGCCTGGTTGCAGGCGCTCTATCTGCGTGAGCATGTTGATTTTGATGGGGCTGCTGCGCTATTAAAAGCGGCTATACGGGCCCCCGAACCTGATTACTTTACTCAACTGCTCGACGTTCAAATTTTTGCGCTGGCCAGAGGCGAGCTCAACCATGGCCAACATGCCATCAGTTTTTCTTACGATGCGCTGTGCGTGCGTGCCATGCGCGCGCTACAGGGGAGATTTCATAAGCCCGCTGCGGCGTGGCAAGTACGCGGTGACGTAGTTCACATCCAGCATGTGCTCCGTGACCTAGCAGGCGTGGCGGCTGAGTTTTCGTTCGTGCATGAGCAGCCCGTCGTACTCGAAGAGCTGGTATCACCAAGCGCGGACGAATCGCCCATCCAGGTGCCTGCTGCGACTCTTGAGCAAGGGGAAAGCGGCCCCGCCCAAGATGTGGATGGAGCGGGTTTTTTGTCTGCCGACCTGGAGCAAAGCAACGCGGTCGACATTGATGAAGCTGTGCTGGCTGCGATCGCTGTGGGCGCAGGTTTACGGGACTATCAAGTCGATGGTGTCCGTCACCTAGCAGGTCAGACAGAAGCGTGCTTGGGCGACGATATGGGCCTGGGTAAGACCCGCCAGACTGTTGTAGGTGCTCGTCTAGCTGCAGGGCAGGGTAGAGTGCTTATTGTCTGCCCCGCCTCTTTGCGTATCAACTGGGAACGCGAGATCCACGCAGTGTATCCCGATGCTGTAGTCGGCTTTGCATGGGATGATCGAATCTCGACGATATACGGCTGTTAATGGGGCATTTCAAATTATGAACGTCTGGGTGGCTTTGTTCGTGAAGTCGGGTTGGCGTTTGGGATCACTCGCTGGGTCGTATGGAGCTCAAGGAGTTCAGGAATACCTTTACGAGTTCGCGAGAACGCCGTGCTGCTTTAGCCCGCGCTTTGGCTGGTTGGATGTTGCGCAGACGCAAGGATGTACTTGACCTGTGCGCTACAACACATTCTGTGCGCTATATCTCGCCCAGCGAAGATCTTACGGCATACAAGGCGATTTATAACGACGTGAGCCTGTGATGGTCATGCCTAAAATCGCCAAGCTGCGTCAGTGCCTGGAGACGCTCAAGGCGCCGTTTTTGATCGAAACTATGGAAGGTCTGCAGGCTCAAGAGAAGATCATCATCTTTTGCGAGTACAGGAGCATAGTCAATGCTATGCATGACGCCTGTGCGGCAGCGGGCATCAAGGCAGTGCGTCTGTTCGGCGCTGACTTGGGCACTGAGCGGCAAAAGGCTCTCGACACGGTCCAAGATGATCCCGAGGTCAGGGGATTTATCGGTAGCACCGTGGCGACAGGCGTTGGGATCACTCCCATTGCCGCCACTTATGTGACCTTTCCTTCTATGCCCTGGACCCCGGTGCTCATGGGTGAAGCTGAGGATAGGACATACCGGCTGGGCCAACAGCGCGACGTAGTGATTATCGTGCCGCTAATACCCGGCACAATTGATGAGGTTGTATGGAAAATTCTGGAGGGTAAGCGGGAGACAGAAATTGATGTCACGGAGGCCGTAACAACACTGCAAACAAATGATGCCGTAGTGCTAACGAATACCTCCCTAAAGAGGCGGGTGTCCGGTGAGCCGTGCTGGAATTGGTAGAAATTAACTGTTTTGGTGGGTTTGAACGGCTATACCGTGTAATGGCTTAGACTTGATCTGATAGACGATTGCTGATTAAGTCATATAGTTTTAGTACAGTCGATTTTCGGCCAAGTGGCCAGCGAGTTCTTTAGGATTTACTGAATATCAGAAGGGCTTTCTTGATGCTTATAAAAAAATCGCCAAATTTAACCAACCCGCTGAAAGCCTGGCTCAGCGAACTACTGTTTAGTCGTGAGCTTTTCAGAGGCCCAAATGGCAACCCTCTCTATACCTATCAGATATCCGAGGAAGAATATAAATCGCTTCTCGAACTACTAAAACAAGAATTCAAAAAAAGAAGCAACTCCTTGCACGCCATGTATATGGGGGCCTGCTTTTGTCTTTTCGTCAGTGAGCAATATCGCAGGAACTACAACGGCTCCTGGTCCTGGTCTGGGGCTGAAGAGGAATTGGAGATTTTGTTAACTCCGCAGCAGCGTGCAACGTTGACCAACGAGGGGCTTGCTTATTGGAAGAGGCCGATACGTGTCCGGGGCAATGGTCGAGACTTACTAGGTTCGTTATTCACAGAGGGGGGCCTGCCTTGGCCTCTAGTGAAAAGTGAGTCGCATGGATTCGGGAGGGCAATACGACGAGGCATTAAGCATTACTACCGGACAGAGAGTAACCGGAAAACTACGGCTGACTTGATCGCCGATTTCGAAGAGGGTTTACCCGCAGCTTTTCGCAACTTAGAGACACGTCGGATACTGGCAGGCACCGTTGACCAACTTATGTATCTGGTTGAACAATACCCCCTTAAGGATCAGCAGGATCCTGCCAGCTATCTCGATGAGAATGCTCAAGACTGGACGAATGCATTTCCAATCCCACTCGATGAAACCAATGCTCGTACGCTACTAAATGACTGGCTCCGGGATGCAGGTCAGAAACGTCAGGAACGTAAAGAGGCACTCGAGAAAGCTAGGGGATTTACTTGTGAGCACTTTCTGCATGGCACGCTACCTCATTGGTCAATACGAACCGACCTATTTCTACCCTCTGCAGCAACCTTTGCGATAGATCCGACGAGTCTAGGTAGCACGCGCCTCGAATTGCTCTATTACGAAGGGCAGCGGCTGCTTGCCCGCGGTACTGCCGTTTATGGCCAGTTTACATCGGAGGGCTTCAGGGTTCGCTTTGCCAACCCCCAGGTAACTGTGGAACGGTACGCACCAGACGAGCCGCTTAGCTTGCGCCTCATGGAGAATGGACGCACGGTACATTGTTTATTTTTCGATGGTAGTGCGCTCGATTTCAGAGAGGCCCCCCTGGTATTTGAGAACCGCTCTGAGCGGTGGCAACTTGTTGCCAGCTCCAGCTGTTCCGTGGCATCTGGGTTGGCTCGGCTTCGTATTCCCCAAGACTTTTCCATCGCCAGTGATAGCGTAACCCCAGTGATCTTAGCCCAGGATGCGGAGAATGGTCACTGGCTGGAGACGCGATCGGATCTGTCTCTCAATAACGGTGCTGCACACTACCTGATCGAACTGAATAAGGACGCTGAAAACGAGTGTAAGCCCACGCTGAATGGCGTTTATGCACTCTATGAAAGCTCTCCCTCGATCGTCTTTCTCGGTTGGCCAGACCTTGAGCTGCCCGAGGGCTATCCCTATCCTCGCCATGAGTTACGCGAGTTTATCAACGGTCAGTTGCTCGACCGCCAACGTTATAGCAGTTATGGTCTTGTCCGTTATAGCCTGCGCAACCGCTCAGGAAGCACGCTGCTGCAGCGCAGATTCGGTGTTTTGCCTAAGGGATTCAGCCTTTCCATGTCGCCAAGCTTTGAACAGGAGCCTGCACGCATCCTGTCTAAAGGAACGGGATTGCTTGATCTACAGGTGGTTAGCGATAGCCTTAGAGTGGAGCGATCCGAACATACACTGCAGCTACACTACGGAGGCGAGCGCCCGCCAACGACCTTCATACTGGAGGCTAGTCAGGGCCTGCCTCCGGTCCAGTTGCGTCTACCTTACCCCTACCAGGGGGCTCATCTTCTGGACCATAATGGAAATCCATCGCGGGCTTGCGAGCTGACCCTAGCTGACCTGATCGGGTACCGTATCGCTTTAATCTCTGGCCTTGCCCAAGGGCAGACCTTTCATATAGAACTGGAGCTCATGAGTTTGGAACAGCCTCACCCGAAACGCTCCTTTCGTATCTGGGTGGGCTCAACGCCTGTCACACTAAATTTGTTCAGCTACTTAGGCGACATGCAAAACATGCTCGGTGCAGTTGACGAGCAAGATGCATATATCAAATTTTCCATAAGTACTGAACAGCCACTACTAGGGCTAGAAATACGCCGCTATGGCGGGCAACTCCAATGGGAGAGGCGATTTACGTTCTATATTGGGAGTACCTCCAATGCGACGATGCTGGATGGCGTTCAGGCCGAGGCAATGTTACTCTCCGACCCAAAGCGTACGCCGCTTCAGCTGATCGAAAAAAATAGCGAGGGGGTAGGGACTGGTTACTTCGAAATTCCACAAAAAATGCAATCTCAGGGACCATGGTTGATCTATCCGAGCACGCACTCGAGCGTCCATTTTCGTCCTAGCCTCTATGTGGCGCAGAATAACAGCCTCGATTCTCAATTAGAAGTGTGCTCGCTACATCGCGCAGCTGAACTTTTCCATCCTCAACATAATCCGCATGTTATCGAGAAGCAGATCGCTGCTATGGCAACAGACTTCGATCACAGTGGTTGGCAGTATCTGGCTGACTTGAAACAGCATTATCATCACTTGCCATTATCGTCCTTCGAAACTTGGAAAGCCCTGTCGCGAAATCATATCGCACTGAGCTTCGCGGTATTGCGTCTAGAAATGGACGAATCGTTCTGCGCACGTATCAGCGACGAGCTTGCTGTCATATGGGAAACCGTCCCGCTTTCGTTATGGGTGCAGGCTTATCGGCTGTTCGATAACAACATGCGCCTGACTGGTCTTCCTGACGCATTAGTAAACAGTCTTGTCTCCAATAGAGCTAGCGTGCTGCGCTGTATGGTTTCTGGATTCGACTACCTAGGGGACTATTTGAGCACGGGCCATCGCGACTCGTTGAGGAGTATTCCACCTGAAAGAGTTTTACCAATCTGGTATCAGGATCTGCGACACCTGCACGAGTCCAGTTGGAGTTGGCCTACCATAATTGGTAAGGAGCTTTCCAGTTGGGTTGACCAGCAGGGGCTGGAGCCTTTGGTGAAAGCACTTTCGCTGGATGAGTTCACTGATGCCGTGACTTATCTGCCGATTTTTATGGCCTACGTTACGGCAGGAAAAGCTAGTCTCACCGACCTTCCTGTTACACCGACTTATCTGAAATTTGCTATTCGACAGATTTCTGATTTTGATCGTCATGGCTGGTTTATGCCAGCGCACGCACTGATGGTGTCTTATCTGCTCGCCTCTGAGGATGAGGTATAAGGAATGACAATGCAATTTTTCAGAAATCTGATCGAGCAAAGCCTTGAGCGTACCCGTGAGGCGACGCTCGGTGTACTAGGTATCAATCACTTAGGCCTGCATCGTCACCTGAGTGAGAGTATGGTGAACACATTGGGAGCCGATGGTTGCTTCCTAGCGCCGCCGGTATTCGAGCATACCTTTGGCTGGCAGGAAGCAGGTTTGTGCCTGCAGGATCTGCAGCGGGAGGGCCTGCTGTCGAGCAGCTTGCTAGATACGCTGGCATCTGCACCAGCCTACCGATTCTCGAAAACGATACACCCCTATATTCACCAACTACATGCCTGGCGCACTCTACTTGACGAAACACCACGCTCGGCCGTGATCACTACCGGTACTGGCTCAGGTAAGACCGAATGCTTTATGGTACCAATCCTTGAAGATCTGATCCGTGAGCAAGAGCGAAGCGAGGCAGCACTAGTGGGTGTGCGTGCTTTGTTCTTATATCCGCTCAATGCCCTGATTAACTCCCAGCAAGAGCGTCTAGACGCTTGGACTAGAAAATACGGCAGCAATATCCGCTTCTGCCTATATAACGGTAAGACTGAGGAGAGGGCCGACAAGATCCGTAAGGAGCAGCAACAGAAGCCCAACCAGATCCTGTCTCGAGAGCTTTTGCGCAAGGAGCCAGCCCCGATTCTGATGACTAACGCTACCATGTTGGAGTATATGCTGGTGCGTCAGGTCGATAATCCGATTTTGGAAATTTCTAAGCAGAAACAATCGTTACGCTGGATCGTCCTCGATGAGGCACATACCTATGTGGGCTCACAAGCAGCTGAAATGTCTCTGTTGTTACGCAGAGTAGTTCAGGCATTCGGCAGACAATCTGAACAGATTCGCTTCATTGCTACATCAGCGACTATCGCCGGTGCCGATGCTGAAGAACGACTTAAACGCTATTTGGCTGACTTAGCGGGCGTTCCGCTTGAGCAGGTGGAAGTAATTGGTGGTTCGCGTGTTTGGCCCGACCTTGAGTTTGAATCGCCAGGTAACAATGTTGCCTTGCAGGCTATCAGGGATATTGAGCCGGAAAAGGTAGTGTCTGCAGCGCGCTTCAAGGCTCTGTGCGACAGCACTACAGCTAGGCGCCTACGCCATGCCGTTGTCAGCTCTGGCAAACCCTTAGACATAAACGACCTGATTAGCGCTGTATCCAGCGAGTTGCAGGGGGGCACACGCCTTGAGCGGCAGGAGCAGATGCTTGACTGGATTGACACGATGACCGGTACTCATCCGGCCGAGCAGCAGCCGCCGTTCCTCAAATTGAGAGTCCATCTTTTCCAACGTATGCTGCATGGCCTCTGGGCCTGCGTCGATCCACAGTGCAGTGCCAAATCTGCCCATCTACGGGACTGGCCTTTTGGTAACGTCTATGTGGCTCAGCGTGCGCGATGCGAATGTCATGCCCCAGTGTATGAGCTGGGTTTCTGCAACGATTGCAAGACACCACATTTACTGGCAGAGGATCGCGATGGTGAACTGCATCAACCTAGTCCTTACGCTGGCGATGAGTTCTCCCTTAATCACGACACCAATGGCGAGGACGCGCCCGTCGAAATGTTGATGGCGAAAGCCATAAACACGCGTGTCGTTATTGCAGGATTGCTGGCAGCCCATGATCCCTATTTTTCGATCAACCTTGATTTAGATAGTCACAAGCTAGGAACGGTTAATGCTACTCGCAACCTTAGTATTGTACTTACCAGTGAAAAAGACGGCTGCTGCTGCAGCCACTGCGAAAACTCGTCCTTTGGTACTAGCGATTTTCTGAGAAAAGCCTATCTTGGTGCGCCGTTCTATATAGCCAACGCTGTTCCGACCGTTCTTGAGTTCTGTCCCGATCCTGATAATGAAGACTGCGAAGGCCGTTCACCAGAAGAACTACCGGGACGTGGTCGCAAACTGATTACCTTTACCGATAGCCGTCAAGGAACTGCTCGTATGGCAGTACGGATGCAGCAAGAAGCGGAACGCTCGCGACTACGGGGGTTGGTATTTGAAACATTGAGGAATGAACAGGCCAAGGCCAATGCTGCAGTTAAGGACACATTCAACTGTAGTCCTGACGATATGCTGTACCAGGCAGATCAGCTGGAAAAATTAGGCATGGCTTCAATGGCAGTTGACCTTCGTAAAAAAGCTCAGCTTTTGTTGAGCGGCGCAGCACCTGCAAATCAATCCAAAATAATTCGTTGGTCTCAGATGATCGAGACGATTGCAGCCTCCAGAGATATAGACAAGTTCATCCTGCGCTACAACCGTTATGCCAATCCGGCATTGTTCGATGGTAACGAAGGCTGTCTGACAATGGCTCGCCTGCTGCTTGCACGTGAATTCTCCCGGCGACCCAAAAATCAGAACAGTTCGGAAACACTAGGGTTGATCAAGGTCGGCTACATGGGGTTGGAGGATATAACGACAACACCACCGCTGTGGGCTGACACCTTCGCCATTTGTACGCAGGGTTCTGCAAGTGATGCAAGAAGTCCTCTGACGCTGGATGACTGGCGCGACTTCCTCAAGGTCGCACTAGACTTCTATGTCCGGGAAAACACCTTCATTCCAATGGAAAACAAGATGCGCCGTTGGATGGGTAGCCGTTTCAGTCCCAAGGCACTTTACTCTCCTAAGAGTGATGTGCAAGAAAGCACCACCATCAGAAAATGGCCACAGATCAAGCAGGGGGCACCACATCGACTGATCAAACTACTTGAACTAGCGACCTCTCTAAACCGCGCTCTTAATGCGGATGCAGACAAGATCAACAGTTGGCTCGAGGCGGCGTGGTTTGCTCTGGTAAATGCCCGTATTCTGGAGTCTGTCGATACCGGTTACAGTTTACGCCTAGAAACCCTCACTTTCTCGCTTCCTAGCGAAGGCTGGGTCTGCCCGTTGACCCGCCGTATATTCGATACCACGTTCCGGGGGCTGACACCCTACCTTCCTCAAAAACGATTAAATCAGGACTACCGCTGCCGTAAGATTCAGCTTCCGACTCTGAGTACACTTATCCCGGACGGTTCTCCAGTTCCCAAGCAGGTGCAGATTCGTCAGCTGGTAGCAAGAGATCCCATCATTTCTCAACTCCGCCAGGAAAACCTGTGGACGGATATCAGCGACCGTACAGTCGAGGGGGGCTTCTACTACCGAACTGCAGAGCACTCAGCGCAACAGTCTGCAAAGAGGCTTGATGATTATGTTGAAGAGTTTAAGCGTGGTGATATCAACGTACTGAACTGCTCCACAACGATGGAGATGGGCGTGGATATCGGTGGTATCTCTGCTGTGGTAATGAACAACCTACCACCACATCCGGCCAACTATTTGCAGCGCGCAGGTCGTGCTGGTAGACGCAACGAAGCACGGGCTATCGCTTATACCCTGTGCAAAGCTGATCCACATAACCAGCGTGCCTTCGCCAATCCTAAATGGCCGTTCGTGACAGCCATTCCAGCACCTAACATTACACTCAGCTCTGAGCGAATTGTGCAGCGGCACGTAAACTCGCTGTTGCTGGCGCTTTTCTTGCGTATGCATAGCAGCAATGATGGTGACCGTACTAAATTAACCTTGCATTGGTTTTTTGCTCCAAGCGACTCGTCTAGTCAGCAGTTTCTGGCCTGGCTCAGGGCGAGCCCGAATGAATTTGATCGGGCTGTGAAACAGTTGGTGTGTGGTACATGCTTGGAGGGGCGTTCGCTCATCTCAATCACAAGTGAAACCCGGCTAGCATTATGTTCTCTTGAGGATCGCTGGCTGGGTGACTATCGTACTATTAACCATAAACTGCAGGCTGCCAGTGATGGGCCATACAAGAAGGCTTTGGCTCTGGAGAAGCAGCGCCATGAAAACGAGTATCTACTCCGGTATCTAGCATCGTCCGCATTTCTTCCGGGATATGGCTTCCCGACCGACGTCGTCAGTCTCAAGACATACAGCGTCGAGGACTTCCTGCATCAGCAACGAAAAAGCGAAGCGAGCAGGGAAGACAGCATCTTTGACAATAAGGAAATGCCGTCACGCAGCCTGGATATTGCCATTCGCGAATATGCTCCTGGCGCTCAGGTAGTGATCGATGGCAGAGTCTACCGTTCTGCTGGTGTCAGCCTACAGTGGCATGCCAACGGACAGGTTAATGAAGCACAGAAATTTGATATCGCTTGGCGTTGTCCTGAGTGCGGTAACACCGGAGTGATGGAAAACGCCTATACAAATAATGAAGGATTGTGTTGCTCACATTGCTCATCCGTTATTCCACACAGCGAGCGCCGAATGGTACTGCGTCCGGGTGGATTCGTGACGGACTTTTATGAAGAAACCTCCAATGATGTTACCTCGCAGAAGTTCATCCGCATTGAGCGACCGCGCATCCAGCTGTACAGCGAAAGTATCTCGCTACCCGACCCACGCTGTGGTTTCGTGCGCTTCGGTCATGACGGCAGTGTCTTCCATCACTCTTCTGGTGAGCATGGTAATGGTTACGCTGTCTGCATGAATTGTGGACGTTCGGCGTCTATGCTTGCCTCGGATGAAGTGCCTAAAGATCTGCAGCCTGATAAAGCTCACCGCCCAGTTGGCGGACAAACCGGTAGCCGCAAAGAGAGCGACTGTTCAGGTGAGGCCATCAAGGCCAATCTGCATTTGGGCTACCAGATTCGTACCGATGTACTGGAAGTTTTTCTTAAGAATCCACTTACTGGCGAATGGCTATCTGATACACCCAAAGGGCGTTTGATCGCTACAACCCTTGGCGTTGCTATACGTGATGTGATCGCCGGAAACCTGGGCATAGCCAGCAGCGAAATGGGCTTTAGTCATCGCCTCGATCGTGATCGGGATTCTGGGCAAGGCCGCTCCGTCATTCAGCTTTTCGATGAGGTTAGCGGCGGGGCTGGCTTTGTGCTGTCGGGTCTGGGTGACATCCTTCAGCTGCTAACTAAGGCAAAAGAGCGTCTGAGCTGCCCAGCAAACTGCGATAATGTCTGCTCGCACTGCCTGGCGAGTCAAGACAGCCGTGTCGAGCGTGAAGAACTGGACCGCAGGCTGGCACTGCAGTGGCTCTGCGAGTCTCAACTGATCGAGCACCTAGGACTGCACGATATCTTTGCAAGCCTTCGCGGAGCTCGACACTGTTCTGTTGGCCCTATGCGGGAGCTAAGCTCCTTCATCAACTCATTGGATCGGCGCGATCAGACTGCCTCTGTCTTGGTGTGCCTGCATGGCGATCATCAGGATTGGGATCTGGACCATCCCCTTGTGAGGGAGAAAATCCTAAGTTGGGCTATTACCGAACGACTGAAAATAAGAGTCGGTATTGCTGCCCCTGCGTCGTTGAGAGTGGAGCAAAAGGAAGCCTTGGCACTGCTTACACGCTTAGGGGTTGAGTTGATTGAACTGCAAGCTGAAACATTGCAAGCTCCCTATTTGGTTGCCCAAGTGTCATCTCAGGCTGGTGTGTGGAGTCTGTATAGCAGTATGAGCAGCGTCGGTGCACCTGGGCCCGATTGGCTTCAAGGTCATGCAGATGCAGTCTGGGTTACTAGTAAACTAATGCCTGCCGTGAAAGGAGGTTCTATTGCCAGCGACACTTGGAGTCAGCATCATCAGGGCGCGCGTATAGTCGAAGTCACCTCGGAGCTCAACGGCCCGGTGGATACCCTTAAAACACGGCTCGCAGCGCTTATCAATACCCAGATGCCGGAGTTGGCTTCCCTGATCTCTAATGATCAAGCTGTATCCATCACTTACTCCGATCGCTATCTGAAGTCGCCCTGGTCACTGATGCTCTTGACAAGCTTCCTCGAGCTTTTTAGAAGTGAAAAACTACAGTCAATCTCTCTCAATACGTTAGCACCGAACGGTAGCCAACCGAGCTTTTTCCTCAGTCATGACTGGATGCGAGCAGAGGACCAAGAGGCGATTCTCGAGCTCTGGCTAAAAAGCCAGTTCGAATTGGCACCGGATATCAAGGTCATGAGCAGCCCTCGTGATCTGCTGCACTCTAGAGTCATCACAGTGAACTGGAGTTCTGGCAAGGTTAGCAAGGTCCTGCTGGATCAAGGTATGGGATACTGGCGTTGTAGGATGCCCAGCAGAGAGCAGATGCATTTCGACTTTAACCAATCACCTAACGAGCAAGTTTTGCAGATGCTTGATACATTTTCATCTGCACATATGCAGCAAAGTGGCGATTGGCCCACTTATATAAGCTGCTCAATGAGCTGAGTCATCTAGATGGAAACAATCCCCCGCTTCGGCAGCACTAATTTTTTGTGTAGACGAAGCGGGCTAAATTGAGCGATGGAGGTGTGGTGACCAAAATTGCTGCTTTATGGTCTGAGGAAAAAAAACAGCTCTATATGGATAGGCTAAGACGTTAATTTGTATTGTGGTACAAACAAACACGCTTAAGAGGCCTATCTGTTCCTAAGAATGAACGCCAAACATGATTTAGCATTCAAGTGGACTGGCTTCCAGCCAGTTACTGACTTTGTGCCGTAGCTGCCATGAAAAAGTCAGTGGCTCTTGAGCTAACGCAAATCGACCAAGGAATAGAGACGCTATTAAGCAATGCGGAAGATCTAGTATCGGAAGCTAAAACACTATTCTTTGCAAATGCCTTTGCGAGAGCTTTATTCCTCGCTCATTCAGCCAAAGAGGAGTTCCTCAAAAGCCGGGATGCTTCAGGCGGCAGTTCTGAGGCTGCTAGCGGAGGAGCAGCCTGTGGACTGGACAAAGCTAATGTGCAGGCTCCGCGATCACGAGGCAAAGTTATATCAGGAGCATTTTGAAACCTCGCTGTTTAGCTAAGGCTCGAACGCTGGGTTTTACAACCTGATGCTCCCCCAAGTTGCAGATCAAGCTGTTAATTATCGAAATAACCAGAAGAATGATTTGTCATTGGATGAGCTTTATGCATGTGTTTCAGAAGTCACGAAGTCCTTCCTTTCGTAGCTCTACTACGAAGGGAAGTAAAAGTAGCTAAAGAGCCTTTGCAAATACCCAAATCCCGCTTGTAAGTGGTCGGCAAGAAATCGATTTACATGAAGGAAGATTTAAAACCAACGGAGTTTTCAGAGGTATTGGCTCAGATTTCAACCTACATTAGCAGCATCGAAACTCCTAAGCACAATTATTCGATGATAACCGGTACGCCAATCTGGTTAGCAATCGGTGTGTATAAATCCACGTCAATATCTGGGGCTGTGATAGAAATGATCAAAGAGTACCTGACTCGCTGGTCGTATCGTTGGAGTACAGGTCTTGTTTTCCACCATCCAAGCGATGGGAAAATCGCAATGGCACCACGGCTTGCCAATTCCGCTGCGCTGCCTTTCCAAATATCCGAGTGCAACGATCCTTTGTGTCGGTTTTTTTTTCCGATCACCCAGTTCGGGTCATTGTCGTTTCTATTGGCATACTCTTCATCGTCTCTAGCTGACACATTAATTCTGGCGCGGAAAGCATCTTCGCTTTCCAGCGGGCGTTTTACATCAAAGCGAAGCCCATGAGATTCATACCTATAGCGCGAGGTAACACCGCGAGCAGAGGGGTTGGGCTCAATGAAATAGGACAGGGTCACACGCATTTCTACCTGCGTTTCTCCAAGCGCTTCAAGCTCAGCCAAAGGCCACGGCAGGCGGTGTAGATTCATATCCCGTAATTGAGGTTCTTTGCTCTTTTCACGTTTGAATGGAAATAGAAACTCCTCACAAATCATGGTTAAAGAGTTGTCGACACTCCACATGGCTCTATCGAGACTTGGCTCACCGAACCCACAATGCCGTACCAGTTTAGTCGTTTGTGCCTTGGTTGGCTCCCCTCTGGCAGGCAGAAACATATGCTTCATAGCGTTGGTCCACTGCGCTGAATGCACTATTAAGCCACGTATACTTTCGGGCCATAAATCTGGGTACTTGGCCATCAACTGAGCTGCCATTCTTGCGCAAAGTGCTGAGGCGGCGCTGGTCGCATTGCTCGTGGTGAATAGTCGTTCAGTGGGATCCGAATGCGTTGTGAGTAGGCTTAAACTGGGCATCCAAGCGGCACCTAAGCCGTCTTTTGCGGCATTACCGCCTTCAAAAACCACGTCTGGCTTTAATGGCCAGTACGCTTGCCATGTCTGAGATGTGGTACTGAAGGGGCTTAAGCCACCGATTTCGGCAATCGGGGTATAGTTGCCAGCATCCGTCTCTGTGACTCTAGCAAGGTGAGTCATGGCACCGACAGTTAATGCATTCCACGCCTGAGCCGGGTCGTGAATACCATCTGAGGTATTACTATGTGGGTATTCCACCCATGCATTCGGGTCTTTAATATTACCGGCAGATATCACAAATAATCTTGGTGTTTCTCCTTGCGCGTCTGCATCACAGGCAAGTCGGTCAATGGTTGCTGACCAAGCGGAAGGGCGCCCACGGTCACGATTGTCCCTGGCGGTAATCGCCATACTGAAAACCCGCTTACGGTATGGTGCATTAACGGTTGGTCGATCTACCGCTTCGGATGTTAGGTAGCCGTGTAATTGTGCATCACCCCCGTTGGCGCCATCTTCTGGAACGAGCTTGACGGACTCCAGACGGTGCGAAATAGATACAGGAGTAGAAGTGGCGAGTACATCAGTTAAATTTCCAAATAAGGCAAGGCCAGCCATTTCTGTTCCATGCCCTTCAGAATCATTTGTGCCCCAAGCTGGTTCAACACTGTGTTTGTCGGCATTGGCAACCGCTTGTTGCAGCAACGGGTGCCCATTGTTCACTCCGGAATCAAATAAGCACACATATGGCACCTCTTCGCCATCAGCGGGTAGTGTTAAGCGATCGTGGAGTTCATCAACCCAATTAGGCTGTTCTTCCGGAGGCAAAGCATCAAAAAAATCAGCCGTTTCTTTAGCCCGCCGTAACTCGGCGATGTTGTTCAGAGTCAGCATTGAGCGCTTCATCTGATTTACTGATCCGTAAATTAGCAATATAGAGCGTTCTGGGAAGTAAAGCTCGCCTGGGGCAATACGAAAGCCCAGGCTAGTTGCTATTTCCTTGAATTGACTCACAACCCCATGTCGATCATCTCGCGTCGGCAACCAGACCTCCCACCATAGGTATTCCTCGTCTGTTGTAGGTATGGAACCAGGAGAGTCGGTCCAAAGGGCTTGTAAAGTGGCCGCCCGAATTTCTGAAATAGCATTCAGCAATCTACTATGAGCAGGGCCATTTTTTGTATCCTTACCGCTATCCAAATAGGCGGCAATGAGACTTTCAAAGAGCTCTAGCTTGCCATCTGGCACAAATACAGTGGCGAAGGTTTTCTCTCCATGTTGGCGTACGTTGCGAAGCTCGATGCCAGAGCGTTCACGCGCCAGGGATTCGAAAGCCAATTCAACATCTGGGAAACTTTCAAATTCGACTTGCAGGCCGATACCCTCATCGATCCCTGCTTGTCGTTGCTGCTCCACCGCTTCGACCAACATAGGTTTCAATTGCTGGAGCTTACCCAGTAGGGCGCTACCATGTGCATCTCTGTTTCTGTCGGGCACTTGCTTAGCTCCGCCACCTTTCACAGGCGAAGTAAAGCTTTCCGCTTGGGCACTGTTTTGGAAAATAAAGTGTGGGTGGTTATTCGACTCCCTTTCCGCCATGTATAGTCCTTGACATTAACTTTTCTTATTTAATCGGTTGGAAAGTTTGCGACGCTCTTCTAGAGCGAGAGAAATATCTTTTTCTGATACTTTTTCGGAGCGATCAATCAGCGCAGTTTTCAGCACTTCATCCGCTGCTCGCGTAAGTTCCGCATAGCTCAAGCCAAGTGCTTTAGTAGCCAAACGTTTCCAAGATGTATTTTTCACTGCCATGCGCGATAAGCGGGACTTCAGCACATTAGCAATATGTGTTTCATCCGGCAACTCGTAATGTAGCAGATCATCAAAGCGACGGAACAGGGCGTTATCTAGAATATCCGGATGATTGGTAGCGCCGATGATTAAACTGTGGGATTCATCCTGCTCAATCATTTGCAAAAAACTGTTGAGAATACGACGCACCTCGCCTACGTCGTTAGATAAACCGCGCTGGGAGCCAATAGCATCGAATTCGTCGAAGAAGTAAACGCCTCGGGTTTGATGGGTGGATTCAAAAATCTGACGAAGTTTGGCAGCAGTCTCACCCATAAACTTTGTAATCAACCCATCTAAGCGTACTTGGAACAGCGGCAAACCCAACTCACCGGCCAGTACCGATGCTGTCATAGTCTTGCCTGTACCAGGTGGGCCGACCAACAGTAGTTTTCGCCTTGGAGACAAGCCGTGTGACAGAATCTCTGCTGCGTGGCGTTGCTCTCGAATAATCCGGTCTAACTGCTGAGAAAGCTCAGTATTTAACACCATATCGCCGAGGCGAAATTTGGGGTAACTGACTGATAGTAGGTTCGCCAGCTCACCCCTTGGCTTGCTGATGGGTACCGCTTTGCTGAAGGAAACAGGAGTGATTGAACGCTTGGCCTTGGCCTGATCCACCAGTGAGCGCAGCTCCTCTGCCAGCTTGCCGTGGCCACGTTTAGCCTCGTGGGCTGCTACCTGCATGGCGACGGAGTAAAAACGGTTCTCGTCGCCTTCCAGGTGTGACTGGAGCAGCGCCTTCAATTGGTCTGCATTGGCCATAATAGGGGGGCTCCTTGGTAAGGGGGTATTGTACCTTGACAGCCAAGTAAGCACGACCCCAAAACCCAAAGAGTCGTCCTAAGTTTGTGGCCTAGCTTTGAGCCAAAACCCTTCTTGGTTTTGGGCTTGGCAGTGGTTTTTTTGAGAGCTATTTTTCTCTTACTCAAATCGATAGGATTTGTAAAGTGACAGTAGTCTAGTAGAAACTAACGAAAAAACCAGACTTTGACACAAAGAAAAGTACTGCCCAATAAAATTAACCATGCCCCCACTGTTGCAAATCGTGAGGCTATGCGAAGGGTATGGATAATTTCACCTATAATCACAAAATTATTCTTTCGCAGTTTTTGTAGTGCAGAAAATTCATTGGGAGACATGCGGACGCCCAAAGCCGTCCACAATGCACCAAACATGCTTAAAGCGGTACCATTACGTTCAAGAAAGAGTTCCCAACTAAACTTTCCAAAAAGACCGCTAAGAAAAGTAAGTTCCAACAAGACGATAGCGATCGTGGCGACGGCAATAACAACCCAAGAAAATAGGTCTGTCTTTTTGTCACGCAAAATTGAAAGCGCCGCGTGAGTATTCTTAGAGGGTTTGCTAGCTCTGCTCATAATGATATTTAAATTGGATGGTACCGAAAAAGCGAACTATAAATGGCTCCTGACATACAACTATGGTACCGCTATTGCCTAGAAGAGGGTCCATCCTAAGGCCTAATCAGCCAATGGCGGTCAATCAAAGCTAAGTTACAGCGAAAATTCGTGCTATTGACTTTATCATTGCTCATTGATAACTTTGCTACGTGAATCGCCATAAGGCACCCCACAGCGGCGTCTCAACTCTTGAAAGACGCACGTACTGATCCTCTAAGACAGTACCAGAGTACATCTTCTTCTTTGCTACCCGGACAGGGAACCCGCTTTCCCTGTCCAGGCCATTCGGCTCTTGGGTGGGTGCGTGTTCCTCCAGTCCATTTTTCTGGAGTTCACCATCATGACGACCGCTTCCGCTCAAACTTCCAATCACTTCAATCTTCACGTTAACGGTCTCGGTTATCTGAACCGTGTGCGCTGGGTTGAAGCCAAAGGTTCTGGCCGCAAGGCACAACCCTTTCTTGCTTGCTCGATTTCCGCCGTGCGTGGGAATGCGGATGAACCTGACTACACCTACTTTGACCTTCGGGTCTCTGGGAGCGAAGCCATTGAAATGGTGGAAAAGCTCATGGGTGATGTTGAGGCGAAACGTAAGGTTTTCGTATCGTTTCGTGTGGGAGATATCTACACACACGTTTACATGCGCAACCTTCGAGATGAGAAGGGGCGTACAACTGGCGAGCAAGAGCCTGCCGCACTTATCAAGGGACGTCTGTTGTTGATCAACAGTGTCACTGTTGATGGCGTTAATATTTTCCGACGTGAATTGCAAGAAGGGTCCAGCATGGATAACATTCCTTTTCAGGAGAGTGCTCCTTTGCAGAACTCCTCGACCGATGATGAATCTGCTCAGGATGTGCCTGAGCAAGACCAGTCTGAAAATAAAGCACCACAGGAAAACGCTCAAGGTCCAGCAACTCCAAAGTTCCACAGTACTCCGGTGCCCGTGAACCAAGGCGCTGCGGCATATCAAGCAGGTTATGGAGCTAGTAGTGCGCTTCAGTACGCTGCAAGCTATGCCCATCAGAGCGTCGCTTAACTTTTAATGCCTCATCAAAACCCTCGTTACTGTTCCCACTGGGGGCTGTGCGAGGGTCTTCTTCTCCTTGATGCTGCAAAAATTAGCGACTAAACTAATTCGGTTTTGCGAGTGTTTTCAGGTGTCACTTGAATAACCTGGTCGCCTTCGGGCACGACACGTCAACCCCTGAAACGTGAACGCTCTGTATAGAGTTGGGGTACATCTCACACGAGTACGTCCGTTGAATTGCACGTTCAAACAGGAACCTCACGTGCTCTAAAGTACTATCCGATCGCAAGTTGGATGGCCACCATTCAAGCCCCCCTGTACCCGTCCGGCGTAAGCTGAACGGGTACTTTCATTTCACACCCCACCGGGAGATCTCTTCCGGCTGGATGTGGTCTCCCTGTCTTTCTGAAGGAGATCACGATGATCCGTATAGATGGAGCGCAGCTGCGCGTAAAGCGGATTCGACAAAGTCGAAATGGTGCATTCTGCGTTGCAGACCTTTCAACTGCTTTTGGTGAGTTCAAGGTCAAAGACCCGCTCCTGGATCAGTTTGAAGAAGGTGAGTACCAGGCAACTGTGTGGATTACTGAAATCTATCTGTCGCAATACATCGCGTTTGGCAAAGGTGTGACAGAAATTCGTGCGCGTTTGCACGACTTACAAGTTGAGAGCCAGGCCGAATTATCGACTGCTCATGAGCAAGCTGAGCCTGACCCCATTGACGAGCAAAGACCTGTACGGGTTGCACCACCTAAAAAGCCACTTCCCCCTCCATCTAGCGCAAAAGACTTTAGCCACTTTAACAAGGGTGGGAAGCCCCAGTCAGGGTCTTCGGGTTCTGGACCACAAGAGTCTACGCAGGGAGAGCACGATGGGTTGCTTGACTCAGAAATGCTCCGAGCCATTGCCAACCGAGATCCCATCAAACTTGATGCGACTGTAGAACGTGCGCTGCTACGACGGCAAGCAGCTGAACTTGGCCAACGTCATGGCTATCGTTTCGATGCGAAACAACAAATCTGGTTTGCCCAGTAAACCCTCATTTCTAAACCGCCCAAAGGTGGCGGTTTGACTCATGTTCTTGATGCTATCGAGACCATGAGTCAGACCGCACTGTACATTGGTGCATCGTTGAATCTGGGAGGCGGCGTCCTAATGCGCCCGCAGCTTTTGCGCTAAGCCGGAGCTGGTGATAGCAAAACCAGCCACGTACCTTGCGCGCCGTTTCATTTGTCACCAGGACCTCCATTTCGGTGACACACACCTTGGATCTGCTAAGGGAGGTGAGGGGGTATGAATTTTAATTTGTTATGTAAGCCCGGAACCTAGATGGGTTCCCTTGCGAGCCAGGATAACCAGGCCCGGCCTGCAAGGGAAATCATCTAAGCAAACCAACGATGGTTTCACTCAGGTGCGTTCAACCCTGTAAACGCGCCAAGGAGGCTTTGGCTACCTGGGTATTTGCTTTTAACCGATGCACGCGGGGTTCTCCTGCGCTTCTTATTCACCCCATGGGGACACCGTGTCCCCTGGGGCTTGGTCGTCCCCATTTTTCGGAAGACGATCATGGCTCAACTGCATTTTTTCCCTATCACGACGGCTCAGCGCAAGAGTTTGCATTCCCTCTTTAATGACTGGCTGTCCCAGGCCAATGAAGAGGGATTTGAGCAGTTTCTGGCTGTTCGACATGAGTTGGCACCCGCACAGGTGTGCTCGTTCGTACGTCTGGTCCAAGGCTGCTCTGTTCGACAAGATTTGGCCCAACGCTTGCCAGGTGATCTCAAGCAGCGTCTGCAAGCACTTCATTGGCTGCGATTCGGCGCTTCAGCGGTAGCCGCTTGATTCTTTAACTGACCCTTGGGGGCTTTGACCCTCGCGGGTTGATAGCCCTCTTGATTTTTTAAGGGGTACTATATGTCAATGAGTTCATCTGACTTGTTCCTGCTGCGGCAGGGCCTGGTTGATGCCGGTATGAAGCAAGAGGTTGCCGAAAAGGTGGCCATCGCAATGGAGGGTGCTATGGCACTCACACTTGATCAAGTGCTGGAGAAGTGGACAGCCAAGGTTGAACACGACATTGCCGCGCTTCGCACTGAACTGAAGCACGATATTGAAGTGACCAGAAAAGACATCGAGGTGACCAAGCGGGATATGACCATCCGTCTTGGCTTGATGCTGGCTGGTTTTGCCGGTCTGATCTTAAGCGGCATGAAGATGTTCATGCCCTAGCGTTTAGCACGCGACCATTTCAGCACACCTCGGTGTGCCCGATGAGGAGTCCGCTCCTCCAAATTAGCGAATGTATACCAGGTCTTTCATAGGCTTGGTGACATTCGCTTTTCTTTTGTTTTTCCATTTTCACCCCTGCGGGCACAGACCCGCATGGGTATGGCCTGCGCATTTTTTAGTGAGGCCGACTATGACTGAACAGACTCAACCAGTGTGCAGAGATTCCTTCGATCTCTCGCCTCTTGCCGATGTGCTGCCGCGCTTTGAGCTCGGTGTGGTTGTGGCTACGCCAGGTGTTACCAAGCTGGATCAAGAAGGCACGATCAACGCTTGTGAGTACCTGGCTCGTCACGCTGTTGGTGATTGGGGGGATCTGTGCCACGAAGATTGGCGATTTAACCAGCGGTCCCTAGCGTGTGGAGGGCGACTGATGTCGTCGTATCGCGTCAATGACCAACTCAAAATCTGGATCGTTACAGAATGGGATCGATCCAGTACCACACTGACGTTGCCATCGGAGTACTGATCCTCTAACCCATGCAAACCCATCAGGATGGGTTTGCATTTTCCTCTTTCACTTTCCCGACGGGATGATCCGTCTGGGTCTCTCGTCGTGTATTTTTCGGAGACCCACATGATCGTTGTCCGTTATTTCACCTTACCGCTGTACACAATTGACAGAAACCGTACCGATGATCGACTGATCTGGACCGGACCAGAACCTGTTCCAGCCATTGGCGAAACTGTGATGGTCAGGTTCAACAATATTGGTGAATGCAGAATCGTTTGCTTTGCCTCACAAGGTCCGTACCTTGGGCTGCTTGTTTACCCCCTTCAACCACCCAGTTGGTGGATTTCTCAGAATGGCGAACCTTCGCCTGAAACAGCAGGCCTGGTGTTTGGCCGTGAGATCTCGCTCATTGATGGTCAGGAGGTGTGACATGGCGCTTTTGTTCACCCGCTTGGCTCGCAACTTCGTAAAAGCCGGATACTACCCGACCGATGATGAGACTTTGCAGCGGATTCAACACTTCCTCATGCCTGCATCGAGACCTATGCGGTTGCTTGACCCATGTTGCGGGGAAGGTGCGGCGCTGGCTGACATTCGCCTTGGCCTACAGGAGCGGGCTGGTGAGGTTTCAGTAAGCATTGAGGCTCTGGGTGTTGAGTTTGATAAAGAACGTGCCTGGCACGCGAAAACCCTCTTGGATAGGGTTATTCACGCGGACCTTCATGATGTCGTGGTTAAGGCTCGCAGTATTGGCCTACTGTTTCTGAATCCTCCATACGGGTTTGGAATCAGTGATGCGGCGAACATGGCCAACGCCGACTCTGACAAAGCCGAGCGTCTTGAGCGTACGTTCTTGAAGAAAACGGCATCATTCCTGGTTGAGGGTGGGGTGCTTATCTACATCATTCCGTATTACGCCTTAGATGCTGAGATTCGGACATTTTTGGCCCGTAATTTCGACAATTTGCGGTTTTTTATGGCCCCCGAGCAGCAATTCAAACAATGTGTCATCTTCGGGACCAAAATCCGAAGCATACATCCACGTAAAAGCGTTCTTGACTGGCTTGCGCAGGCTCAGGCCGGAGAGTTCGTAGATCAAGTATTGCCAGAGGTCTGGGATGATGAGCCCTACCAGGTGCCAGCAGCTGATGCGGAGCTTGATTTTCATGCGGTGCGAATCGATGCAGCTCAATTGAAAGACGAGCTCAATACATGGAAGGCGAGTCTATTGTGGCAAGGCTTTGATGTTCATTTCTCTCAGGTGCGGGCCAGTCACAGAAGACCGCTTCGTACGATGACTCAATGGCACCTGGCGCTTGCGCTGGCGGCCGGCCAGGTGACTGGCTGCATTGAATCGAAAGACGGCCGGATTTTTCTGATTAAGGGGGATACCTTTAAGAAGAAAGAACGTATCCAGAACCTGGAAGTGGATGAGAAAGGGAATGTTTCAGAGACCATCACGATGCTGGATAAATTTGTGCCTACGATCAATGCAATTGAATTTACTGCCGATCATCGGCTTGGTCAGATAGTAAAGATCAACTGATGCTTTATCCCTCAGTGCCAATGGTTGGCGCTATTCACCCTTCATTAGAAGGGTTCCTCAAGGGGCCTGGTCCAGGCCATTTGGGGAAACCTTCTCATCAAACCTAAAGGGGGTTTCTTTAGGTGCGTTCAGCCCTGTAAACGCATCAAGGTGGTCTTTTACTGCCTGGGTAGTTTTTCTTATCTGCTGCAGTCATGCATAGCATGTCAGTAGCCTCGTCTTATCCCTTGGGGACATCCGTCCTCAAGGGGCCGGATGTCTCCAGCTTTTTGGAGATACTCATGTCTTCTTTCAATACGTCGATTTTACCCATCGCGCCGTCTGTATACGCTCAGGTAGCGCCTGAACCCGCGCAATTGCATGTTGCTGATGCGCATGGGCACTACGTGTTGGCGACTCCAGGGCAGATATTGGAGGCCGCACGTGAGGCGATTGTGTCTTTAGTGCCTTCAGGGACTCCCATGTCAACCCCGAGCATTGCGGAACGCTATGCCGTCGCTCGCCTGGCTGGCTTAGAACATGAGGTTTTCGCTGTCTTCTTTTTAGACAACCAACTTCGCTTGATCCAGTATCGAGAAATGTTCCACGGCACCCTGAGTCAAACGGCTGTCTATCCTCGTGAGGTCGTTAAAGAGGTGCTCAAAAACAATGCTGGCGCGGTCATTTTGGCTCACAACCATCCAAGCGGAAAGTTAGAGCCTAGCCAAGTAGACCGCCAACTTACTGAGCGGCTTAAAAAAGCATTGGAGCTGATCGATGTAAGGGTTCTGGACCATTTGATCGTCGGGCCTTCAGCCGACAACACTAGCTATTCGTTCGCTGAGCACGGCGACCTGTAACTTGAGTCATTTCTTGTTTGTTTAGCCCGCATTTGGGCGTTTTTATAACCTGTACCCATGGGGTCGCTGCGGCCCTTATGGGGCGTTGCGACTCATTTTCTGGAGTTTGTCATGAGTCGTCATTACTTTGAAACCACGTACAAAGATCATCCCGTCACTGTGCTCTTGGGCTGGGATAGGCCTTTGGGTCATTATTTTCTGGTCATCGAAAAGCAGGTGGATTTTGTGGATCCGGATGTGACCGGGTTCGATGATCAGTATCTGTATAGCAATCTTTATGAGTCCAACCCATTTGGTTTGAGCCTGGAACACTTTAAAGCGGTGTTGCACCGGCTCAAGATTGCTGTGCCAGCAAGTATGTTCACTGAGGTCGAACGTGATTCCTGGAGCAACGTGGGAAATCGGGACATCCTTCATCAAGCTGACGGCTCGTTGGCTGTACGTTCAGTTTGACCATCTCTTTAAACCACGCGGCCAGGCTTCTTCCCTCATCTTTACGAGCAAGAAGCCTGTCGCATTATTATGGAGCTCGGTGATGTACCAAGTGGAGGAGTTCCCCGAAGTCTGGGCTGATGCCTGCATCCGAGAGTCGGATGGTCGCTTCTTATTAATTTCACTGTATGGGCGTGATGGGTCGCTGATGCAATTGGGCGCGACCGCCCTAATTCAAGGAGCTTTAGCAATGAATAAACACGATATTTCTTCCGGTATTTTCACTCAGTTTCTAGATACCTCCGCCCTGCCTATGGCGCGGGTTCGCGAGTTTCCTTTGACGATGGAACTGGCCACTCAATAGCTGGACGATATGGAAACCTTCATCAAGGCAGAGCAGGAGTTTGTACTGGTTTACGAGAGCCTGCCATATCCGACCGAGCCGGCGGACTCAGAGGGACGCAAAAAAGTGGTGTTGTGGTTAAAGGCTCATCTTGAGGGGGGGTGAGCGCTATTGCCGGGGCATCATCTAGAGCGCGAGTCTTTGCTTCCAATGATCGCACAGTTGGAAAAAGAGTATTGCGTCCTAGGTGATGTGGCCTGCATCTAGGATGAGTTGCGAGCCCATTTACAGAAATGGAGCAGTATCGATTCAGTCAACTAAGTGGCGTTTTTTTAGACTAAGGCTATACAGGGCAGGTTGTTGCTTGATCCGTCTTGGCACTGCTTTTTACCTTCTTCTTGCACTGCAAAGGCATGGTAGTGAGAACTGCAAAATATTGCGATACGTAAGTGATTGAAAAAAATGCCGCAAGGTGTCGCAGTGCAATGTGCCTGTCACCATCGCCCTCAATAATGGCTCGCATCAGATGCAGGAGCCGTGTGGTGCAAAGAGTGCGCTCAATCCGTTTTTTCCGTATGAACACGACGCTGTGTTGTGGCCTGGTCTTGCTTGGCCTGTCGTGTCAGGCGCTGGCGCAGCCGGGATTGTTGGCGCAGCCCTACCCGTATCTGATCATTGAACAGGATTTACGCCAGGTATTGCGCGAGCTGGGGCGAAACCTGGGGGTAGGAGTCGATGTGTCACGTGGTGTCAGCGGTGTGGTGCGTGGCGTGCGGCGCGGCGATAGCGCAGAGGGTTTTTTGCGCCGCCTGGCCCAGGCGCACGATCTGGTCTGGTATCTGGATCGTGACACGCTGTATGTCAGTACCCGTGACGAGAACGCGACCGAGGTGATTTCCGCCGTGGGCTTGAATGGGCAGCAACGTCTCCATCTGATGGAGCAGTGGTCCAGGCAGAGTGTCGGTGTCGCGATTGATGTGGATAACCGTCCCTCGTCCTTGGTGGTGACGGGGCCGCTGTCGTTCCGCCAGCGTATTGCCTCCTTGGTCGGTGGCGCCCCGGTTGGCGGTACTCGCGTGGCGGCTTCTGGCGACGCAGCAGGCATTACGGTGTATCGCGGGCGCAATGGTTCGCGGCAGCGTGTGACACCCCCCTAAACGATTGTTTTATTAGCCATGTAGACAGGAGTGAGTGATGTCCGTAACACCCGTTGATTCTTCCACCGTACCCGCGCAGACCCCCGAAGCATCGTTTGATGATGCTGTGACGAGCGCTCAGCAAGACGAAATGATGCTCAAGGGAGTGGTGACCTTGGCTCAGACCGTGCTGATGCCGCGCATGAACGAAATTCTGAGTGAAGCTCAGTCCGACGAGTAAACGCTTGAAATCGACACGACGCGGAGAGAACGAATAATGGATTTGCCCAGCACTGTTGGCGTTGGTCTGGATGTTTCGGTACATCAGGGCGGCGCATTTCCTGCCTCGCAAGACTTGTTCGAGGTCATGGCCATGCAGGTGCGTGACCGTCATCTCTCCAGCGTGGGTCAGGTCGGTCAGGTGGTTGCCCAGTACCTGGATGGGTATCTGGAACGCACCCGCCTGGCCTCCTCCCGCGTGAATGATGTGGTGGGCCATCAGGCCGCTACCCGATTCGATAGCCCGCCTGCCGCCGTGCCGGGTCAGGAGTCGGACCAGCGTGTCATGACGGCGCTGGATGCCTTGAATCGCATGTTCGATTATTCCATTGAGACCCAGGTGGTTGTTCGCAGCGCCACTCAGGTGTCTGGTGCCGTCAATACCTTGATGAGAGGACAGTGATTCGTGTTGAGGCATAGGGGAACAAGGATGGTGCGCATGATGGCCGTGGCCATGTGCGTGCTGGTGTTGCAAGCGTGCAAGACGGATTTGTATACGGGACTGGATGAGCGACAAGCGAATCAGATGATCTCCGTGTTGATGAGACAGGGCATTGAGGCCAGCCGGGAGCCGGTCAAAGGTGGCGGCTTGACCGTCATGGTGGATAAAGGCGATTTTGCTCGTGCGGTTCAGGTGCTGGAGGCGGCGGGTTTGCCGCAGGCGCAGTTTGCCTCCTTGGGCGATGTGTTCCAGAGCAATGGTTTGGTGGCCTCCCCGACGCAAGAGCGGGCGCAACTGATTTATGCCATGAGCCAGGAGCTGTCCAATACGGTGGCACAGGTGGATGGTATCCGTACCGCTCGGGTCCATGTGGATCTGCCTGAGTCGGATATGCGCCGCAAACCGGCTCGCCCGGCGTCGGCGGCTGTGTTTGTGCGCTACGAGTCTGACGTTGATATCGAACCGTTGATTCCCAAGATTAAGGCCTTGGTGGTGGGCAGCATTGCCGGTTTGGAGTACGAGCGCGTGTCGGTGATTCCCGTGGCGGCACCTGTGGAAGAAGGGGCTGCCGTGGCGGAAATGGGCAGTTGGCTCGGGGTGCCGGTACCCGCACACAGTGTGGGCCGCTTGACCCAGTTGTCATTGGTGATTGGTTTGTTGATGGCAGGGCTGGCCGGGGCGGGGACATGGTGGTTCATGACACGCTCAGCCAGAGCAACACGCATTTATCCCCACGTATCCTGATTATGGCAAAGATTTTGAGTCACGGTGACTGGAGTGCGTTCCAGCAGAATCCCTTATCCGGCCTGCGGCCAGAGTATCTGGCGCAGTGCCTGGAGCCTTTGCAGATTCAGGACGAGGCCTTGTTCAGGCGGACGGTGGCGGCGGACTCCCATCGGGCGGCTTTCATGGAACTGGTGCAACAGACCTTGGGTTTGAAACCGTTGTCCAGCTTGACGCCCAGCCCGCTACAGATCAGCTTGTTGAGCCTGGATGCACGTGCCTGGCAGCGTGTTCTGGAGGCCTGCGGCTTGATGTATTGGGCGCCTGTCCTGGCGCAGGAGTTGCGGGCTTCGGTATTGAGAGCCTTGGAGACGCGCTTTGGCCCGACATGGTGGACTTGGGTGCAAACCGGATGTGCCGTGCTAGGGGATAAGGTGCCTGAACAACAGCGAGTTTGGCCGGAGACCGCGCATGCCTGGGAAATCGAAATTGTCGATGCCGGCCATGCTGTGTTGAACACCTGGATCGCCAGGCAGGACGAGGGCGTAGCCGCGTGGTTGCGTTGCAAGCAAGCCATGCCCCGTCAGGCGCAAGAGGGCGGGCAGGTAGAGGCCGCCTTGGCGACCATGTTGCTGGACGCCGTGGCGCAAACCCCGAGGGCAGAAGCATGAGCGCCGATACACGGGCAGCAACAGGCGATGACGCCCTGATCATACGAGCAGAAAGTCTGGCGGCATGGCAAGAGGGTGAACGTTTTCTGGAGCAGGCGCGGCAGCAAGCCCAGGCCATCCAGAAGGAAGCGCATGAGCAGGCAGACCATTTGCGGGAGCAGGCGCGGCAGGAAGGTTACGAGACCGGGCGACGTGCCGCGATGGAAGAAGCTGCGGAGTTGACCTTGCGCCTGGCTCAGGAGCGTGAGCGCTATGTGGATGAGTTGGAACCTCGTTTGGTGCAACTGATTGACACTGCGTTCAGAAAAATACTGGATGGCATGGCGGACGCAGAACTGGTCGAACGTGCGACGCATCGTGCCGTCGGGGACTTGCGTGAGTCGGGTCGTTTCACCTTGCGTCTTGCGCCGGGGGCCTTGGAGGCCTTGAGTGAGGATGCCATGGCTCGCCTGGCACGGGTCGTGGTGTGGCAGGAGGACGATAAATTACGGCAGTCTCAATGCTTTCTGGAGACACCGGCGGGCATCATTGAACTGACGCCTCATGCGCAATGGGATCGGATTCTCAAGGTGTTGCAGCAACACGGAGTCGAGCAGGCATGACGGCGGACAGGGCATTGCACGATGCCGATCCTCTGCCGCATATCCATGCCCTTGTGCAAGGGGTTGATACGCGCCTGCGGCAAGGCAAGGTGCAAGAAATCCGTGGCTTGACCATTCGGGCCTGGTTGCCGGGCGCGACCCTGGGCGAGTTTTGCAGTATCGAGCCGCGCATGGCGGGGTATGCCCCTGTGCCCGCCGAAGTGGTGGGGTTTGCTGATGATCTGGCGTGGTTGGCTCCTATGGCCAAAGCCAACGGGATCAGCGCAGGGTGCCCCGTGTATCGCACATCGCGCGGATTTTCGATTGAAGTCGGCCCGGCGTTGCTGGGGACGGCCATTGATGCATTCGGACGCAATCTGGATTCCCGGGTGCGCCGTCATTCCGAGGGCATGAGCTGGCGAGCCGTGCATGGCTCGGCGCCCGCCGCGATTGAACGTCAACGTATCAGCGAGCCGTTTCCACTGGGCATTCGAGCCATTGATGGTTTGTTGACGGTCGGACGTGGGCAGCGGGTGGCGATTCTGGGTGAGGCGGGGGCGGGCAAGTCCTCGCTATTGGCGTCCATGTTGGCAGGGGCGCAGGCGGATGTGGTGGTGCTGGCCCTGATCGGTGAGCGGGGCCGGGAAGTGCGTGAGTGGCTGGAAGATGCCATGGACGAGGCCACCCGTGAACGAACGGTGACGGTGGTGGCCACCTCGGATAAATCGGCTCTGGAACGGGTCAAGGCCGCCGAAACCGCGACTTGCGTGGCCGAATACTTTCGAGATGCGGGCAAGCATGTGCTGTTGATGGTGGACAGCGTGACGCGTTACGCCCGGGCGCGTCGTGAAATTGGTCTGGCGGTGGGTGAGCCTCCCACCCGTCGGGGGTTTCCGCCTTCCTTGTTTGCGGCCTTGCCTGAATTGCTGGAACGTGCCGGGCCAGGCGTGCAGGGCAGCATCACCGGCATTTATACCGTGCTGGTCGAGAGCGAAGGGGAGGCTGATCCCATTGCAGAGGAAATCACCTCGATTGTGGATGGGCATATCGTGTTGGATGCCCAATTGGCACGCAGGAACCGTTTCCCCGCGATTGATATTTTGCGCAGCCGCAGCCGTTTGATGCACAAGGTGGTGCAGAACCGACATGGCAAGGCGGCGGCGCAGGTGCGTGACCTGATGGCCCGTTATTCGCAGGTGGAACTGCTGATTCGACTGGGTGAGTACGTGACGGGCACGGATGCTCAAACCGATGTGGCCATCGAGCGGCATGACGCCATCGAGCGTTTTCTGCGCCAGGATATGAAAACCATTTCCACCTTGTCTGAAACACGTAGCCGCCTGATGGAGTTGATCTCATGAGTGCTGCCCTGAAGGACATCCTTCTTTTGAAAGAAATACGGTTGCGGCGCGAAGAGCGGCTGCAACAAGAAAGACGCGTGCAGGCCGCTCAGTGTGAGCGTGCCGAGCAAGCCTATCAGGCGCAAAGCCAACGGGCTCAGGAGACGATGGCCTTGATCCAGCAACGAAAGTACGAGCGCTGGAGTGAGCTGTCCAGCAGCGGTTTTGACAGTCGCATGGTCATGCAGGCTTACGATCAGGATAACGACGATGCTTACCATGTCTTGCGCATGGAGCATGACTTGAATGAATTGAAAGAAAAGGTGGCGGATAGCCAGGACGCACTGGCGCAGACCGTGGCCCTGTATACGCGCTGCGTGCGCAAGTTGGAAACGTGCAAGGAACTGGTGAGCTGGCATGGTCGCCAACTGAGCAAGCGTGATGCCTTGCGCGATGAAATGTTGGCCGATGAACAGCAAGGGGCACGTCATGGCCGAGGTTGAGGATAGGCAGGTAACGCCCTTGTGGCCGACGCTGCCGGTCTGTGAGCCGTCTCAGGTCTTGGATGAGTCCCAAGGGGCCGCCTGGCTGCCGCTGGTGTTTACGGTGCTTGATGAGCCGGTGTCCTTTTATTTGCGCAGGGTGCAGATGCCCGTGCCGCAGGATGCGTGCTGTCTCTCACTGGTATCGGGCTCGGCTCAGGGCAGTCTGGCGGTGGACGCACGATGGCTGGATGAGCGTTGTCGTAGCGCCGGACTGGTGCGTCCCGATTCCTTGGCCTGGAATCAGGTTCCGGCGGCCTTGTCGTGTGGTCTGTTGTCCTGGCTGTTGATGCCTTTGTTGCAGAGTTTGAAGGTGGCTTGCGGGCAGGTATTCAGGCTGGGGCCACCAGAGAAAACAGGTCCGAATTCAGGACGAGTGGCCTTGATGCCGGAGGGTGAGGCAGGGGGTGAGCGAGAGGTGATGTGGCTGGACTTGCCCGAGACGCTTCTCAAGCGCCTGCCGCGCGAACAGCGGGACCCGGCGATCTGGCAAGGTGTTCCCGTCATGGTGAGCATGCAGGTGGGGAACCAGATGCTGAGCCTGGCGCAATTGGCTTCTTTGCGCACCGGCGACATCGTGCTCTTGAACAGGCCGTCAGCGGGCAGGGTGCTGGTCGTGGATGCCCGCTTGCGAGCGGACGTTCGCGAGCAGGGGGATGACTATGTCCTGGATAGTGACTGGTATATCGATGAACGAAATGAGGTATCCATGGAAGAAATCACGAACGATACGGAATCGCTTCCCTCTGTCGTATTGGATCAGTTGACGGTGCCCCTGGTATGCGAAGTGGGGCGTCTGGCCTTGAGCATGGCGCAGTTGCAGGCCTTGAAGCTCGGAGCCGTGCTGCCCATGCATCGACGGGAGGACCAGGCGGTGGATCTGCTGGTCAATGGGCAGAAAGTAGGCCAGGGTGAGCTGGTGCGTCTGGATGGGGCACTGGGTGTGCGAGTCGTGAGGCTGGCCGATGCCCATCGGTGATTATCAGCCTAATCTGGGCGTCATCATCCTGCTGGTGGCCACGGTTGGATTGTTGCCCTTGTTGATCGTGACAATGACCGGCTTCTTGAAAATCTCTGTGGTGTTGTTCCTGATTCGGAATGCTTTGGGCGTGCAGCAGACGCCGCCGAATCTGGTTCTGTATGGGATTGCCTTGATTCTGGCCTGTTATGTCACCGCACCGTTGATCGGCGAGATCAGTCATCAGTTCCAGGGGGCGCCCATGCAGCTCAATTCCATGGAGGACCTGAGCGATATAGCCCAGCGCGTGCGCGGCCCCTTGCAGGCCCACCTGTCTCGCTATGCGGCGCCGGAAGAGCGGGAGTTCTTCCTGAATGCCACGGAAGGCTTGTGGTCCGAGCAGGCGCGTCAGGACCTGCGCGATGATGATCTGGTGGTGCTGGTGCCTGCTTTTGTGGGTTCCGAGCTGGCCCGAGCATTTGAAATCGGGTTTTTGTTGTACATCCCTTTTCTGATCATCGACTTGATCGTCTCCAATGTGCTGATGGCGATGGGCATGATGATGGTGTCACCGGCCTTGATTTCCGTCCCCTTGAAGATTTTCCTGTTCGTGGTGGTAGACGGTTGGTCTCGTTTGATGCATGGCTTGATCACCAGTTATGGAGTCTGAGCAACGATGGACAAGACGCTGATTGTCTCCTTGATGAATAAGGCTTTGATGACGGTCCTGATCATTTCGGCTCCGGCCTTGCTGATTGCCATTGTCATTGGCTTGGGAGTGGGCTTGTTGCAGGCTTTGACACAAATTCAGGATCAAACCTTGCCGCAAGCCGTCAAGCTGGTGGCTGTGCTGTGCTCCTTGATCTTTGGGCTGCCGCTGCTGGCAGGGCATGTGTCGGAACTGACCGATCAGTTGCTGAACGGCTTTCCGGTATGGACCCGGTAGCGACGACGGCAGCCGCAGACCTGTGGTGGCAGGGAGCCTTGCAGTGGCTGGGTGCGGCCTATCCGGCGATCACGGCGACTTCCCTGGCCATGGCGCGGTGTCTGGGTCTGGTGATGATTTCCCCTGTCTTCAATCGCCTCGGTATCACGGGTTTGTTGCGTACCGTCATCGCCATGGTGTTTGCCGTGCCGGTGGTGCCCATGTTGCTGCCGGACGTCATGTACGACTACGCCCATGTCAGTTATCGCCTGGTCGGGGCGCTGATGGTGGAGATGCTGGTGGGCATGGTCTTGGGGGCGCTGTATGGCGTACCTGTCTGGGCAGCCGAGGCAGCGGGTGAGTTGATCGACTTGCAGCGTGGTTCGACGATGGCGCAACTGGTCGACCCCTTGTCCGCGACCGAGTCCGGGGTGACGGCGACCTTGCTCAGCGTCGTCATGGTGGCCATGTTTTTCCTGGCGGGTGGTTTGTCATTCATGCTGCGGGGTTTGTACGACAGCTACCGCATTTGGCCGCTGGGTGGCTTCTTCCCTGTCATGGATGGCATGGGCCTGGCCGTCCTTCAGTTGATGGACGAGGTGTTGCGGCTGGCGGTCATGATGATTGCCCCGCTCATGATCGCCATTTTGGTGTGTGACCTGGTTCTGGCCTACCTGGCCCGCATGGCGCCCAGCTTGCATGTGTTTGACTTGTCCATGCCGGTGAAGAATTTTTTGTTTGCCATTTTGCTCCTTCTGTACATGGCCGTGCTGTTGCCTGATATGGCCGATCTGGTGGCCTCGGCGCGGAGCCTGTCGGATTGGGTGGATGCCTTGCGTTAGCAAGATGGCGTGTGTTGATACCGGAGCATCGCCATGAGCAATGATTCCAGCGAAGAAAAAACAGAACCGGGCTCAGACAAGAAATTACGGGATGCCCGCGAAAAAGGGCAGGTCGCCAGAAGCCAGGACATGATTACGGCCTTGGTGGTGCTGGCCTGCACGGTGTACCTGAGCATGGCGGCGCCGGGCATGGCGGTCAGGGCCATAGAGTTGTTCGACAAGGTGGCTGAATCCCTGGCAAGCCCCAATCAACCCTTTGAGGACCGTTGGCGCGGCATCGTGGCCGAGGCGCTGGATGTCCTGTTGTCGGCCACCTTTCCCCTGTTCTTGCTGATCGTCTTTGTGGTGTTCATCGGCAATATCCTGATTATCAAGGGGATTGTGTTCTCGGTTGAGCCGATCAAACCGGATATCAAGCGGATTGATCCGGTGGGGGGATTCAAGCGTCTGTTCAGCTTGCGCAACCTGGTGGAGTTTGTAAAAGCCCTGCTCAAGGTGACGGTGCTGGGTGTGGCTTTTTTCCTGGTGTACCGGCGCAGCCTGCCCTTTTTGCTGGGCGCGCCTTCCTGTGGTGTGGACTGCCTGCTGGCCTCGTTCAATTATCTGTTTGTACCTATCGCCTTTACCGCCATCCTGGCGTTTTTCATGACGGCCACATTGGATCTATTGCTGCAAAAGTGGCTGTTTGCCCGCGATATGCGCATGTCTCACAGCGAGGTGAAGCGCGAGCGCAAGGATATGGATGGCTCGCCGGAAATTCGCAAGGAAAGGCATAGGCAGCGCATGGCGATGCAAGCCGGTTCCACGGCGCGGGGTGAGCACATGGCCTCTGTCATGCTGGGCAGTGAAAAGAGCTGGATTGTGGGCCTGCGTTACAAGCGGGGCGAGACCAAGGTGCCGGTACTGGTGTATGTCGTTCCCCCAGACCAGGCCCACTCGTTCTGGGCGCAGCGCCATGGCAAGGACATGCCCCATGTCTACGATCCTGTGCTGGCGGGCGATTTGGCGCGTCAATGCAGTATGGGGGAGCCTGTGCCGGAGCGTTATTTTGGCCGGGTGGCAGAGATACTGGTGAAAGTGGGTTTGATCTAAACGAGCCCACTTGGATGCAAAGTTCAAATCATTCAAAGTGTATACAAAGTAAACAATTGGGTAACGAGATGAAAATGTCATTTGAGCGTCACCTTGGCTTAGCAAAATAGCCATGCTCACAGCGGATGGGGACCTGAAGAGGATCCTGTTTTACGAGCATCCAACTGTATGTTTTTTTTCTGGAGTTTTTTATGAGCAACGTTTCTCCTGCTAATGCTGGTGGTGGCGCCGAAGCTGGTTTGGCTAAGATGGAAGCTGCATTTGACCGTGCAATCGAAATGTCGGCCAAAGTGACCGAAATCACGACGGAAAAGAAAGCCGAACTGGACGCAAGCAAACAGCGTCCTAACTAATCGGTTGATCGATGGCAGGGTCGGTGTTGTATCCGGCCCTGTTTTGTTTTTTGCGGGTGCTGATGGTTCCTGTCTGGATTCATCGGCCTACGATGATCATTCTTCGATTGTTATCACACTATGGATGAACGCCGCGCGGGACTGGCGCTACATATTGCAAGCGGCCTGCATCAAGGCGGCCGGGTGCGCATCCAGGAAAACAGTAAATATCGTATTGGCGCCGCGGTTGACGGCGACATTGTGGTTCGCGATCCCGGCATGGCCGCTTGCCATGTCACCTTGGAAGTCAGTGAGGGTCGCGTCAGGCTGGAAGCGCTGGCCGATGCCGTGCTGATTGACGGCTTGCGTAAACTGCCCCCTGGTCATATCGCTGAAAGCCGCCTGCCGTGCCGGTTTTCCATGGGCGAGGTGCAGGTGTATCTGGGCGATGAGCATGCCGCAGTGCCGGGCGCACCGAGTACTCGTCGTGCCCTGTGGCTGCAACATGTCTCGACTTATCCGGCCATATGGGTTTGCCTGCTGTTGGCGATACTGGCGATCGGCTTGCTGATACCGCAAGCCAGCGGCCAGAAGGGGCTCTCGATGACGGGGCGCCACGAGGCTGCCCAGGCCGTGGTCAGTGTGCCTCCGGCCCAGGAGGTCAGGCAGGCTTTGGAGGCGCAACTGCATGCCCTGGGTTTGCAGGGCACGGCCGTCAGCGTGGATGGCCGGTTGATCGAGGTTCGGGGTGCCTTGCCGGCTCATTTGAAAACACAATGGCTTGATGCCCAGGCCTGGTTTGACCGCCGCTATGGTTCGCACTATGTGCTGAAGTCTGCCTTGCAGGATATGGAGCCGCCTCAGGTTTCCATCATGGCGGTGTGGTTGGGCGAGCGTCCCTATTTGATTGATGCCGATGGCGAGCGTCATTACCAGGGGGCCATCCTGAAAGAGGGCTGGTTGCTGCAAAGCATTGATGAAGGGCGTATTGTGCTCGCCCGCAATGGGCAGGAGCATGTCTTTGCGCTTTGATAAGGGACTTACATAATGCGGATCAGCCGATCGGATGTCGATCTGTGGCGCGCCAAGGAAGTACAGGGTTTGCGACGGCTGGCCGAAGCCTCGCCGTTCGCGTCGCAGGAAAAACGCCCTGACCCGGCCCCCAAGCGGGCCGCAGGTAATCGCAGCAGGCTGGTGGACCGTACGGAGCTGGCCAGCGCCGTTCTGCCCGTGGACGATCAATTGTCAGATACGGCTGGCAATATCGCGATTCTCAAGCATTTGTTGGATACCGTCTTGCCGACCCTGGCCTTGCCCGATGATGTGCACCATGCCGCCGCCTCCTTGTTGTTTGAGGACATGGATCATCATTTGCGTGTCCTGGATGCCGCTCTGGCCGAGAAAGAAGCGGATGGCAAAGACGAACAGGAGGCCGAGCCGGATGGAAGATTGGAATAGCTTGAGCACGCAATGGCTTTGTCGGCGGGCCAGATTGCTGTCGGACAATGGTCATGTCAGTCGGGGGCTGGTGTATCAATTGGTGGCGCATCATATGCAACCGGATGATCTGCATGTCATGCATGGACTGGCGGAGTTGTTTGCCTTGGCCGGTGATGGCAAGCGTGCCCTGGCCGCAACCAACAAGATGGAACAGCAAGGAGTACCGGCAGCGGATCTGGCTCTGTTGCGCATCAATGCCTATTTGGCCTTGGGGCAATTGGATGCGGCGTCGGCCCTGTTGACGCGCTATAGCGATGAGTCGGAGGATGGCCAGTGAAAGCCTTGCTCAATCGAATTGTCCAGATAGCGTCCCGGCGCAGCGATGTCATTGTGGCGTCGTTCATCCTGCTGGCGGTGGTCATGATGATCATCCCCATCCCAACCTTTCTGGTGGATGTGATGGTCAGTTCCAGCATTGCCTTGACGGTGCTGGTGTTGATCGTGGCCTTCTACAGCTCGCGGGCGGCTGATTTCTCGGTGTTGCCACCCATTATCTTGTTGAGCACCTTGTTCCGGCTGTCCTTGTCGATCACGACGACACGCTTGATCCTGCGCGATGCCGATGCGGGTGAAATCGTGGCGGCATTTGGGGATTATGTGATTGCCGGGGATGTGGTGGTCGGTTTGGTGATCTTTTTGATCATTACCGTCGCGCAGTTCATTGTGATCACCAAGGGAACGGAGCGGGTGGCCGAAGTCGGTGCGCGCTTTACGCTGGATGCCATGCCGGGCAAGCAAATGAGCATTGATGCGGATTTGCGCAATGGCGACATCACCAAAGAGGAAGCTCGTCAGCGGCGTCAAAGCCTGGAACGTGAAAGCCAGCTTTTTGGTGCCATGGACGGTGCCATGAAGTTTGTCAAAGGGGATGCCATCGCCAGCTTGATCATTCTGTGTGTCAATCTGATCGGCGGCATTATCATCGGTACCGTTCGACATGGCTTGCCCTTTTCCGAGGCCGTGCAGACTTACTCCTTGCTGTCCGTGGGCGATGGTTTGATTGCGCAATTGCCTGCCTTGATGACGGCCATTGCAGCGGGGATTGTCGTGACTCGGGTCAATTCGGGTCAGGACCTTGATTTGGGGGCGGAGATCATCGGCCAGTTGGGTGCGCAATCACGGGTACTGGCCTTGTGTGCGGGTGTTCTGGTGTTTCTGTCCCTGGTGCCTGGTTTTCCCATGCATACCTTTCTTGGGCTGGCGCTGATTCTAGGCGGTGGCGCGTACTTGGCGCGTCGCAAAGAGCGCCGTGCTGCCGCGGAATCTGCCGAGGGCCAGGATGAAGTGATGGGGCAGGACGAAACCGCCCTGGCATCCGATGCGCCCGCTGCCATGTTGTCGGATTGGGACGATATGCCAACAGGACGTCTGACATTGCGTGTCGGCCCGGAGCTGGCGGCAACACTGGCGCTGCATCCCATCCAGTTGGCGCTTGAGGACGCCCGTATTCGGGCCGAGATTGCCCTGGGCGTGCCCTTTCAAACGATTGGTTTCAAACCCCTGGATCAGTTGGCGGCACCCTCGTTCAGCATTTTTCTGGATGGTGTGCCGGTGGCAGGGGGGGCCTTGCATGCGGGCTGTGTGTTCCTGATCGGTAATCTTCAACTGTTGGAGGTGTTGGGCGTGGAGCCTGAAAGTACCTTCAGTTTTGAAGGGCAGCCGGCCGCCTGGGTGCCTCGTCAACATGCGCCGGAAATTGAAAAGCTGGGTGGCGTGTGCCTGACACCCGAAGAGGCGCTGGCCGACTATTTGCTGGCGACGCAGATTCAACATGCGCCGGAGTTTCTGGGTATTCAGGAAACACGGCAACTGCTGGGTGAATTGGAGCAGACTTTCCCGGAACTGGTTCGCCAGGCCTTGCATGCCGTGCCTTTGCAGCGTATGGCCGAAGTCTTGCGGCGGCTGTTGGAAGAACGGGTCTGCATCAGCAATCTGCGGGCGATTCTGGAAGTCCTGGTGCAGATGGGCGAGGGGCACTCCCTGCCGGCACAAGTGGAGAACATCCGCACCGCCTTGTCGCGTCACATCTGCCATCAGTATGCGGATGAGCATCGCACCATTGCCGTTTATGTGCTGTCGCGTGAACTGGAGCAGGAAATCCGCCGTGAGCTGTCCTCCAAAGAGGGCCGGGGCGGGGTTCTGTCCGCCACGCTCAGCAGCCGTTTGGTCGAGGGTTTGCAGGCGGCTCCGGGTGTGGCGGGACGCACCTCGCGATCTGTCTTGATGATTGCGGCAGATATGCGGCGCTATATGCATCATCATCTTTCGCGGCACGGTGTGCGCATGGCGGTCATGGCCTATACCGAACTGGCTCAAGGCTATGTGTCCCATCCTTTGGCCATGTTGGGGCTGGATGGCAAGTTGGTGGCGCTGGGGACGAAACCCTTGGTCGAAACCGCAGCGGCAGCGTAATGGTTTGCCTGATTCAATGATTATGTATAGGAAAGAGTTCATGACGTGCCAGAGTCCCCAAGCGTGCTCAGTCTCCGCGGGAAGCAAACAGAATAAGGTTGAGTGGATGTGGCGTGTGGGTTTGAACATGCGGCTGGCGGTGATGGTGATTCTTGCCCTGTTGGCCCTGATGAAACCGGCCCTGGCGGCCGCAGCGGTATGGACGGTGGGCAAGGGTGATGGTCTGGTCGTGCGCTTTGACCGCCCTGTCACGTCGATCATGGTGGCCGACGAGGCCGTGGCCGATGTGGAAGTGCTCAGCCCGACCTCGGCCTACTTGTTTGGCCGAAATACGGGGTCTACACGGGTGACGGCACTGGATGCGCAAGAGAAGGTGGTCGTCAACGCGCGGGTGCGGGTTGGGGTGGGACTGGAAGGGAAAGTACAGGAAACGGCGCGTGGTCGCCGGGTCGTGGCCAAGGGGACGGCCAGCAGTCTGGAAGAAGGGGTTGAGCAACATGCGCTTCTTTCTGGTCATGCGGCGGAGGGCGTCCAGGGGGTGAACCTGACCACTCAGGAGAGCCTGCAACAAATCAATTTGCGTGTGCGATTTGCCGAGGTCTCGCGCCAGGAATTACTACGTTACGGCGTGAATTGGCAGGCACTGATCAATTCAGGTTCATTTGCCTTTGGCCTGATTACCGGCGGGCCGGTCTCCAGTGGCGCGGGGGCAGGCAATACCTTGAGCGGCTCCTTCAGTTCCAATAGCGCCAATGTCGATATGATTTTGGATGCGTTGCAAAGTAATGGTGCATTGGAAATTCTGGCCGAACCCAATATCACCACCGTGACGGGGCGTTCGGCCAGTTTTCTGGCCGGTGGGGAAATTCCCGTTCCTGTGCCCGTGACCAACGAGATGGTCGGGATTGAATACAAACCGTACGGTGTGTCTTTGGTATTCACTCCAACCTTATTGCCCAATGACCGGATTTCTCTTCAGGTGCGACCTGAAGTCAGCACGCTGGCCGGATCTGGCATCGTCGAAATCGCCGGTACCAGTATTCCTGCCTTCCGGGTGCGCCGCGCCGATACCCAGGTAGAGGTGGGCAGTGGACAAACCTTTGCCATTGCGGGCTTGTTCCAACGGGATAGCTCCACGGATGCCGACCAGTTGCCTTTGCTGGGGGATATTCCCATCCTGGGAAATCTGTTTCGTTCCAAGCGTTTTCAACGCAACGAAACAGAGTTGGTCATTCTGATTACGCCTTATCTGGTGCGACCTGTGTCGGGCCAGTCTGCGGCCACGCCCCTGGATCACGCCAGTGAGAATCCAGCGAACTTGATGCTGGGTGATAGGGCAAATCGGCGTAATGCCGCAGATTTTGGTTTCTTCGTATTTTGATGGGGTCGGCCATGACACAGCGTGTGTATCGATTGACAGGCGTAGTGGCCTTGTTCGTGCTGGGTGGTTGCTCGACGATGGCGACATCGGACTATTCGTCTCGTTTTGTGGGAATGAGCAACCTGAAAGGAGAGACGGCGTATATGCCACGAGCGTGTCTGGCGGCTCCCTTGGCAACGTCTGACGAGCCGTCCGCTGTGCATTTGCCACCAGGTTGTGCCAATGCCTTGAATTTGTTGGGTATGGTGGCGGATCCGCAGGATTTGATACAGGGGCGTGAAATGGGACCCGCTTATGTGGCCCCTGCCGCCGCAGCGGTGGAACGCTACCTGGGTGTGGTGGCCGATGACACGGTAGAGGCGCGGCACGAGCGCCTGGTTGAGGACTCCACCGTGTCCAATTAAGGGGTGTAGCTTGCGTCGGGCATGGGGGTCATGCCCATGGCGCTCATCTTGCTTTCAACCGAGGGCAGCTTGCGAATGCGGGCAGAACGCTCGATCAACGACGCGCGTTCGGATTCCGGTAATTCGCGAGCGACGGCCAGAGCTTGTTGATCCTTGCCAGCCAGCATCAGGATGAGGACAGCGCGACGTGTGTGTGGCGCTTGAGCCAGTGGCGAGGTGGTGACGCTTTCGATTTTTTGCAACGCGGCATCGGACTGCCCGGCCAGGGCATGGGCCAGTGCCTCGTTAGCTTGCAGTTCCAGATTGTCGGGTGCCAGTTGCTGGGCGCGTTGGAAGGCCGGGATGGCCAGATCCATATCCTGTTGCAGCATCAAGCTGATACCCAGCAGATTGTAGGCCGGGGCGGTGTGCAAGGCGCTGGTTGCCTTGGCGATGAGCTCGTTGGCACGCTGGGGCTTGGATTGCATCAGGGCGGCTTGCCCCAGTCCCAGTAAGGCCTGGGGATCATCCGCTTGTAAACGGTAGGCCTGTTGAAAGGCCAGGGTCGCGGAGCGAGGGTCGTCGTTGCGTAAATGCGCTTGTCCCAGTGATAGCCAGACTTCATGTTTGTCCGGCATCGCCTGGGTGGCGCGTTCATACAGCGCAATGGCGGATGTGATATCGCCCTTGCGGCCCAGTTCTGCCGCCAGATTGGTCAGCCGGGTATCGGACGGGCGGTGTGTGCCGGGGCCTGCACAGCCAGCCAGCCAGGAAGCGGCCGAGACCAGGGTCAGCAGGAGGGCGATTCGATTTTTCATGCCAAGCATTCCAGACGTGTATCAGCCGAACATTGGATGACATTCCCGTGACGTATGTATGACAGAACGGGGAATGTTGGATGGGCGCTCACTTTTGTCGTCAGGAGAGGCAAGTCGTCTGTCATGTCGGGGGTAATTGAAAAAACTTGTAAGTTTCTTGTCCTTTTGTGTGTTTGAACAATGCTGAAATATAGGGGCATCAGTATGACTGGGCAGGCGAAGGCGCCCTGTTAAATGGATGGACGTTCCCTTCCGTAATAGTGGCATCAGCAAGTAAGCAGCGTTTCAGGAGAGAGTTATGCAGACAGGGATGGATGGGGCAGGCGGGTGGCAGGCTTTTCATGCGGATCGGACTGAACGCCTCCAGGGGACGACGGACGAGGCCTTGCGCAAGCACTTCGAGAGTGAACTGGAAGTGGCGCGTGTGACGATGCAAGCCATGGGCATTGACGTGCCTCAAGCAGGAGCGGCTGGACAAACCGCAGCGCCGCAACCGGACGCCCAGGCCGTGCCGGGCGATGCCGTGCCTGGCTCGGCGCAAGCGCCTGCTGAACCTGCTGCGGCTGACAAGCCAGCGGCTGGCAAAGGCGCAGGTGGCAGCCAAGGGCTGGCAGAGAATTTGAATCCGCAGTTGGAGCCCTACCGTCAAGACATCATGGCGGCGGCAGAAGCCACAGGCATACCCGCCAATTTGCTGGCGGCGGTGATTTGGGATGAGTCCAAAGGGATTGCCACGGCAGGCTCGACCAATGGCGAGAACGGAATGACCGACTCCGGCCTGATGCAGTTGAATCCACAAACCTTTGCGGACATCAAGGCCAGAAATGCCAGCCTGGTGACAGGCGACAGTTCGGACCCCGGCTCCAACATCATGGCGGGTGCCTTGTACCTGAAAGACATGCACGACCAGTTCGGTGACTGGGATTTTGCCTTGCGGGCGTACAACTCGGGCCCGCTGTCCGTGGATCTGGCTGATGCCTCGATATCGACCACCGGATTCGGCACAAAGAATTATGTGGAAAAAGTGAATTTCTATCGTGAAACCCTGGATCAGGGCAATGTCATGCCCGATGGATTCCCGGGTGGCAATCAGATGTATTGATCACGTCGACCACATAACGAATGTCAGACTCCCTGGCCTTGATCCTCAATGGCATCACGGGCGTATTTTCAAGGGCCATATCACTGTGGCCTGATTTTTCCTAAATGTTGTGGAGAATTCCAAATGTCAGTAGCTATGCCTAATGCAGGACCCGTGCAAGCGACCCAGGCCCAGTCCTCGTCGCAGTTTGACCAGTATCTGGATTCCGCCAAGTCTGGAAAGATTCTGGCTGACTACATGAACAGCAAGGGCAAGAAAGCGATCAACCTGAATGAACTCAAGGACCTGGCCTCCAACAAAGGGGGCAATGTGCCCAAGGACGTCGTGGCCGCCGCTGCTTACATGGTGCGTCATGAAGCCGTCTTTACCGCCATTGAAACGCATGACGTAGCACGTGTGGACGGTTTGTCGGGTGTGTGGAACTTTGAATGGGCCGCCCAGGGTGGAATGACGGGCAGCGCTGAAGAAGGCCTGGCTCGTATGAGCGACGTGTTTGATCGCGCTATCTCGATGTCTGCCGAGGTCACCAAAGTGACCACCGAGAAGAAAGCGTCTCTGGACGCCAGCAAGCAGCGTCCGCAGTAAGACGTTTGGAAGGTGGCAGCCGCCAGGTGGCCACGCTGCCTGGGGCTTGCCTGATGTGCACACCGTTCACGGTGTTGTGAAGCCACTGATCAGGAGAGTTCTTTATGCAAGTGCAAGCACCGTCACACGGTTTAGAGGCATTTTATGCTGATCGAATGGAGCGGCGTGATGCCAGCGGTGACGCGGCATTGCGTGAGCATTTTGAACAGGAGCTGAATCAGGCCAGAGTCATGATACAGGCTCAGGGGATCGCGGTGCCGCCCGAGGGCGGGACCTCGCCGTCGGCTGTGCCGACCCCTGCTGCCGAGCAGACTGCGCAGCCTGTCGGTCCACAGTCTACCAGTCCACAGCCCACAGGGTCGTCGCCTACAGGTTCACAGCCAGCCGATGCAGCGCCCGCCGGTAAGCCGACTGGCGAGACCCCCTCTGCCGCCATGCCGCCTGCTGCTGCGCCCGAAGGCAAGCCAGGGGTCGACAAGCCGGAGCGTGATTTGTTCGATGAGCGCCTGGCGCAGGAAGCGGCCGCCAAGCCAGAGGCGTCTGTCTCGGATGGGGCAGGGCCCAATGTCATCTACATTACCAACGACCAGAATCACGAGATTACCGTCGGCAAATTCCGTAATCTGGAGTCCACGACCGAGCCCTCGGCCCAGATCACCCTGAAGCCGGGTGAGACCGGAGCGCTCTATTACGAGAATGGCGAGGCCGGCATCATGACGCAAGCCGATGCGGATGGCCAATTCCGTCCCGATGCCAGCCGGCTGGAGTATCAGTCCGAAGCGGATGGCAGCAAGCGCTTTCCGGATATCAGCTATATCGACGGGCGCAATGCTTCCATTTTGTTGACGGACGGCAAGGATTTCAACAAGGGCGACAGCGTGAGCATTGCCGAGGATGCCCCCGCTGAAATCGTCACCACCGACAGTGCCGGCAATCGCACCATTGTGGGCTGGTATGACGGTTCGACCGATCAGATGCAGGCGGGGGGCAAGTATATGGAAGACATCCTGGGTACCAACGGTGCCTACTTGCACCCCGATGATGACCGGCGTGCGCCGGGGTCCAATCCGATGACGGCCACCGAGAGCAACGTCTTGTTTGCGCGTTTTGGTGCGCCATAAGGCGTGTCGGGAAATTTTATTGTTTTGCAGGGCGTGGACGACGCGCAGGCCGTGATCGTCTGCAATGCATGATTCATGACTTGAAGGATTCAAATTATGTCGAAAGTCTCCAGTGCGGTGACCGGATCCGGCGCTTTGGAAGCCATTGTCTTACCGAACGAGAAGAACTGGAAAGAGGCCGTTGATCTGGTCCGCAACGGTGCGGATACCAAGAACGGCAACAAGGCCGAGACAGACCCCGGCAAGAAGGCTGAAAAGCCCAATGGCGATGCCAATATTGCCGAGTCCGAGCGCAAGGAAAAGCCGGAAGGCGATAAGAAAGAAAAGCCCTTGAGTGAGTCCGAGCGGATTGACCGGGCCAAGGATTATGCCGAGCAGCTTGAGAAGAACTTTGATGAGTTGAAAGGTGATGGCAAGTACATCACCTTGAAGGATTTGCAGAATTACAAGAATGACAATCCGGATATGAAGAAGGAGCTGAAAGAGGCGATTTCCTTCTGGTCGCAGCCGGAGGCATTCGATTTGCTGGAAACGGCCAAGAATCCGGACAAGCTCAAGCCCGATGGCGACCTGAGCAAGAATGACCTGAAGGGTTTCCTAGAGAACAAGGATCCCAAGGCCTTGCCGGAGAAGTTGTTCAAGAATTTGGACGAAAAACTGGATGTCGAGCCTGAGGGCGACAAATACAAAGCGTATTTGAAGGAACATCCCGATGCCGATAAAGAGGCCAAGCAGATCGCCAAATATGTGGACATCATCGACCAGAACTACGATGACATCAAAGATGCCAAGGACGACGGCAAGTACGTCAGCCGGGCGGATTTGTTGGAATATGCAGAGCAGAACAAAGGTATTGGCAAGGAATTCAAGGAAGCGCTGGAATTCTGGTCGGATCTGCCCGCATTTCGCATTCTGGAAACGTCCAAGGATGCGAAATCCCTGGTTCCTGATGGGGACTTGAGCAAGAACGATTTGAAAGGCTGGTTTGAGCACGAGGCGCCCACGACCAAGGCGGAAGCCGAGGATTTGCGCGAGCGAATTGCCGAAGGCGAGAAGCTGCAACCTGACAGCAAACGCTATCGGGAGTTTGTCGAAAAAAATCCCGATGCGGATGAAACCTCCTTGAAGTTGTTCAAGTATGCCGACATTCTTGACCAGAACTACGAATCGATCGTCAGTGGTGAACTGGAAGGGATGGAAAAGTCAGGGAAAACCGGCGGCAAGTTGCCGTATCTGACCGTCGAGAAGCTGGAAGCCTTCAAGAAAGAGCATCCAAAAATCAGCGATGAGTTCAAGGAAGCCATTGATTTTTGGACACAGCCCGGCGCTTTCGACATTTTGGAACGGGCCAAGAATCCCACCCGGCTGGCGGCAGATGGGGATTTGAGCCGTAATGACTTGAAGGGCTGGATGGAGAAACAGGCTCCTAAAAGTGCTGATGAGGCTATTACCTTCCTGTCGAGCGTAGCGGATGCCAATGTGGCGGCCGAAACGGATACGTCTAAGTTCACCAAAGATATCTTTGAGAATCCGGACAAGTATTCCGCCAAGGACAAGGCGGCCGTCTTGCAAGAACTGTACAGTGCGCAGAAGTTGATTTCGGCCGGGGCGGAAGCGGGGATGTACCGGGATGATCAGTCCCAGATCGCCATCTCCAACAAAGCGAAGGTCCATTTTAACCCTGAAAAAGTCTATGACGATGTCAACAAGCATATTGCGATTCTGGAGGGCGACAAGGACACGCTCAAATACATGAGTGAGAATGGCAATAATGCGTTGAAGAAAATATTGGATGACAACGAAGGCCTGAAAGACACCGTCCAGAAAAGCTATGACGAGGATGTCAAGACGGGCAAGACTTTGGACAAGCTGTGGGACAGCAAGGAAAACGCAGACAAGGACCAGCAGGAAATTCTGGCCGGGTTCTATTCTCAGGCGCGGAGCTATCAAGTTGCCCTGGGCATTGATAATGCAGGTGAAATTCAAAAGGCGGTTAAGGACTCCAAGCACAGCGGCGATCTGGAGCAGTTTTACGAGAAGAAGCTGGCTTCCGGTGATCGTTTGAAGGAGTTGCTCAAAGATAATTCCTTTGAAGCGGCCAGCAGTGCCTACAGCATGGAAGTCTCCCTGTATACCAGTGCCCTGGACCCGTCTTTCACTGAGAAATTTGATGACAAGCTCAATGATTCGTTTTCGGAAGTGGCTCGCGACAACATCCTCAAGGACGCCGGCTTTGATGATCTGAAACAGGCGTTTGGCAAGGGCAATAGCGGGGAGCTCGATGAAAAGAAAGTCGAGAAAGTGATCGAGGAAGTCAAGAAAGAGAACCCAGAGCTCTTTATCAATGATGACGGTACTGTGGCTACCACGGACCAGATTCTGGCGGGCTTCCGAGGGAGCTGGGATGTGGTTCGCCAAGGGACCAAGGCCTTGACGGAGTTGTCCATTATGGACAAGAAGAACTCTTCTCTGGGCAAGGCCACCAGCTCTGGCGTTCTGCATGGGGTCAGCGGCTTGTTCCTGGCTGGGGTAACGATTGCCAAGGGGATACAAGCGGGCGATAAGCCCTCCGAGCGCGCCATTGTTGATATCACAACTGGGTCAGTGCAGACCGCAACGACCTTGATTGAGGGTGGGATCAAGGGATACCAGACCCATCTGAATGATGCTAAGGCGCGTTGGGAAGCCAAGGGCAAGGCGCGTGTAGGTCCGCCGTTGATTGAGACGGTCGAACCGGAGAGCAAGAGCTTTAAGGACAAGTTCAAGAACAACATGAAGGGGTTCGAGAATGCCGCCAAGGGCCTGGGTGGAGCGGCTGGCGCTGCGGCTGGCGCCTATCAGATTTTTGATGGGGTGAAAGCGCTGCGTGCGGGTGATGAACTCAAGGGCGGGATGAACCTGACAGCCGGGATTCTGGGCGGCATGGCCGGTGCGGCCGGTATGGTTGAAGGCGGCTTGGGCTTGTTGGGTGCCACGATTCCACGTGCCATCCCTGTGATGGCGGGAACCTTGGGCATGGCGGCGGCGGGCATGGCGGCGGTGGCTATGTTCATTCCTGGTCTGGTCGATGAGATCAAGCAGGAAGGCAAGGTGGATGACTACGGCAATCTGCTGCGGGATTATCTGACCAAGTATGAGATTGACGGGGTGGAGAACGGCGATATCGGGGATATTCCTGATGAAGAATGGCCTGATGGTGGCGACACCTGGTGGTCGACTTGATGCAGCGTGGATCTGAGCGGGTTTGATGCAGGGACAAGCCTGGCTCTAGCCGGATAGACGAGGGGTGGGATGCAGACGTACATCCCACTCCCATTCATTAAGACCAGCCTTGGGCCGGATTTGAAAAGGAAGGAAGATGAAAGTCGAGACGAGCAAGGCAAATATTGCAGATCTGCCAGCAGGCGATATCGAGCAGTGGGGCAATCAGGTTTCTTTAGCGACCCGTAAAGAAACGAAGGATCAGGACAAGCCCAAAGTAAGCGAGGAGCAAAAGCAGGCTGAAGCGTTAGGCATTGAATGGACGCGTCCGAAAGGGGATAACCGTTCGGCCAAATACATTATTGAGAACTCCAAGCTGCTCAGTGGCCTAGGGAATCAGGAAGGCATCAAGGATAAGCTCAAGGAGCGCGTGGGCGACTTTGATACGGATTCGGACGCGGCTTATCGAGCTGAACAGGTTCTGGAGCACATCGAAAAATTTGACTCCAAGGGAGAACGAATCGCGGGCAAGCACGTGGGCAATGGTCGTATTGATGGCATCACGCCCAACGGGGACGTCCGTCATAACACAGAGGCAGGTCGGCTGAAGGACTTTGGCAAGTACGGTTTCGAACATTTGAAAGGGGATCTGGGTAATATCTCCGAGCAGTCCAAGACTCAGAAAGCAAAAGAACAAGCGAAAGAGCTGGGCATCGAGTGGGAGCGTCCCAAGGGGGATGATCGCTCCGCTAAGGAGATTCTGGAAGACACGCCACTATTGAAGAACCTGAAAAACCAAAGTGGGGTGAAGGACATGCTCAAGGAGCGTGTGGGGGACTTTGAGAAAGATGCGGATGCCGCCTACCGGGCCAAGCAGGTGTTGGAACATGTGGAACGGTTCGATAGCGACGGCAAAGAGCAAGTTGGTAAGAAGGTGGGTAATGACACCATTGATGATTTCACCGGCAGTGGCGAGGCCCGACCCAATTCCGAGGCCGGCCGCCTACAGGATTTTGGGAAGTACGGCTTTGAAAGCCTGAAGGGAAAATTGTCCAGTCCCGGCAAGGCCGGCACTGATGAAAAGGCGAAGGAAAAGGCAGAAGCGCTGGGAATTCAGTGGGAGCGTCAGGAAGGTGATAAGCGCTCGGCCAAGGACATCATTCAAGATTCCAAGGTGCTGAGCGAACTGGACAACGAAAGTGGGACGCGTGACATGCTGAAAGATCGCGTGGGCGATTTTGAGCGCGATGCCGATGCCGCCTACCGTGCCGTGCAGGTCTTGGAACATATCGAGCGTTTTGATGGTGATGGCAAGCAGATTGTGGGCGGTAAGGTCGGTGACGGGGATATTGATGGCTTTAGCAGCAGCAAAGAAGCCCGCAATAATACCGAGGCCGGGCGTTTGCAGAACTTTGGCAAGGATGGCTTTGATAGCCTGAAGGGCGAAATCGTTAACCGTCACGCCATCGGCAAGGATGAGTCGGCTCGTCAGGAGGCCGAAGAGTTAGGTATCAAGTGGGAGCGCGAGGACGGGGATAAGCGCTCGGCCCAGGAAATTCTGGATGGCTCGCCGTTGCTGCGTGACTTGAAAAACGAAAGCGGCAGCAGTTATATGTTGAAGGATCGGGTCGGGGACTTCGAGGCGGATGCGGATGCAGCCTATCGCGCAGAGCAGGTGCTGGCCCATATTGAAATGTTTGATGGCAGCGGCAAGCAGGTGTCCGACAGACATACCGGTAATGACAAGATCGATGGGTTCACGGGTGATAAAGAAGCCCGAAATAATACGGAAGCGGGCCGCTTGCAGGATCTTGGCAAGCATGGCTTCAAGAGTCTGAACGGGGAGTTACCCGATTCTGGCAAGGCGGGCGAGAACAAGGATGCCCGTAAAAAAGCGGAAGCGCTGGGTATTGAATGGGAGCGCCCCAAGGGGGACGATCGCTCGGCGCGTGACATTATTCATGAGTCGCCTTTGCTTCGAGACCTGGGTAATCAACAGGGGGTAAAAGATCGCCTGAGGGACCAGGTGGGCGATTTTGATAAAGATGCCGATGCCGCCTATCGTGCGGCACAAGTGCTGGAGCATATCGAAACCTTCAACAGCAAGGGCAAATCGCAGGCCAAGAGCGATAAGTTCGGCAATGAGCAGATTGACGGCTTCAAGGCAGAGGGGACGATTGAGGATCGTGATAACGAAGCCAATCGACTACGCGATTTTGGCCTGGAGGGCTTTGACAGCCTGAAGGGGGAGTTCAAGGATAGGCCGCAGATTGTTAAGGACCAGCGCCATGAAGATTCGGGTCCAGTGAAGGATGAGGACAAAGCGCGTGAACAGGCAAAAGAGGCTGGGATCAAATGGGAGCGCCCCAAAGGGGATGACCGCTCGGCTGGGGACATTATCAAGCAGACGCCGGTATTGAGCGGGCTGGGCGACCAAAGTGATGTCAAAAAAATGCTCAAGGAGCGAGTGGGGGATTTCGAGAAGGACGCCAATGCGGCTTACCGGGCGGCGCAAGTTTTGCAGCATATTGAACGGTTTGATGGCGAGGGCAAACAACGGGTGGGCAAGGAAGTCGGTGATGGCATTGTGAATGGTTTCACCAAGAGCGGGGAGGCCCATCACAATACCGAAGCGGGTCGCTTGCAGGATTTTGGTAAGTACGGTTTCGAGAATCTGAAGGGTAAGCTGCCTGACCGCGACAGCGTTAAGGACGATAAACAGGCTCGGGAACGGGCAGAGGCGCTGGGTATTGAATGGGAGCGCCCCGACGGTGATGATCGTACGGCGCGTGACATTATTGCCGAGTCGTCCTTGTTGCGTGATCTGGGTAACGAAAGTGGTACACGCGATATGTTCAAGGATCGCGTGGGAGATTACGAGACGGATGCCGATGCGGCCTATCGAGCCAAACAGGTTTTGGAGCGCATTGAGCAGTTCGATGGCAAAGGCAAGCGGGTGACCGGCGATTCAGTCGGCAACAACGATATTGATGGCTTTAGCGATAGCAAGGAGGCACGTCCTAATACCGAGGCGGGTCGCCTGCAGGATTTTGGCAAGAACGGGTTTGAAAGCCTGGTAGGCGAACCGACCAAGCTCAAAGGCTATGCAGACAAAAATAAGGATGCGGATGAGGCCTCGAACAAGATTGTCGAATATGCGTCACTGCTGCACGAGAATTTTGGTGAGATCAAGAAGGCGACTGGCGCTAAGGATTTTCTGCGTGTCGATGATCTGAAAGAGTTCAAAGAGAAAACGCCGGACTTGAGCGATGAGTTCAAGGAAGCTCTGGATTTCTGGACCAACCCGGGCAGTTTTGCCAAGTTGGAAACTAGTGTGGATAAGGCTCGCTATAGTGCCGATGGTCTGTTGACCAAGGAAGATATTACCCATTGGATTGATAATTCAGCGCCCAAGGACGCCAAGTCGGCTCTGGCCTTCGTGTTGGATGCTGCTGATGGCAGCAGTGTTTATGGCGTTGACACCCAGAAGTTTGATAACGAGATCTTCAAGAATCCGGAGAAGTATTCGCCCAAGGAACGAGCCGCCGTCCTGCGTGACCTTCAGGAGGCGCATGATCTGGTGACCATGGGCGAAAGCTCGGGTATGTTCGAGCAGAGCCACGTTCGGAAGAAAATTGAGGATCGTGCCGGTGTGGTGGGTACGCCCGATGAGGTCCGTGCAGAGATTGAATCGCGCATGGAGGCTTTGAGCAAGGACCCCGAGGTGGCGGAATTCATGAATGACGCCAGCGCCAATGTGCTCAAGAACTTGGTCGGTGATAACAAGGGCTTGAAAAAGGCCTTGAGCCAAGCCTATGACGATGAGGTCAAGTCTGGCAACTTCTTGAAGGACGTTTGGCCGGACGGCTCGGGCAAGGACAAGGCGGGGTCTCAGACTGAAGCCTTGGCTCAGTTTTCCCAGCTTGGCAAGGGATACCAGGCCGCACTGGGTATTGATAAACCCGAGGAATTGCGCAGCGCGATTGAAAAATCGGGCCATGCCAAGGATTTGCAAAAGACCTATACGGATTCGCTGGTATCAGGCAAGCGTATGGAAGAACTGCTCAAGGACAATAGTGCTGAAGCAGCCATGAGTGCCTTTAGCATGGAGACGGCACTTTACAACTCCATGCTGGATCCGGAGTTCACCAAGAAGTACGACGACAAGCTGAATGAGAACTTCACCGGCTTTGCCAAGGACAATCTGTTTAAGGATGCCACGTTCGAGGATCTGAAAAAGGCGTATGGCGTCAACGGCGGCGACGAGCTGGACGAACAGAAGGTTCGCGAGATGATTGGCGACATTCTGAAAGAGGAGCCAGCGCTGCTGACGTCCAGTGATGGCACACCCGCCAAAGCGGATCAGATTTTGACGGTGTTCCGTGGCAATTGGGACATGTTGCGACAAGGTACAAAGACATTGGACAAGCTGGACTTGTTTGATGTGGGCAACAGCGGCGCCAAACACGCGACGGATAAGGGAATCTTGCACGGTGTCAGCGGCTTATTTCTGGCTGGTATCACGATTGGCAAGGGCGTCAATGGCACTCTGAATGATCGCAACAAGGTGGATCTGGCCATTGGTTCGGTGCAGACGGCTTCCATCCTGGCCGAAGGGGGGCTCAAGAACTACCGCTCGCATCTGAAGGACATCGGTGTTGATGCGAAACAGAGCGATGTGTTTATCCAGAAAAATGCAGCCAGATTTGAAGAGGCCGCCAAAGGGCTGGGTGGGGTTGCCGGTGTGGCTCTGGGGGCGTACAGCATTTTTGATGGCGTACAGATGATACGCAACGGTGATAAGGTCGGCGGCATTATGAATCTGGTGTCTGGCTCTATAGGAACCATGGCGGGTATGGCCTCGGCCGTGGAAGGCGGTATGGGTGTGGCTGGCATGGTGGTGCCGCGCTTCATTCCCGTTCTGGCAGGTGGCTTGGGACTGGCCGCAGCGGCAGTGGGCGCCGTGGGTCTGTTTGTGACCGTGGCCATTCAGCAAAGTCAGCAATCTTCGCGCGAAAACGATTACGCTGATTTATTGGGTGAGCACCTGGAAAAATACAAGATTGACGGCAAACCTTAAGGCCGGAGCTGAACAAACCCGGATCAGTGAGAGTCACGCTTGACCCGAGTTGACAGGTGTGTCTTACCGCGTGCTCATGACGATCATATTCTACTGGCCTTGCAGGTTTAGCCGGCAGGGACTGTGCATAGGCAACCGGCCGTGCCAGTTTTCACCGAAGGCCCAAGGAGGCTCTGGTAATAGCTGAGCTGCTGCCGGGGCATGAGGTCGATACCGGCCAGCTTGAGCAGAGTGAGACGGTCAATGTAAGCGACGGTGAAGTCCTTCTTCAGTCTCTGTAACTAGGCACCGATGCTTTGGGATTGACTGACCAGTGCGGTCAGGTTCGGTTGTTTAAGGGCAGCCAACACATCCGTACGTGTGGCCTTCATGCGATCCACTCAGTCATGCTCAGCGGTCAGCACTGCCTCAGCGGTTAAGAGCCAAGACGCCGTCTGACCATGGACCAGGATGAGCTCGCGTAGTGCGTCCAACTCCTCCAGCGGCTTCATGGGGGGGCGTGGGCCAGAACTTCGGGAGCACTGTAGGGGGAGTTTCAGCATGCTAGGAACGGAATAAACTTGAAGCGGTTCAAAGAACTTCTGGGCCTCATTCAGGCTGCTTGCCTGGCTGGCCAGATCGGTGCCCGCGAGCAGATCCAGCCCCCAGAAGGAAAGGCCTTCGCGCAGGGTCTGATGAGTCATGATAATACGCTTAACAATCTTGCACTCCGTCTGTTGCTGGTTCTGCGCCGGTTCGTCACTGCCTTGTGTGACGAGTTGTGTCATATCCGGCGTCATGTCGAGAAGTTTGAACAGCGCCTTGAGCGTGGGCAGGCTCCATTCTTTAAGATGCTCCAGGTGGTTTGTAGCTGACCAGTTCATCTATGCCGACTGGGGCAAGCTGCTGCAGTGCCATGGCGTTGAACTACTTGCCCGGGATAGCGAGCGAGACGTCGCCGGAATAGACCTGTGCCGCCACTAAAACTGTGACCCACTCCGGCTCCAGGTGTGAGCCGTCTGGATTCATGTACTCAAGTCCGTGATCGTCTTGGATAATCTCGCTGTGATTTGCCACTTGGCCGTGACCCTTAGCCTTAAAGACATCGAGGATGAGCTTGGTGTACTTCGATTTGTAAGGTTTGATCTTTTCGCCGTCGAGCAACTCCAGATCATCGAGTACAGTGGTGGCCTGTTTGGTGCGGCTCTGCCCGGCAATGGCTCGCAAGGTGTCCTGCGCAGCCTGAGCACGATTTTTGCCGGTGATTAGGATTGAGAAGATAGGAAAGTCCGGGGCCTGGTTCTCGAAGCTCGGGGCGAGACAAACCCCGGCGATAGTGTTGACCAGGTCCCGGAGTTTAATAGTTTTGTGGGCTGGCAGGCCGGACAGGTCGAGGATGGATTTATCTTGGGCCCATTAGTCCATAGATTTGGCGCGACCCTGGTCGGTGACCTTAAAGCGATCGGACATTTGCTTCTGTAGCCACTGGACCAGCTTCTTCAGGAAGAGATTGGCTTTCGATTCATAGGTGACCTTGGCATGGCTTGATGAAGAAGCCGCAAGCTCCCGAGCAGCCGCGTAACTCTTCAGTACGGTCTGAAACTCCCCATCTGTGCCTTTCAGGCGAAAGAAGACTTCATCATTAACCTTGTAATCCTTGAAATGGGGTGGATCGTTGGGTTGAATGAAATATAAGTAAAAGTCCCGCTGCGGGACGGCAGTGGAGCGCTCATCCGGAGCGCCAAAGGAAAGGTAGTCGGTACGGGCGGGGGGCCTTGTGTTCCCGTCGATCGGTAATCCCCCTTTTTTAGCGATTGCCAGAAGTAGGAACGCTACGAGGCCATGGCCAGCCGCTGTTGTGGGGTAATTCCGATCAAGGCCATATTCGGGCGCTCGTAATTGTAGTACCACATCCACTGCGTGGCCACGCAATGTACGTGATCCAGATCGTCCCAGTGATGCTAAGACAGCCATTCATACCGAACGGTCTTGTTGAACCGTTCAACGTAGGCGTTCTGCTGCGGCTTGCCTGGCTGGATGTATTCGAGCTTTATGCCCAATGCCTTGGCCCACTTGACAATCGCCGTGCTCAGGTACTCGGGCACGTTATTGTATCGAATGGCTAAGGGCTTTCCCCGCCAGCCGATGATCTGCTTGAGCGTGCGGATCACGCGCTCGTACGGCAACGAGAAGCCCACCTCGATACCTAAAGCCTCTCTGTTGAAGTCGTCGATTACGTTCAACACATGAATGCTGCGCCCATAGGCAAGCTGGTCGTGCATGAAATCCATCGACCAGACTTGGTTCATGTGGGTCGGTATCGTCAACGGCTCAGGCGCCTGCCGGACCAGCCGTTTGCGCGACTTGATCCGCAGGTTCGGCCGACCAGGCGATAGATTCGGTAAACGCGCTTATGGTTCCATCCAAAGCCTCGCACGTTGCGCAGATACAAGAAGCACAAGCCAAAGCTCTAGTTCCGATGATTGTCCGTCAGCCGCAGCAGCCAGTTGGCGATCTCCTCGTTCTTGGTGTTGGTCTTAGTGATGTACCGATAGCAGGTCTGGCTGATGCCGAACGCCTCGGAAGCCATCCGCACAGATGCACCTCGGTCTTGCACGGCACGTCGGGCCATCTCGCCGCCGCGAGATGGCCTAACCACTTTTTTCGAGTGCCTCCGTCACGATCTCGGCCTTGAGCTTCTCTTCCATGTGCATCTTGCGCAGCCGCGCATTCTCGGCTTCGAGCTCCTTAATGAGTGACATCAACGACACATCCATGCCCCGTACTTCGAGCGACACGTGTAGAATGTTGCCGAGCTGGTGCTCAGTTCTTCACATAGCTCCGACACCGCCGAGCCAGCCTTCACACGCTTGATCGCTTCAATGATTTGGCTATCTGTGAATCTCGATTTCTTCATGCTGTAGAACTCCTAAACGAGAAAATTCTACGTCAGGCTGCCCCGCTTTTGCGGGGGGATCATCTAAGCAGCTTATTTAGGTCAAGCCTTTTTTTGGTATGGTCTTCCGCAGGGCGGGGGAATCCACATTGTACAGTCGCAGGAATTACCCAGACCTGAACTGGAAGCTGCGTTACAGGAAGTGGAGTGTTCGTAATTTTTGCTGTATAAATAAACAGTTATTTTGTGGGCAAAGACTGAAAAGTCACTTCTGCTTGTATCTCAGTAAATATTTAGAGCATGGGAAGCTGCGACCAGGCAGACCGTTTCAATAGTTGATGAAGAGCCCAAACTCTCTTGGCCTGGCTTGCGCTGCATCCGGCCAATCTGGCCGTAGAAGCAATGTTGTGGTCCGTAGACCGCAGCGCAATAATCCGATCGTGCATTTGGGTGTCAGCTTTGCGGCCAGCATCCTTGGCCAGCTCTACACCTTGCCGCTGCCGCTCGTGCCGATCCTCGTAGTCGTCGCGTGCGATCTGTAACGCCAGCTTCAAAAGCATGTCCTGGACGAATTCCAGGACAACCTTGGCCACGCCTTTCGCCTCGGTGGCCAGCTCCGTCAAATCCACAACACCAGGCACTGCCAGCCTGGCACCCTTGGCCCTGATCGAGGCTACCAGGCTCGGCTTCTACTAGCGGCAAGCGGCTGATTCGGTCGATCCTTTCCGCAACCACGACTTCACCTGGTTGCAGGTCGGCAATCAGGCGCAGTAGCTCGGCGCGATCGGCCCGCGCGCCGCTGGCTTTCTCGCGGTAAATGCCGGCTGCTTTCGTGCTCTCAACGATGGCATCCTGCCGGTTTAGGTCTTGGTCCTCCGTGCTCACGCGCATGTAGATGCGTGCCACCTTGAGGGCAGCACCCGGTGCCTGGTGGTGTTCACTTGGACTCATTATTTATATTTCGTCTAGTAAACAGAGCAACAATCGCAAAGCCAAAAGCTAGCACTGCGGTTGCTGCATGCCATAGAAATTGTTGGAAGTCCGTGCGAGACATAAAAAGATGGATGGCCAATACTGCGTTGGCAACGCCACCGCCAAAACAGAGCAATGCCATAAACACCGTAATACTTCTCTGCCTATTCACGCCGTCATCTTTTTGACTGGTTATTTTGGGTATACCTATTTTGTCCACCCTTGGGAAGGGTAGCCAAAAATACTGCTTCCCGATCCTATTGAGCCAGGCGTTTTTTGGCTACTTAAATGAACCACTTTTATGACCAACTCCCTTAAGAGCCAAAAAACTGACTTCTCAAATTTAAACTTCTGTGCTTCCTACCCAGTGGTGCCCGAGGTAAGCATCTGTTCCCCATCTGGTTAGAGGGATGAGGCGCTCTGCCTCTGCGTTCAATGTTTCTGTAGTCCAGCCTTGTTGGGGAGCAGGGAGGCTGCCCAAGACCTCGCCTTCGAGAGAAGTCACGAGTAAACGAGAATAACGGATAGAAGTCAGGATATTGGTCTCACCAGGTCTGACGTCTGTAATGAAAGTGATCATTGATTTTGAAAAACAGAAATCGCTTTTTGGTCAATGATTAATCTGTATCAGCGTTATTTCCTCAACGGTATCCACTTAGCCTCCTTTTCATTGATATCGCGCTAGTCACTGCATAGAGAGTCATCAAAGCACCGATTAACACAAAAATATAGTATGGGTAGGGGCCTAGCGCTCCTCCAATGGTCACAAAAGCTGAGTCAGGTGGATCTGGTTTCCACTCATAAATGGCGATTAATCCAAGAATGAACGAGGCCAAGCCTCCTACAAATGTTAAGCCGTAGAATCGAAATAAAAGAACTACTGTGGATGTACCCATTTTAGTTGGCTCCTTCGCAGGTTTGTGTATTTATCAAGGAATGACCCCGTGGAATTTCTAGTCAGCCTATTTCCAAATTATCCTTAGCCACCTTTATTGGGTTGGCTCGATTAGTGACAGTCACGGATATACCGTACTTTCGGCTTCGGGCATGGTGGAAGTTCAGTACAGCCGTTTCCATAGGGGACAGCGTTGAAGCGACGCGTCCATCCAGGGCTTGGATTTCTGCTATTTGTGGGTTTGCGTTGAGCATGTTTCCAGCCTCCGTAGTTTGAGTTCAATTATTGCTAACAGCAAAGTCTTCACGGGAACGGCCTTCCGATTCAATTTGCTTGATCCATGTCGGCGTGCGTCCTCTACCAGTCCACGTATGACCATCTGGGTGCTGATACCTGATTTTCGATACCGCTTTCGTCTTTGAGGGGCGTTTGTGAAACGCCTGGGCGATATCTTCAGGTGTCAGGTCGTGCTCCTTCATTGATCGAAGAATATCGCTGATTACTTTAGTTCTTGTTTTTTGTTTCAATTTATCGGCATCACGTTTCAAACGAGAAATTTCTTTTTTGATTTCAGTGATGGAATTAAATTCTTTTCTCATGCGTTCCTCTTTATTATCTCTCAACCGGCGAAACTGAGAGGTGGCTTTTCTAACGTGGATGTTTACCAGGCACCAGAGGCCTGGCAAAACTTTGTTTGCTTGAGTTAGAACAACGACATCACAACAATGAATGACATTCCGATCATGATGGTTTTCTGTACGCCACTTACAAGCTCAACCTTTTCGATTGAACCAGTTGAGTAGTTACGAAAAAGCGCCGTAATAAACGACATCAAGATAAGGATAACAAACGCAGTGGATGTCGCAAAAATGATGAGTCGTAAGTTACCCATGCTGACGCCGGATCCAGAAGCAAATCCTTGCTCCAGGCTTTCGGTTAAAGGCAGGCAGCCTTCACCTTCACGGATACAAGGATCGACGGGTAGTCGGTAGGTGCCACCTTGATCAGGGTTTGGTCGAATGATGTCATCTACTGGATCGCCGTTATTGCCCGTAGGCGGGCCATTTCGTATTCGGTTAGCCATTTTGCAGATGGTCGTCCCATTGATATCCGCAAAGCCGTTACAACTGCCTGAGTTGATCATTTTCTGGCAATTCCCGATTCCGAGCTGGACGCATGCCAGTACCATATCACCATCGACTTCTCGGCCATCGAACGTTCCCAGTCCCGCAAGAGTCTTGGGAGCCCGTGCTTGCATGGCATCAGTGGTCAGTTTTGTCCAAGCATCGACTTGGCGTTGCAAGTCCCAAGTTGCAAAATCATCAGGGGTTGTTTTTGCATATTCACGGATATTGGTTTTGTTCATCTGCAGGATGCCTGTACAACAAGACCCGTTATAGATGTCAAGCTGCCCATTCGATTCAAACATGGCCAACCGGCCTACGGCATCCGCATTTGCCTTGAGCCATGGGCTGGCGTTGGGTGAGTTGCGGACAGCATCCGCCACTTGTGCTGCCGTAACAAGTGCTGCTGCGAATGCTACCGCTGAGGCTGTATATAAAAGCCACCCTGAGATCGATCGCTTGCGTATCACTGTTTTGCCTTTTATTGGATTCGTAGGGTTCTATCGCACGATTTCACGTGCTTGCCATGTTGGATAATGCGAAAATAAGCAGTCATCGTGTTTCGGTCGAAAGCAATTTGAGATTGATTGATTTCTCCCGGTTTATCAGCTGGCTCAGGATAGAGATGGCAGTATTCAGGAAAATCCTTCGATACGGACTTGCTGCTATTCATTTGAGTCACGCGCATCGGGCAGACGGAATACATATCTTCAATTCCACGACCGTTGGCGGGAGGAATGCAGCCATTAGAAAAACCGGAGCTAAAGATTGAAAAAACGAATTGGCTGCCGTTTACTGAATATGGTTTTATTAAGATGAAAGACGCCATTTTCGATCCGGGCGTTAAGCCAGATCCAGTTGATTCAATTTCCTTTTCCCAAATATTTCTAGCAAGACTCATTTCCGCACGAGAAGCGTGAGGAAGCTCCATAGATCCTGTATTAAAACCGACCACCGTCATCGGCTCCCACTTAAGCCCAGGCGGAAGATTGCTTTGGCTGTTAGTGCCTTGTGCCTGTGCGAGGTTAGAAATTACTAGCGAGAATGAAAATGCGATGCTGGCTAATTTATTAAACTTCATCTTTATCTTCCCTTGGTTTTTTGATAACTCTGAAGCATCTAATTCTGCAATAAATTGCTCTGGAGGTGTTGCGCCAACTAACCGCTTTCCGTCGCCCAATATAACTGTAGGTGTGTTAGCGATATTGTTTGCTTCTCCAAACTTTAAAATCTCCACCAGACCAGAAATGTCGCAGTCCTCACGGCCATCAATATTTCGACCATTCATGACCATGTTCCAAGCGGTGTTTCGGTCTGTTGAACACCAAGCTTTACGGGCAATGGGGGCCGATTGCGGGTCAATAACGGGAAAGACAAATCGATAGACCGTTACGTTTTCCAGTTGATCGACGAATTTTGTGAACACGCGGCAGATGGGGCAGAGCGGATCCTCAAAGACGGCCATCTTGCGTTGTCCGTTGCCATGGACCTGCACAATGGCTTGACTCAGCGGTAGTGATTCCCATGGGATCGTGTTGAGCTTTTCAAGGGCTGGTGCGGTCACATCACGGCGGTCTTTCATGTCCATGAGGGCGCCGCCGACAAATGCGTACCGCCCGGTCGAGTCGCTGTAGAAAATCTCGTTGCCACTGGTGACCTGGTAGATGCCGGCAATAGGCGTGGTTGAGATGAAATCGATGGGGACAGAACCTTGAGTGTGTTCCTCAATAGCTGCTTGCACGTCAGACGGTACGCCTTGAGCCCAGGACGCTGTGGCCAGTCCCAGGCTAAGGCTTGCACTGGCTGCCAGGCGAATCAGCAAAGAAGAAGGGGAATAGGTTGAGGTAAGCATTGTTCGGAAGAATCCTGGTTGTCAGTAATCAAAGGCGCGAACGCCTCGGGCGACACGGCATTGTTCGACCGCGTCACGAATAAGTTGGGAGACGTGCTGAGGGCTAGCGATCGCGCTGATGTGCACGGTCGGCGTCGAGGCGTCAGTGGTTTGCAAAACGACACGGCCACGGCCGAACAGGGCTTGAAAGAGGGTGCCGGAAACGGCGATGTCTTTTACCCGGTATAACTCCAGGGTTTCGACACGTTTGACGAGGATCCCGCTGTACTCCAGTAGGCGTTGGTTCGTCAGTTCATAGCGATGATTGGCAACCTTAAGGTATCGGTAGATCGCCCAAAGGACAGGAATGACTGTCCAGCAGAACAGGATAGCGACAATGAACCAGCCCGCATTGATGAGCTGGCCTTCTGTGCCTACCCAGATAAGTTCTGTCTCTCGCGTGGATGCAGGAGGCGCAATGTGGCTGGCAGCTGCCTGTGATAGTGGAGTAGGAGTGTCGAATGGGTCCATGTGGCCACTGTAGGGCCGCATGAAGTGTGTGTCTGTTCAAACCCTTGGGCACATAACCAAGGGTTTCGACTTGACAAGCCTTTAAATCAATTCTAGGCCGATTCGCTGTTGGTGCTTAGTCGAGCTGCGTCCGGCGATGTGAAAGGGCTTTCACAGGATCCGCAGATAATCTTCAACTTTGGTTTACCCCAGACGCTTGTGCCGCATGGGCAGACGTACTTCCATCGGTTTGAATTGCCGGTGGGTTTTACCGGCAGGCTCTCGTCGCCCTGGGCGCCGTTGCTCGTGGAGGTGGAACTGGATGCCAAAGCTTGAGTGAGTGCAGGAAGTGCGATGTATGGAGGAGCTCCACCTCCTACTGAGATGTCCAAGCGCTCAGCGGCACTACGAGGTGCGTCGGCATGTGAGAAGCGATCGTACCAGGTCAGACAGAATGACTGGGTGAGCAGATCGGCGCACGCTTTCACAAATTTGCCATCCTCAATCGCATAATCAGCCATGAGTTGGCCAGTGCGAGCGCCACCAGGTTGGCCAGTCGAAGAAGGCATCAGTCCAATCGCTTCCATTTTCGAGGCCCACTCTTCATTGTGATACCTGCCACGGCCAGGCTTGCCGAAATGGTATTGCCAGAGATGGCACATTTCATGTACCAAAGTCTGCATGGTTTCGATCAAGGGCACGACGGCAAAGTAGGCCGGGTTCATCGCTATTTCGTCTGTATAGGTGCCTTGAGCATCTACAAATCGCTGGCTTGAGAAATAGCCCATTGAGCGTTTCTCGCGTTGCAAGGTAATCAGACAGTTAGGTAATTTTCCGTCGAACAGGGCGGTATTAAAGTGATCGTAAGCCTGTTGCAGCTCGGCGTATGTTTGATGGGTCGGTACTGTTCTGATGCTCATAGCAGCTTTAATAGAAAGATTTGTATTGCACATTACAATAATTTTATAGATTTACAACTATTGTCAGGCTGTGAATGCGGCTCCCTGATCAAGCAAAGAGCCCTCCGGTTTCAATAATGAAATCAGAGGGTAAATATCATACTGAATAGAGGGTCTTTACCTAGGCGAGAGTAGAGATCATCGGGAGGCTTTAGGGGTCTAGCTTGACTGACACGTGGGTGTAACCAGCGTCCAGTATCGATGCCTACCATCCATGATTCTTGTATGTCCCTCACTGAATGTCAGTATTGAAGAGGCACGAGCGAACTGGGTGCTAAAACTAGCAACGAGCACGTTTGGTAAAGCTTGGGTGGGCAGACATCCGATGACAATGTGACATTTGAATTAGTAAAACAAGGTGCGAGCTTGGCATTGAAGTCGACGATGCATTTGAAATGGTAGAGCAGACAGAAACGTGAGGTTTTCTTACAATCGGACAGCACATCTATCTGGATTGTCGCTGTCCGGCCATCACGCGTCATTCGTACAAGTTGTAACTGCTACGTTTAGGCGGCCGCCGACTTTGTAAGTACCGAAGGGCCCTTTCTTGAGAGTGGCAGGGATGTCGGGTGGGAAGGCATTGTAAAACGGTGCCGTTGGAAATGGGCGTTGCATTTGTACCCTCAACGTGGAAGAACGAGGAAGCATCTTGGATATTGAAATTTGGGACGGCGGTCTTCAAGAGCACGAGCTTGAAGCAATCAAGAAGATTCGGTTGGCCTTCACGGAGGGCCAGACTGACAACAAGTCGCAGAATAAGGGTGGCTCGCTACGTGATCAGCTTCAAAGCAAGCTTGGCCGTAACGGAATGTTCCCGTGGAAGGGTTATGCTGGATTTCGATTCGTTGATTCTAAAGGTAAGGAAGGTGAATTCGATCTGGTGATCGTGACTCACTGTAACGTTCTCGTTATTGAATTGAAGGACTGGAACTTCGAACCTGTCACTATGGACGGGGACACTTGGTTCAAGGGTGAGAAGAACATGGGCCGCTCGCCCGTGAGTATCACAAGGTCCAAGAAATACACACTTGAGAACAAGCTGAAGAAATTGACCCATCGCTTCACCAACAAGGGCTACGCACCGCACGTTTACTTCTTTGTCGTTATGACGGGGAATGCTGATTTTAGTCAGCTTCCAGAAGTTGAGTTGCAGCACACCATTTCTCTGGAGGACTTTCTTAAATATTCTAACCAAGGGAGGTTTAATGGACACTTTCGTCCGCATCCTCATTCTCAGGTGCTCAATAAAGATTTTTCGATCTTCAATGAGCTGTTCCTTGGTGGCAACACTGCGCCGAAGTCTTTGAGGATCGGTGGCTATACAGCGGTTGAAGAAATCTTCGAGCACCCCAAGCTGGTCTATAAAGAGTACCTGGCAAGCTCAGAAATATCCAAGGGAACAGAGGCGTTGCTGAGGGTATGGAACTTCAAAAATATTCAAGGTAACAAAGGCATCACGCCTGAGGGGCGAGCACAGATAGTATCCCGAGAGCGAGAAGTGCTGCAGTTCATTAATCACCAGAGTAGAGATTTATATAACCATTGCCTTCGCTCACTCACGAGTTTTGAGAAAGATGAGGTTACATCGCAATATAGTGAGGTGTATGAGCTTCCTCCAGGACACGTAAGGTTTAACGAGTTTATCGGGAAGTACGGACAATTACTCACTCCTGGGGATAGGCTGAACCTCGTCAAGCTGCTTGTAGCAAAGTTTGGCGATCTACATGACCTCAAGATTGCGCACCGAGACATAGCTGATCATAGTCTGTGGCTGTCCCCTTCGAAAGAGATTGCGCTCTCGAACTTCATCACGGCATATCATCAGCCTGCTGGAACTGTGGGCGACTATCGCAGCAATTTATCTGTTGGCGCGGCTGAAGTGAAAGAGATGTTGGGAAGCAGTGTCCTCAATCCTTTCGAACAGGACGTTCATGCACTTGGGGTTGTGTCTTGGCACCTTCTCACTGCAAAAAGGATGTCACCAAAGAGCTTGGAAGGACTTGAGGCCGACATACTATCCAGCAGTGAATGGTATGCGGGTCTCCTGCTCGATGCAGTAGGCGGCAAATTCAAAGATGGGGCCAGTTTCTTTGATGGGCTTAAGCAAGCTGAGCCGCAGGTCGAGTCGCTTCCGACCTTTGATGACAGCGAATTGCACCCGTATCGCCGTCCGATAAATCATTCTCGACAATACCGAGAGGATGGCGACTTCATTAGAGAGACCGGAGATAGGGAAGTCTATCTGTCTGGCGGCAGGCTTGTGAAGGCGTGGCTCAATGTCGGCTCCGAGGGCGGTGACCTGGTCAGTAATTTTCACGTTTTATCATTCTTGAAGAAGTTGGATAAGCTGGTCGATGTCAATCCTACTTGTTTGCCCAAAATCTATGAATACGGCCTGGCAACCAAGTCTGGAAGTATGTTCCTTGTCATGGAGCAAGTGGACGGTGAGACTTGGAACGAAGCTCATTTAGAGCAATCTGAGAAGCAAGAAATCATTGAGAAGCTGGTTGGAGCGGTTGAGCATATTCACGAGCTTGGAATCTCGCACGGGGATCTCCATCCTGAAAATGTCATGATCGGTCGCCAGGACAGGAACGTTTATCTGATTGATATTCCAGATTTTTCCCGGAATCTAGAAGAAGTAAAAAACCATCGCTATAGCCCAGAGAATATAGACTCTTGCTCAGCTTTCGAGAGAGATATCTTTGCTGTTTTAAAGATGTCCAGTGAGCAGATCAACCTGGAATGGGGAGGCGAGTCACAGGAGTTTCCTTCGCTTGCTGAGGCGATCCGCACAGAACTCGATGACACGGAATTTGGGTTTAGGGATCTGGGTCGCTTCAAAAAGGCCCTTAAACAAACTACAGCGGCGCAGGAGAAGAAGTGTGTCGAGATCGAACTGAGTAACCTCGACGAAGCTCTGACAATCTTGCCGGATAATGGAAGGCTCTTTGTCAAGCTTAAAGCGTCGAGAAAAGACGCAAGCGAAGTATCGGTTACCTTCTCGGGTATTGGAGGAACTTTCACAGCGTTTTACAACAAGGATCAGCGCTGTTTTGTATCGGGTAAGTTTCCCAGAGCACGGACTAATGTGAATCCACGAGATGAGCAGGAGAGCCAATTTGAGATTGGAACTTCGCTTAGTATCAAACCGGGTAAGCCGTCTCAGCTCATCGAGCTGTCTGAATATCTTCGCTACGATGAGGCGTTTAATCGCGCTATAGATGTGCTCGAACAAGTAGAGACAGCCCCGGACCAGTCCGAGTTGAGCCTACAACTTAAAGAGGCATTTGAAGTCGTTGACCATTCTGGTGTCGAAGGTGGTGCTGGCGTGGCACTTGAAATTTCGACGCGAGCTTTGTGGCGAGCCATACTCGAAACAGAAAGTCAGTCGAGCCCTAACATCGAATTGAACGGCTGTGCGATATCGCCAACGGACGCGGGGACGGCGCTAATCCTCCCTTATGAGGCCGACATCGACCCGTTAGGCGCCTTTTCCAATGCTGATGAAGTAGAAGCGTTGCTGATTGATCCAGATGGCACTGAGCGAAACATCGGTGAAGTCTCCCTCAAGAGGTCAGCGCTGAACGAGGTTCGGCTCACGAGAGCCCGGATGGCTGCTTATCGTTTGAAAGATGGAGACACCGTATTTTTCAGGACGAAGCAGGATCGTGCGTCCTTCCGAAAGAGAAAAGTTGCCCTGGAAAGACTGCTAGATAGAGAAGGGGTCCTGCCAGAACTGCTTGATCTATTCGATCCAGCGTGCAACCGGGTAGCAACGAACTACAGCATTGAAGTTACTGATGAGGATTTTGCGCGATATGACCGGGAAGATCAGCACGGGCACAAGATTAGTCTGAATCAACAGCAACGAGAGGCATTTTCCAAGCTGCTGAACTTTGGACCGCTATCCCTTCTTCAGGGACCACCAGGAACTGGTAAGACTGAGTTCATTGCAGCCTTTGTCCATTTTCTGGTCGAGAAGCTCAAAACCAAGAGAATCCTGTTGGTCAGTCAATCGCACGAAGCTGTCAATACCGCAGCAGAACGGATACGGAAGCATTGCGCGAGACTTGGAACTTCACTTGAGGTTGTCCGGTTCAGCAACCGTGAGGGTGCCGTGTCTCATGGACTGAAGGACGTCTACTCTCATGCCATTACGGCCGAGAAACGCGAATTGTTTAACGCAGAGTATCGCTATAGAGCGGCTGAGCTTTCCGGTGCCCTTGGTCTTGAGGCTGAGTTTGTCTCCAGGTTGGTCGACGCTGAACTTAAACTTTTCAAGCAGATCGATCACTTTGAATCGCTTCTCGCGAGTTTCGAAGATATCGACAACGGAGAGGACGCGCGCGCATTGAAAGCAATCGCTTCAGACTTGGACGGAACTCTCCGGTCGAAGCTTGCGGATAGTTACGGGATCGACCTTCCTCGCGAAGCGAGAATATCTGAAGCCAAGAACATTCTGCTGTCTAAGCTGTGTGCGGAGTATGGTGTCAGGCCGAACGAGTCGAAGAGGGTACGCGCATTGGCGAGAATTTCGAGGGACATGCAGGATGCTCTTTCTGCTGATCGCGTCAATCTAGACGAGTTCTACGCTCGATCTAGACAACTGGTAACTGGGACTTGTGTAGGTATTGGCCAAGGGCACATAGGCATCCATGAGAACATTTACGATTTTGTGATCATTGATGAGGCGGCACGTTCGATTTCGAGTGAGCTTGCGATAGCGATGCAGTCGGCAAAGCGGGTGCTGTTGGTTGGGGACCACCTTCAGTTGCCCCCGCTGTATTCTGATGCTCATAAATCGGCGCTGGCACGTCGCTTAGGTATCAACGACGAGCGCACAGAGCTTAACGCAGTTTTGAAGAGCGATTTTGCTCGTGCCTTCACCTCCGAGTATGGCGAACAGGCCAGCGCTACCTTGCTTACTCAATACCGCATGGTTCCACCAATCGGGGATCTTGTCTCGAATACGTTCTATAAAGGTAAGTTGAGTAATGGTCCTCGTTCCATTCTGAGAATTTATGACGATGCGCCAAATGCCCTAACGTCGCCGGTCACTTGGCTCGATACATCATCACTTGGGGAGCGTGCCAATCACCAGAATGACCGTGGAGTCAGCATTTACAACCGCTGCGAAGCTGAGCAGGTCATGCAGGTTCTCAAACAAATTGCGTCCAGTGGCCAGTTCCTGGTGAATCTGACGCATCTTAAAGAAAAGGACGATGCACTTATCGGTGTGATCTGCATGTATGCAGAGCAAAAGCGATTGTTGCGACAGAAATTCAATCAAGAGGTTTGGGCGGAAGGCTTCAAGGATTTGGTGAAGATCGACACGGTCGATAGCTATCAGGGGAAAGAAAACCGAATCATTATTCTAAGCCTCACGCGGTCGGACAGAACTCGATATCCTGGATTTTTGAGAGCACCCAATAGAATCAATGTCGCCATGTCTAGGGCAATGGATAGATTACTGATCGTCGGAAACACTGACATGTGGAAGAAGCACAACAGCGATAAACCGCTCGGTCAAGTTGTTTCTTATATGACTGATATGGGTGAGAAAGCGGGCTATCGCTTTGTGACCGCGCAAGACAATCGCTGAGGGGGCTGCAATGGAAAATACAACCTATCACGAGATTGATTTTTTGTTGCCGGCGCAACGATTCAATATCAATTTCTCATACATCACAGAGAAAGGACTGCCGTTTGTTCGCGAATTCGTTCTTCGCTTAGTTCATCTAGCGCCGTTGACGAAATCACAGGTTGTCGCTTTCTTTGGCTTCAGTAAGAAGGAAGCCGACGAAGTCATATCGGATTTGGTTGAGCGTGACGAGTTGACGCTGTCGGAGGACGGTCGGCTAGCCCTTACAGAAAAATCCAGCGGATACTTCACTGAAATTGGTGAGGTTCCACGCCTATCGCAGTTGAAGGATAGTGGTGTATGCCTATCATTTGACTTGGCGACTTTTACCTGCTTGGGGAGAGATATTGCTACTGATAAGTGGAGGGCAGGTGTCCAACTCAAGATCGATCCAGAGAATTTCTCTAAAAGCGAGGAGTTGGTAGGAAGGCAGTTTCAGCGTCAATTCAACGAGTTTCTTCGTAAGGGCCTGCTTTCGAAATCTATTGTTCAGGATGAGAAGGAAGCACCGAATATTTACACCGTTAATTCGGTAAGCAAGATCAAACAGCTCCCTTTCAGAATACCTGTCCAGTTCCAGATGGATGAGGAAGGGGCGAGTGTTGAGCGTGACGACTTCGATATGCTGTCGAGTTCAGACTATGTACATGAGTGCGTAGCCGTCGAGCTTAATCGGTTCTCTCGTTCAGCAAACTTCATCGATATTGCGAAATCCATGATGGATATCGGAGACAGCGATACTCTGCGACTGTTTGACGTGAAGAGAAACTCGATCAATCTCAAGTTTCTCGAGGAACTTAACCAGATCGAAGAGAATAATCAAGATATAAGAACGACCTTTTTGGGGCCAATATATTCGCAGAAAAATTGGGAGTTACTTCAGAGGTATTTGGCCCCTGTTCTGGCAGCAAGAATTGAGAGTAAGTCCGACGTAGGAAAAGAACAGTTCGTCTGGATAGCACCGGGTGACCAGTATTGGAGCAAGAGTAACCGCTTGTTGGATTCGCTTAGTGATTTTTTCAATAAATCCAGCACGAAGGAAAAGAAGCTTTACTCTCCGATGGTCTATCTTCCTGTTGCGAAAAGTGACGACGACCGCTCGGTTAGGCAGTGGAGACAAGAGTTTGAATCGTATGTAGGCAATGCTAACGGCCTGTTGGAAGGTTTCCTGAACGGTAATGTCGAGGTTCTTCACTTCGTAGGTGAGCTAGCTGTCATCGTTTATCATATGTCGCTTCCCGATACCTACCCTGTGACGTTACCTGTTGGCTTCGTAACTAAGGATAAAGAAGTTGTATCAAGGGTTGGAAAGCTCGTGCGGACGTATATTGATGGTAGTGCTGGCTTCGATCGTCCCAACGATTGCGGCGCAATTATCGAGATGCAGCGAAGCAAGTAGCATATAGTGCATAGCCCCTCAAAGATTCTCAGCTATCAGAAGCTAAAAAGAAGCCTTCTTCGAGGGTTTCTTCGTGGCTGAAGAAGTCCCTTTTTTTGAGGTTGGAGATAGTTAAACTAGTCACCGCATGAAATTTCGTGCTTCTGAAACTGCAGTTTTCTAAAGCCTATATGGGTTGAAATGAGTACATCCAACATTGAGGCCCTGGCCAGCATATGGGCACGGATTGCTGAGGAAACGGAATTCCCGACCGACTACGAAGGGACTGCCACGCCTGCTGTACACCAAGCCAGCGTAGCAATACAGGAACGGATTCGGGAGCATATCGTCGCGAACAACGACATGCGGCTGTTCGGCCTGCTGCACCTGCTGGGGCAGGCGTCACTGCGCATGGAACAGGAGCTATGGCCGGAGGAAGACGAGCGGCTGACTCGCGAGGTTGAAGAAGCTCTGGGTGAAGTCAGTGATCCCAATGCCAGGTTGTACACCCATGAGGAAGTGATGCAGGTGATGCAAGAGCGGAACCACCAGGCACGAAGCAAGCTCCGTTGATGGGGGGATGTAACTGACGGCTGTTTCGACTTGAGCGCAGGATGCTGGGCTATCAATCACGAACTCAAGGGGCTTTGCCTTGCCGTTGCCCAACAATTGCCGAACTGGATGTTGCATGTAACGGGTGATGGCCGTACTATAAGTGCATAGTTATGGAGGTCAAGATGGCAAATGTAAATGTAAGAGTTCAGAAGCACCGGGATTCGCTCCGGCAAGCAGGATTGCGCCCAGTCCAGCTTTGGGTGCCTGATACGCGTCGGCCTGACTTTGCGGCGGAGTGCCGTCGTCAGGCGATGCGGGTAGCAAAGGCAGATAAAGCTGACGTGGATACAGAACATTTTATGGATGAGGCTCTGACTGACCTGGATGGTTGGACAGAATGAGGCGTGGGGATCTAGTTACTGTTGCAATGCAAGGGGATTTTGGAAAGCCTCGTCCTGCGTTAGTGATCCAGGCGGATTTGTTCGCTGCCCATTCCTCGGTCACAGTACTTCCAGTGACCAGCACAATTGTGAATGCGCCCTTATTGCGCATTAGCATTCAGCCAGACCCAGAAAATGGTCTACAAAAACCATCACAAATCATGATCGATAAAGCATTGACCGTTAAACGAGATAAGATTGGCCAAGCCTTTGGATCTATTAGTGCTGATACACTGGTGGAAATTGAACGGTGCCTTGCTGTTTTCTTGGGAATCGCTAAGTAATACGGAGTGTGAGGAGGGCGGAGGTATATGAAATATGCTCTGAAGCTAGCTCGACATGGAAGTATTTTTTTTGCAAGGGTGATGTGGATCGGGCTAACGCTCGTGTTTGATTTTGTTCTATTGCTAATAAATTCAAGCAATCAAAAAAATTTGACCAGTATGGCAGCTCCAGAGGTCCCCGATCCTTTGGATCGTGGGCATCCCAACTGGAAGCTTTACTGGGGGGATCATGAGTGACTAAGTTTTTCCTCAACGACTGTTTTCGGCCAGATGCGGCCTGTGGCGTCAGATGGAAGCGGACGCTCAGCGTGAGGTAACCGGACTATGGTAGGTTTGCGTTGACCGGAATGTTAGATTTCATCCGCCTTCCACTCTCGCATCGACATCTGCGACAGTCATTGTCGTGAGCTTCCTAGTCACAGGGTCGATGTGAAACACGCAATTCCACGAACGCGGGAGCTGATCATTCACCATCTTGACATCCGCAGGACCGCTGCCTAGATCAAGGATGGCATCAAAGAGTTCTCCGCCAAACAGCGAAATGTAGGCAACCATATTGCTGTCATGTGGGAAGACCGCAAGTGTGTGTCGTCCCCCTTGGATGTCGAACAACCTCGCGATGTCGGAAGGAATTTTTCCGACGGTGGTCCCCTTCATAGGCAACGTGCTAAGTCGAGCACTTTCGCAAACGAGGCATGACCTCAGAACGTCGGCCTCTGCACTGAATGCCCAGCTCTTGCCGAGAGCGAATGCGCCAAGTCCAAGCGCCATCTTAATGAGTCCTCGCGACCAAGGCACAAAGAATGCATCACACCCGAAATCCATCCGGAAGTGAAGCGTCTCTCCGCTTTTTTTCGTCGCTGCTGCGATCGCGTCTTCAAAGGTGGAAATTGGTTGAAGCTGATCGCTTAGAACAGTCAATCCCTTTCGGGAAGCCTTGGCGATCAGTCCCGTAACCGCCCCCTGTAGTCGGTCCTCGCTGCCAGCGAACGCGACCTTTCCTGTGTCGATGCCCCCGCTGGCGCTGATGCCAAAGTCGGCATATACGTTCTCACCGTAGGGAAAGACGATTTTGCAGTCCTTCTCGAGTTCTGGGCAGTTACCCTTGAAGACGATGTCCGGCACCGTTCCCGAGTAGCTCTTCAGTCCGAGTTGATGGCGCTTGAATCCTGTAATCGGCAGGGCAATGAACGGCGCGTCGATGTCCCGTCCCAATTCATTGTTCGCCTTTTTGGAACAGTATCGAATGCCGAAGGAGTCGCAGCCCCCTAGCGAGTACGGCACGATGTGCTCAAGTGATGCTGTCCGATCGTTTGCAGGGACATCGTCATTGAGTTCCACATACGTGTAGAGACATCGTTCCATTAGCACTCCAGATGAATCTTACGTGAAGTATCCAGCAAAACCTGTGACGTAAACTAGACCGTGCAGAATACTCTGAATACTGATGTACTTGTTGAAGATACTTGCAGTCTAGGCTTGCAAGGGACGGCCTGCCCGAACGTCCAAGTATAAAAATCCCGCAAAACCCGGTCTATAGCTTTCGCGTAGGCAGACACCGGGATTTCCAACAGAAGTGTGCAGCAACTCAATTGCAGCTTCCATGTGGCGCTTTTCAACGGCGGCTTAGGGTCGGGTTTCAGCCCCCTCCGAGCTTTGGTTACAATCGGCCAGAAGCGGCCCTTCAGCCAGTCGCGATAGATAACCCCACACTGTCATCAGAAGGTGGAGTGTGGGAGATGAGTGGAGCTACCGCAAAGCCAATGCGGTTCAGAGAGATAGTTCGCAAGCCCCACGTAGGTTTTTTTCATTTACTTAGGCGATCACGTCAAAGTACTCACGTATGCCTTGTACTCCTCCGCTTCCAAGCTTTTTTCCTCGGGTGTCATGAGGCGAAACCGAAATCGTCCGACGTTATGCCGCTCATACAGCGCAAGCAGGTATTCAGGCAATGCCAATACACCAAGATCGTGCGCGTTGCCAAGCACTGCCAAGTTCATGAAGAAGAAATTCGGCTGAGCTTTCACTATTTCCAGCAATTCAGGCAATGGTTTGTCCATAGCTCTCCGAGAGCAAAACTCACCCTTCACATACTGAATATCGAGCGCCAGATTTTGAGCATTCTGTTTCAGAAAGCAGTTATTTACCTCGCACACGGCTTGCCTTTCTTCGCTCTCTGGGAGAGGCTTAACTCCCTCAGGGACACCGTGAGGCAGAATTTTAACAGTACCTTGTTTCGAGCAAGCAACCGCAAACTGCTCAAACGGGGCTATTAAGACTTTATTTCTGGCTCCAGCCGCTTTGACAAGCTTCTTCATTCTTTCGTCGTGGCGACCATCATAGTCATGGCTGCGGACGAATATTACTTGCCTGATGGTTCCATACTTTTTTATTAGTTTTTCAATTTGAGAAAGCTTTAATTGCTTGGAGTCATGAATAAGGATCGTCGCCTTCATGCACAGAAAAATCTCAATAAGGCAGCTTTCTATTTTGTCAGTGAATATCCCTTTTGCATCGTCTTTTGTTTCAATGATGCCCACGCCATCCTGACCAATTTCTACGTATCCCTTGAACGACATTTTATTCACGCTCCTTTTTAATGGCTTTATTATATCCGACCACGAGCGCACCACCCGCACTTTCGCTCCGAGGGGAAAGTATTAAGTTTGGTCTAGATTGACTGCCGGTTGCTCTGCTATGTCGGCCACTCGACTTTCTGCGTTCGACCGTCCGCTTCGGGTCGACAGCAACAATTCATGATAGGCTGTTTCCGGCCAGACGCCGTCATCGGTGAGTCTAAGAAGCGATCGCTCTGAGCGACCGTTGAAGGAGATCCGTATTAGCGATTTTTTTGGCGCCGAGGAAGCCGCCGAAGAAAAACCAATGACCAATTTCGAACTTGAAAACGGTGCATTTTGACTGTTTCGTGTGCAGTGCTCTCCCACTCAAAATTTACGTAGGGAAAGCGTTCTTTAATTTTGAAAAGCTGATCAAAAGTAAGGAAGAATGCGGGAATGTTTTTAATTGGCTTGTATTTTTCTACTAATCCAGTTCTTTCCCATTCAGCCCCTAAATGCGACATGATATTTAATGCCAATACGGCTTGCTCATAATTCGACAGTTTTGATCGCAGAACTTTACCCAAAGAAAGTTTGTCTTTATTTGAAAGTTTTGAATTCTCTATAAATGCATAGGCGGAAAAAAGATTTCTGAAGTAGTGCGATAACCGTAACTGATGCCCACTAAATTGGCGTCGTTCTGATTTATTTCTCTGTCTTTCAGTATGTATGTCACCAAATAGTTTTTGTATTTTTTCAGCGCCGTAATTTTGTAAAACTGCCTCGGATGAAAGATGCGCACCAAAAAACATACACGTATAGGCAATGTCTACTCTTGCCGAGATTGGCCAGGCAAGGTCACTAGCTTCGATTCCTCTTGTCAGTTTATAAATCACATAAAACTCACTCAAAATCGAAGAAAAAGTATCCCTTCCTGTTTTGTTTCCTATCCGAAGGGACTGAACAATCTCCTCGTGAGTTCTCATCATTTCCGCGAAAACCTGGTATGTTTTTGCTCGGTAGTCCATGCGCCGCGACCACCAAAAGGTCAGAAATACCCCCAAAACTGTCACAGCTGTAAAAAGTGTTCCCCACACACCACCAATGTAGTCTCCGAGTAGGCCGTAATACTGCATGGGATCGTGTCCCGGTGATGGCACACCTTGACGAGGGATAAAACTACTAATATCCATTTGTTTTACACCTAACGAAATTAATGCAGAATAAAGGAGGCCGTGTCTAGCGCTTGCACTCCAAATTGGTAAGGTAGATTTTTTGAAATGGCTTACGGTCTACCTATATTCGCAGCTTTTAATCAAAAATTGACTTGCATGAAATGTAACATTATCGACCTGGCTGCGTCTCGACAGGCTGTTTTTGGTCGTTTTCCAAAAGACTGCTCAGGGTCGATTTTAGCCTCCTCCGAGCTTTGGTTACAATCGGGCAACAGCAGCCATTGTATGTGACTACGATTCAAAACTTCTCTAGATGGTCTTCTTTCATTGATAGCTATATGGACAGCACGCTCCACCCGAGGTACGGTTCAATCACTATGGCAAACCTCCATTATTAAGTGATGACTAGAAGGAGTTAGAGTGCACGTTAAATCGATCAAGCTGATCAACTTCAAAAAATTTCGTGACGAGCTTATAGACTTCAACGATGACGTGAATATTTTCGTCGGCGACAACAATGCTGGTAAAAGCACAATCCTGGAAGCATTAGAAATTGTGCTCAATTACAACCATCGTGGACGCCCCTTTAACGGTGAGTTTTCTTCTGATCTTTTCAATCAGGATGCCGTTGCTCAGTTTCTTACCTCAGACTTGAGCTGCAAGCATTTGCCCAACCTGATTATTGAAGCTTACATTGAAGGTGTGCCTGAGTATCGAGGCTCGAACAACAGCCTCAAGGCTGACGCCCAGGGCGTTTTGGTACGCGCCTGTTTCGACCCGTCGCTGGAGGCTGTTTACGAGAGCCACCTGCTGACCAAGCCGAACATCACCAGCATTCCGATCGAATTCTATAAAGTGGAATGGCTTGATTTCGGCTGGAACCCGATAAAGTCGATCGCCAAGAAGTTCAAAGCCTTGTATATCGACCCCACACGTATCCATCCCACTATGGGGAAGAACAAGTATATTTCGAGCATCCTCAACACCGCGTTGGCTAAGGAAGAACTTGTCAAGCTAACCCTCAATTATCGTGAAAACCTGCAAGTGTTTAACAACTCCGGGGAGGTCAGGACTGTCAATGCCAGCCTTGATGCGGACCACCTTATCACTGATAGCAAGCTCACTATTGCAGCAAGTACTTTACCTGCGGGCTCCCTCCAGACCGGCCTGCAGCTTGAAGTCGATGATGTGCCATTTCACTTCATTGGCAAGGGTGAACAGAGCAATGTGCAGATCAAACTGGCCATTCAGAATAAATCCCACGACATCGATTTGGTGATGATGGAAGAGCCCGAAAACCATCTGTCTCACACCAATCTGAACAAGCTGGTGCATTACATTGAAACCCAGCGGGGAGACAAGCAGTTGTTCTTGACCACCCACAGCTCATATGTGTTGAATAAGTTGAGTATCGACAAGATTTGTCTCGTGCAGTCAGGCTACAAAAGGCTGCATATGCTAGACCCCAAAGTGGTGAAGACTCTCAAGCGTCTCCCTGGCTACGACACCTTGAGGGTGGCATTGTCGGGCAAGGTTATCCTGGTCGAGGGGCCGTCGGACGAACTGGTGCTTAAGAAAATCTACCAACGAAAACATAACCGACTGCCTGAGGAGGACGGGATAGATATCATCGTGGTACGCGGTGTGGGGTTCAAGACGTTCATCGAAGTAGGTAAAGAGATTGGCACCAAGATCCATGTGCTCAGGGATAATGACGGCGACTATGAAGGCAACGTTGTGCAAGGACGTCTGGAATACGCTGCCTTCCCTAATATCCAACTGTACTCGTCGATGAACAACGCCGAGTTTTCGCTTGAGCCAGCGATGATTTATGCCAATGCAGTTGACATCAAAACCCTTGACGCTTTCGCGAAGGCGGTCTTGTCGACGGCAACCTTCAATATCTACGACGCAGAGGTCTCTCTGGAGGATCGAAGGGAGTATTTGATCAGTTGGTTTAAAAGCGTAAAGGGTAATGGTAAAGGCGCTCGAAAGGTCGACTCGGCGGTTAAACTGTTCGATGGCACACTGGACTTCAAGTATCCAGCCTTCCTGGACGAGGTGCTCGACTTTGGCTAACGAACTCTGGGTAGCGGGTGCAGGATCAGGGAAAACGCACAAAATCATTACTAAAGCAATTGAGGCCATCAAGGCTGGTGGGCGTGTCCTTGTAGTCACCTATACGACCAATAATCAGGCAGAGTTACGTGCCCGTTTTGTTGAGATGTACGGTGCTAGCAGTGAGCACTTCGTCGTCAAAGGTCTGTTCTCTTTTTATCTGGAAGATATGGTACGTCCCTATCAGAGCGTGGTATTTCCAGATCGGATCAAGACTATCTCGTTCACTGAGAATAACCCTCATTTGATACCAGGTACAACTTACTATATTGAAGGCAGAGCTGAAAAATCAGAAGACGGCACCATAAATCCGCTGCATTATCTGACGCCCTGCAAGACCAAGGCATACTCCGGATTGTTGGCAAAGCTCGCGACCCGTATTGCGAAGCTATCCAAAGATGCCCCTGCCAAGCGGCTGAAAGAGATTTATGAAAGGGTTTTTTTTGATGAAGTACAGGATTTGGTTGGTTGGGACTATGACGTGATCAAATCACTCAACAAGATCATGGTCGACTCGATCTGTTGTGTCGGCGACTTTCGACAGACAATCTACACCACGACGTTCGGCCATAAGGCTCCGCAGACGCCTCAACAGAAGGTCGAGTACTTCGTCGGCAAAATGAAATTCGAAAAACATTCGATGCCGAAGAATCGCAGGTGCATCCAAGAAATCTGCGACCTCTCCGACATGATCCACGCTGGGCTGTATGACAAGACGGTATCGGGCGTCGAGAAAGTGCCAGACGCAATATCGCATCACCATGGCACCTTCATAGTGAAGCAATCTCAGATGAACGATTACTTGGCAGCATTTCAGCCCCAAGTATTGCGCTGGTCGTCGACCACCGGCGCTGGATACTTACCGGGTAACCTTAACTGTTACACGTTTGGTTCCTGCAAAGGCTTAGGCTTCGATCGAGTACTTGTAATCCCGTCAGAAAAACATCTTAAGTTCGTTGCCGGGAATGCTAAGGTGTTCGACAATGATAAAACGGAGGAGTCGCGAAACAAGCTATACGTCGCTATCACCCGCGCGCGCTATAGCTTGGCCTTCGTCGTCGAGGACAGGAAGGTGAAAGGGCTCCCTTACCCCGTATGGGATGGCGCTGGCGCGCCCACTGCAGCGATTGAAAAGAGAGGCCCAGAGGCTGGCAAATCATAGATGTCGAGATAGATCAAATGCCCTATGTCTCATAGGCATATCGTATGGTTGCAGTTTAGTGTACTTTCTATGTCACCCATAATTTAGCCAGGCCAAGTCGGGCCCGATAAAAATAAAGTGGAGTTTAAGGAATCGTAACGGCTTCCTAGAACCATAAATACGTTATGTCTGCTTGGCCTTATTAAGCAATTAGATTTTACTTCTTTCCACCAAAGATCTTCCCTAATAGCGGGACGCGTCCCGAGCTGGCAGCAGTGTTACCCCCATCACTCATCACTCTTTCTATACCACCTGCTACTCTCAAACCAGCCCACGCCATCACCGAAGACCAAATGATCGGTAATCCGACATACAGCGACAGCAATATCGTATTTAGAACCATTCGTTTGTAGCCCGCTGGAATCGCTCCTTTGCCGATCATCATGGCTTCTTGAACAAATATATTGCCCAGAGCGCCAGGGTACATGGCGTTGATGAGGTGACCGTCGATCCAGGTGGCGATGTACCACATCGATGCCCACATCTTGATGGTAAGAATGGCCATAGCACCTAAGAACAACACCCGAAGATTGAAGCCGCTGACTAAGGTGGCCAAGGGAAGAAAAGCGTAAATACCCATGAGGACCAATGCTTGAATCATGGGTAAAGAGGTCACTAATGGCATCCATGCCATGCTGGCCATGAAAGCTGCGCCTCCTACACCGAGCGTGCTCCCAGCGCCTGTTATGGTTCGACCTGCGACTGTAGCAGCGTCATAAGGGTTCCCCATCATTTGGTCAAAATCAACAAAGACGGGATTGGCTGCGGTTGATGCTAGCCGAGCCACTTCATCCTTTTGCTTATCGAACGACGTAAATGTGAGGACGTTCGCCGCTCTAGATGCGAACGCTCGAACACCTGGGCTGCCATCGATCAGCTTTTCTCGCAGTTGATCCTCCCACCATTGTTTGCAGGTTGGGCGTCCAAACTCTGGGTTTACTGCGCCGGTGACTTGTGGATCCACGTCGCTCGATGGGTCGTAGTACTCCGTATCGCGGGAGTAATCGATCGCAAAACCAGTTACTGGTGCACGACTGCGCATGGAGGCGTAATACCCAGGTTCAGTTCTGAAAAACTGGCTGCCCATCCAATCCACATCGGTAGGCCCATAGTCGGCATTGGATTCGGCCAAGATCGAGGCACCTGATGCACTGATTCTGCTGCGATCGCTGCGCAAATACTGACTGCGTGCCGGGATAAAGCATTCGCTGTAGAAGCGTTGCACATCACCGAGCAAGGCGGGGTCTTCGATTGTGGCATTCTTGGCCATATCCTCCAGAACCCGCATATCAGATCCGGAATTATTCATGCCATTGCGAAAGGCATTGTTGATCCCAGAGCTGATGGACATGATGGAGTACCACCATAGGGGCACGTTACTCAGCCCGCTGGCTTGGCTCATGCTTCCATCAATAGCATCGCGTAGTGCCGTATCGTAGGTGCTGCCACTGGCTCCAGGCGTTGCCTCTACAGGGTTAGGGTTATCAATCGAAGGAGGAGGCACGTACGACAAGCGCGCATACGTTAGGCTTGTGATGGGCGATGTGAAAAAGCAGACCGACATCACAAACAACATGACGATGAGCTGCGTTTGTACGCTTTTGATGACACCCATAACGCCGATGTCTTGCATTCCCCGCTGGCCAGCTTCGCGCCAGGCATTGAGGATTACCACAAGAAAGGGGATGACGACCAAGCCGGTGCCGGTCACGATCTCGCCAAAAATATTGGCAAAAGCCCACCCGTAGAAAGTGGTGAAGAGCTCAAGATAACTGTCTAGTTGCATGGCGTATTCCCCAGCTAAGCCGCAATGAGCGCTGTCATCCAGCGCCAGATGCGGTCAAGGCCAATCGGAATCAAAACTAAGTACAGCGTGGCAAATGCCGCCACCTTGCGGCGGCTGGCCAGCACGGCGTCATATTCGAATCCTTGAACAATATGTCTGGCTTGGAGCCAGCGCACGACGGCTGGCCAGCGCCAAATAATGAGTAGTGCTGCCAGACATTGCGCGATTGCTCCAATATCTCGTACTGACGATGTCCCCTCAAGAAGGCTCAGAAGTTTATGTTCCTGTCCGATAAACGACTGCGCTAGTGCGCCGAGCAGCCCAATGAGCAACAGAAATCCGGCCAAACCGATGGCGAGCCATATCAGTGCTCGCCACAGCCAGCTGCGTTTTTTGGTGAGAGAGACTTGTGTCATAGTCCAGGCACCCGTCCACCCACTGCTGGGGCAGGATCAACAGGGTTGCCACCCGGTACGTTCAGTGATTGTGTGTCAATGGCGGACTGGGTGTTGATGATCGACAATGCCGTCTGGGACGTTAGATCCTTGCGGATCCGAGCCTCATACATCAAGTCGTCAATGTAGCCACTTAAGCGATCGACCGAGGCCTGGGTGTTTTGGATGGCATCTCCTGCGGCCGTCACCTCCGGTAAGGTCAGACCTGTCATCAACACGCTACGCGCCACCAATGCTTTATTGATCACCCGGTGCATCGCCATTTCCTGAGCAATGCGGTTCACAGCGATGCTGCGGGTGTCAGGCGGCATCGCCCGTAATGAGTCAAGCAACTGGGGAGATACGGCAAAGCCAGGAGCTGAGATTTCTGCGAGATCGGCATAAGTGGCCGAGTTCGATGGGTTGGCCATTGCCTCTAGCTTAGGCTGGACGAAATCGACTTCGGCTTCATATTTGGGCCCCAGTCCGCTGGAGGTGACGACCGTGGTTGGGGCGGGGCAGTGATGCTGGCCGCAGGTATAGACCTTATGATCCCCCAGGACTTCGGTTGTCCATTGGGCAAGTTCTGCCGGCGATTTAAACGCACGAACCAGGCGAGAGTTTTTCTCGGCAGGTGAGTTACTGTAGTCCGTGGTCTCTGATGCTGTGATTGGTTTGTTGAGGGTAGCGTTATAGCCTGCCACAGAGAGATCTCGCACCGGCTCAATAGGTCGGCCTCCTACACCCCCGGCATTTTGGCCAAAGACCCATGGCACTCCAGCTTTGTTCGCCTCTTCATTTTTCTCAATGTCGATTTTCGCCTGGTAAATATCGCCTTGCGCAGAGGCCTTGATCTTCCAGCCTTCGCCTTTGGCCATCTTGATCCAATCTTCATAGGGGTTCTGGCCCGCTTTGACCATGGCCTCCATCTCTTCGCAGGATTTAAGGCTGGCCCCAAGCAGGAGATCCACTTTTTGCGAATAGTTTTGGAAAATCTGATACAGGCCTGGCTGTGCCCGTTGCAAGACGTACAAGGGGAGGGCAGCGATACCAGATTGAATCGCCCCAGTCACCGTCTGGCCCAGATTGTTGAGGTTGTTCATGATGTTGGCCCAAGATAGGCCTATATCAAACTTGCCACATGAATAGTTCAGTCGAGCATTTCCTCCAAAGCCTAAGTTGTGAGCGACCTGGCCGCGATAATTTGCAGAGCCGCCGGGCGAGCCGCCTCCCATTCGGTAATACAGCGAAGAGCCGCGTACGGGTTGCGCGTAGGCGTCGGGCATCACGCACATGGAGGTCAACGCAAGAGCCAGCATCATGGCGGCTGGTTTCAAGCGCAGTGTGAACGGGCGTTGTGGTTGTTGCATAGATATTCTCGTCCTTCGCTTAAGGGATGCTGTATAAAAACTCACCACGGATGCGGCAGCAGTCATAGTGGTTCCACATATTCCACATATAGCCATCGGCACCATCGGTTTTGTAATCGCCAAAGCTGGCCAGGCTCATTGAGTCATCTGCACCAAAGGTCATGCAGGACCGCTGAGCGCTCGGATAGATCATCTGCCAGGTAGTGGGCTTGGAGGTGGGGAAGTACTTGTAGCCACTACCGGGTTGCAGACGCTTGTAAATGTGGGGCTGTGCCGATTGCGAGATGATGCTTCCGACACGCGTGGCCAGCACGGCGGAGGCCTTTACTGGGTGTGACTGCACAAGCTCGCCGTTACGTGGGTATATAGGCCCCCAGGTAGTGGAAAGGGGCGAGGTGCTTACTTCCCCTGTACCAGGCACCCATGATTGGGGGTAGAGCATCTCTAGCGGCCAAAAGCCTCGCCAGCTCATCGCGTCCATGTCTGACTGAAAATGCAGATTGAACACCGACGCTGAGCCGGGGCAGAACATCTCAGATAGCCCACCGGAGGCACCCAGGCGCTGAGCGATCTGCACCATGTCTCTGATTGGCCCAAGATCTGCACCCACCATATCGACGCCGGACAAGCCAATGGCTTGGGTGCTAACGCTTCCACCAAAGACATTGCCCAAATTTCCAATTGATGAGCTCAGCTCGCCAAGTTTTGCCGGAAATGCAGAGACGGAGGAAATGATGTCTGCTGGTGCATTGGCCATGGCACGGGCTGCTTCGATGAATTCGTTGCCCAGCTGTTGGGGGACTTGCCGCCAAGACTGCGCGATACGAGGCAGTTCTGTGCGAGTGAAAGCCAACAATTCGCTATAGCCCGGAAACTGGAATGAACTGCCAAAGCTGGGGATGTAGCCGCTGGCGATGCTGGCAATCAAGCCTGCGGGGTTACCAATGGCGTCCGCACTTTTATAGGTAGTCACCTCTGTGCCCTCGCGCTGTGTTCCTGCTGATGCGTCGATCGGGGCGCCGACTACGGCTGATCCCACTGAGGATATAGCTGTCGCCAATGGCTTACCCACCTCAGCCCAAGGGTGAGCCAGAGGATCGTTGTAGGTGCTGATCACGACATCGGGCACGTAATGTGCAACCCGAACCGACGTCCGGATGAAGCAGCCAATGAGCGGGATGCAAACCAGCCAGACGCAAATGCCTTTGACCTGATAGGATGTGCAACTGGGTAATGCTGCGACCGTATTGGTGACGACGCCCGCCGTGGTTGTGGCAGCTGTTGCTGGAACAGGCCGCAGTGCGGTTGCCAGCACCAGCAAACTAATCGCCAGCATGTGCCGAAAGCGCAAAGTAGTGATTGACATGAGTGCTCCTTAATTTTGGCTATCACGCCAGGCCATCAGTGCCTGATCAACGTCGACATAGCCAAAGACCACATATCGTTGGTTGATGACGACCGCCGGCAAGCGGTCAATCTGATAGTGTTGTGCGCGTGCCAAGCCATTGACGGCGCTCGCAACCATGGGCTGGATCATCTGCCGTAAGCGGGTCTCATTGGCCGCCACCCACTGTCGGGCTTCATTTTCGTCTTGTGGCATTCCGACGTTCATTTGAGCTTCGAGATTACTCAGCGCATCCAAACGGTAGACAGTCTGGATGTAGGGGGGCCAATCGGTTGATATGACTGGCATGGCGGTGTTGACAAATACCTCTACAGATAAGACTCCTGCATACAAATCTTGGCCAGGCTGTTGCGCGGACGATGGTGTGGCCACGGTACATAGCGCAGAAAGCAACGCCATGCGAGTTGTGAGCTGAGAAGCAGCGGTGAAAAATGAGCGGGCTTTAATCATGAGCGACTCCGGGCCAGTTCTTGTGCCACCATTTGAGCCGCACCCATTTCGTTGATTCCATGTTTATCCATCAGGCGACGGCGGTGTGCTTTCTCATGACCCTCGGTCATGGCCAGCGCAATGGGAAGAGCAGGAGGGACGTTGCGAAAGAGCATCTGGCCGGTCGCGGAAATCAGAACCCCTTCCGTGTATTTCGGCGGCTCTTTTTGGGCGGATTCCATCATGGCTCGCTGCTCGTTGGAGAGCGACCGAAATCGCACCACTTCTTCAATCTCTGCTTTGTCCATGGTCAGTAGCATCCAGTACTCACACATCGAGAGCACGCGCTCCATGGAGTCGGGGAAGTCTTTCAGGTTTTGTGTGGCAAGCCAGAACCAGGTATTGAATTTGCGCCACATTTTGGTGCCCTTGGCTATCTTGGGGCCAAGCAGCTCATTGGTTGTGATCAAGTGGCCCTCGTCCGTAAGGAACACCATCGGGCGACCAGAGTGTTGGTTCAGCTCGGCACGGGACTGTACTGAGTCGATGAGGCTTGTGTATGCAACTGCCAAGGCGTCTTCATAGCCGTCTTGAGTGAGCGTACCCATCTCAACTAGAGTGACATCTGCATCCGGCCAGTCCTGGCCCTCGCGATTGAATAATTTGCCTCGCAGTGCCTGAGTGAATGTCATCATGGACTGGCCCATTTCTTCGGCGCGGGCCCGCCGCGCCGGTGACATAGTCTGGTCTTTATTCATGTGCATGAGCTGCAGGGCCACATCTTGCGTCAACGGGTGCTTGGCTCCCCGTTCCTTGCAACTGATCGCGGCCATAATGATGGCGCGTGATACCAGGTAGCGGTCGGCTCGACTCATTTGTGCGACTTCGTCCGCTTCACCTCCTGTGATCATCAGGATCGCGGCAATCAGCATCTCGCCCAGCAAGTCCCTTTTATCCAGTTCGTCGTCCTGCTCTTCGTCCTCCTCCCTGGCCTGGAATGTTTCATGAAAGGACACGCCGTCAGTCGATGGCTCATCATCTTGGCCAAGCAGGGCATTGAGCAGCTCGTCATCGGGCAGGCCTGCGTTGCTTCGTGCCTGCTGCTCGGCCGCCACAAAGCTCTCCATCACTTCACTATCATCTAGTAGTTGGTACGCATGAACGAACGGTGGCAAGGACACTTTTGCACTACTGTTCAGTTCAACTTTGTAGGTCGATAGCCCTCGGTCTTTAAAAAAATCCACCAAAAGACCAAAGGAGTTCCCGGCATCGACAATCACCAGCCGTGGCCGATGAATGGCCATCGTCATCATGGCGATGTAGTTCAAGGTGGCCGATTTACCGGCTCCGGTCGGTCCCAGCACCAGCATATGCGCGTTCTTTTTACGATCGCGTTTGTTGAGCGGATCCACAAACAAGGGCTCCCCGCCGCGATTCCAGAACCACATGCCAGGGTGGGGTGTGCCACGGGCACGGCCATACAGCGGTAAGAGACGCGCAATATGGGAGGCGAAGGTGAGACGGGATCGACGAAGTACCTGGTTATCGAAGGCGGGGTCATAGTTAAACGGCAGAGCACGCATGAATGTGTCCAGCGGGACCAGGTCATGCTGATTGCTGATGAACTTCAGGCCTGATGGGATCAACAGCGCATTAATCGTGTTGATGTTGCTATCGAGATCATCTGTGCTGGTGGCAGTCGCGTATAGGGTCACCATCATTGGAAACAGGTGGTTGCCCCGAACTATTTCATTCAAAACGTTGGTGCATTCCCGGTAGGTTTCAATGGCCTGCGCCGTCTTAGCGCGTGAGGCATCCCGGATCCGCTCAATTTGTGACTCGACGATGTGTTGCGGCGCAATCGTGATGGAGACCGAGAGCATCGAGCCAGGAGGCAGACGGTCAAACCGTGCAAATCGCTCTTTACCGTTGGCCAGCTCCGCCGTGAAATGACCAATCTCAGGCTGCTTGCGCATATTTTGCAGGGTCAACGCCTTGACGGGTACGCCATCAAACTCAAACAATCCCTGTTCCAGGTTCGAACGGGGCTCATTGATGCTCAATAGCTCTGACAAGTCCCATCCAAAAATGGGCGTATCCTCGTCATCGGTCAACGGGGTGTCGCCGGGATAGGGTAATTCACGCATCATTTGCGTGCCTGGCGCCCAAGGCAGATCACGGTTAAAAAACGGCAGTAGCCACTCATACAGGTCTTTGCCGGTACAGCGGCGAACGGCCACACCGGCCTCGGAAAACGTGGCCATGATTGTGTTGGCCACAGACTCGATTTGCTGCACCGGCGTTTGTGGATCATCGGCTGCGCCGCCAAATCGACGATACAGGCAACAACGAACACGGCGGATTTGCCCGCGCCAGACTTGACCGGTGACAAGCGTATCGGTGAACAGGCCATTGGGTTGCGAGACATTCGACAGGTGAGAGCGCACCTCATCCAATACCGCCTGGGTAAACGGCGAGTTCAGGATCTCCTGGCCCAGGCCATCGTCCTTGTGTTGCTCCAGGATATAGTCGGTAAAGGTGTCATTAAGATGATCCAGGTTACGGTCATCATTGACAAAAAACTGTGCGATCCACGGTGCGCCGTTGACCGATGGCATGGCTTGCAAGGCCTCCTGAATCTTCTGGGCGTGTTCATTCAGAATTTCGATAGGCATGGCCTCGGTCGCAATCGGAGAGAGCTCAAACAGTGCACCGAGCGTATTGCCATCACGCAACACGAAAATGCGCTCATCAGGGGCATAGCTGATATAGGGCAGCATGTCGGTAAACGACGGTGGCCGTAGGGCCATGCGTCGACGATCTGCAACGGTCTGGCCAGGAGACGATGCCTTTGCGGTGACTTGAGGAGCGCGCTTACTGCCTGGTTGCGCTGCACGTTGACGCGTGAATCCGAGCAAGCTGGCCACATTAGCGATCATCTGCGCCTCCCTTTTTCTTGGCGCTGGATTTAGCCTCAAAGTAGTCACCTCGCCACTGCAGCAGATCTTGGGTGACTTCACCAGGTAGCGCATACTGTGTCTGGTCATACATCGGGAAGACGGTCACGTAGCCAGGAACCGGATACTGGCCCTTGGCCAAGTGAGGAAACACCACCATTACCAGGTCAGGGTTGGGCAGCCGAGCGAATCGCTGGTTCATGGAATCAACAGCTGACCAATATCGCTGGGTTAACTCATCACCTGGATTAATCGGTCTAGCCTGAGTGCGCTCACGCATCCGCTCCTGGGGGGTAATGCGCGACTGACGAGTCGCTTCGTTTCGATAATCAGTACCCCGGTAGACGTCCAGCACCGTTGGCGAATCCTTAGTGACCTCATTAAGTGGGGATTCGCGATCCATCATGACGGTGCAACCGCTGAACATGGCGGTGGTGATTAGAGTCAGCGCCAGGCGTTGGGCAGTTTTATTCCAGACCATAATGTGCTCCACGAGAAAGCTGCTGCGTCCCTTGCTGGCGGTACACCAGCTTGCGGGCGTTGGGCATCTTGTCAATTTGCAGTTCTTTATCCAGGTGAATAACTATTTGCTTGCCAGCCGGGGTTACAACGGCGTCGAAGCTATTCTTCAAACGGGAGGTCATCCATGCGATGATCTCATTGGTTGCGCCAGAGGCCGCTTGCCCCATGGCGTAGCCACTGCGTGAGCCGGTGATTTGAGAGGTGGTATTGCCCGTGCCCAGATTGTTGGAGACGGTGCGCTGGGCATCGGAGTAAGCTTGTGCGGCGACATCCAGCCCCTTGAGCATGGCCAGGTCGGCCAGATAGGCCGGGGCATTGGTGACGAATTTGCCGGGAATGCAGGGATTGCCGTGTACGTCAGAGATGTAGCCCAGGTCCTGGGTGCTACCGCCGCCATTGACGTTGGCATTCCCCCCGCCTTTGGAGCGCTCAGAGATGGTGCGAACCGTGCCGTCATTAAAGACAAAGGTGACCGAGCGCACTTTTCCTTCTGAGCACGACAGCGCCATATCGCCGATTGCCACACCGGTGACGATCATCCCCTCAATGTCTGCTGGTAATTCAAAGCCATTGGCTGCCAGGTTGTCGCGGCCGACAATCGCTTTAAACTGCATCGGGTCAGTGACACGGCCATCAATGGGCACACGTCCGATGAGACTGGTCATCGATACTGCGCCGACCAGTGTCGAGTTCTCGGGAACAGTAAAGTACGGAATCGGTTCAGGCTTGGCGGCTTGTGGTGCTGACCGTGTTTGTGTGGCGGTGGTCCTGGACACAGGGCCCATGGAGCTATTGGCATAGGCCTGATTGCCACTGGTGCGGACATAGCGCGTAATGGCTGGTCCGTCATTGCCATTGCGGCCCTGCTCGGACTGCGTTACCGCGCTATACCCCATGGGAGGTAAAACACGGTATGGCCCTGAGGAGGTAACAGTCGGAGTGGGCGATTCTGTTCCCAGGGAAAATGATTGTTGTGGGACCAGGGGAGTCGTTCGCGTCTGAGCAGCTCGATTGGCTGCTTCGGTCTCAGAGCGGGCCGGTGACAGTTGAAAGGCGCGTGAAAACGTATCGACTGCTTCGGAGCCACGCTTCAAGGTGAGGTTGACTGCGTTTTTGGCGCCCGTCTCGTCGCCGGTTGGGTCGATCGAGTCCGTACGGGGTCCGTCAAGATTGAGCGTGTCGCGTTGCTCTTGTTCGATGCGACGCGAGACCGTGGCATTAGCACCGCCCACGCGCTTATTCTCGGCGATGAGTTGATTGTTCATCTCGATCACGCGTGCCACATCACGCCGCAACTGTTCATTGCTGGCGGTGACGGTGCGTAGGGTTTCGGCGGCGTTGTCGTTGTCCGCTCCTTGCGCGGTAGGCAGTGTGGCACTTTCAGGTGTAGGAATGGAGGTCAATACCGAGTTGGTAGATTCTCCTGAACCCGTAAATTGCCTGTATATCACCACGCTGACTATTAAGACGGCGACACCACCGAGGATGGGGATCAGTTTGTTGCTGGACGTGCTGCTCATGCTGTTGTTCCTTTATTACCGGCAGGCTTCAAATCGGCGCTGGCACACCAGATAAATGGCGGTGGTGTCCGTCTCGGAACCGGCTGGGCCAATTCGACCGTGCTGCGCGGTGGCTGCAATCCATTGGCCGCGCACTTGCTCAAGTGGAATCTCCAAGGGGTTATGTGACCGGTTCTTGATGAGAACGGCTGTCACATAGAGCTGGCCAGAACGCCACTGACCAACGGGGGTGGATACAACATGGACGCCACGTATTAGGTTGGCAATTGGCTCAGCAGTGACTTCGACCTGCTGCACACCTGAGAACGGGGTGGCAAGCCGCTTTGGGGCATAAAGCTGGCGTGCGGCGTAGCGGGTGAGCTGGACCATATCTGTCGGTGCTGATTCCGCCATTTGCTGGCTCAATGTGTGTTCATTGGCCATGCTGGTCGCTTGCGCTGCCGCTTGGGAAGCGGGACCATCACCTCCGATCTCCTCTGAACCAGGCGATGAGGAAGCAACGACAAAAACCTGAAGTTCGCTACGGGCACTGGCTGTTGTGCTGTCGGCAACCAGATCGAAGGGAATTTGCTGCCCAGAGTCAATGAGCTCAGCAATGATTCGCACGGGTGTGAACTGCTGGAGGGCCGTGATGTACATCGTGCGATCAATGACTTCGATTCTGGCAATCTTGGACATATCCGATGGCACATGCAGGGCGGCAGGCGCAGGCAAGGTAATCATGCGTTCGATGCCCACAGGCAGTGGCGCACGTACCGGAGCTCGATTAAATACGGCTCGCTCGACGCCATGCGGTTTGTTTTGTGGCGGTTTGCGGATGGTCGTGCCGCTTTCGTCCTGATTATCCTTGGCCTGTTGAATGGCCGCATCCACAGTGCTCACCACCATAGCTTGGTCACCCATCACATTGACGCCAGGGGTTTGATACTCAGCGTTAGAGGGTGAGGAGCCAAGATTGGGAATCTCTCCCAGATCGGGCGCGTTATTCACTGCTGCGTTTGTTGCAGAACCCACATTGACACTTGAGTTGACGCTGTCAGGGGCTGGAGCAATAAGATCTGCTGGTACGCTCTCCAAGTTTGGCCCCAAGTCTCGCACTTGTGCCTGTGCGTACTGGGCCAGCCCCAAAAGAGCGCAGGCCAGAGCTGTTTTGCGAATGCTAAGAATGGCTTTCATGGATGACAATCTCACTCGCTTTGAGGTTGGACGGGTCGCACCTGGATAGGTGTCGGAGCGGGGTCGGTCACGTTGGTTGCCGGGTCGGTGATCGTGCCGGGCAATGTGGCGGGCACGATTTCTGACTCAGTTGGCAGCTCGGGACTTTGGTTGTTCTTCTGTACTGCGGCGACTTCGTCAGGATTCAGGCGGGCAGGGCGGTTGTTGCCATAGCAGTCAATGGCCAGCTTCCAGGGGTTTTTCTCGGGGTCAACGTCATATCGCACGACACGCATCGGATACCGTATGTAGATGTCTTTGATTTGTTGACCGCGAAATGTCTCTTGCAATTGCATGTCGAGCAGTACTGTCCAGGTGTTGGTGCCTTGCGAAATGACTCGTCTGGGTGAAAACCCAAACCCTGGAATCTCGGTCATGATGCGTGTGCGTGAGCGCAACTCACCGGCTCTATCCCGTGTGTTCATGTCGTTCTCTAGCTGAGCGCGACAAGACGGGGTGATGTAGGCCTGGTAGTAGTAGATTTGCTTGCCGTAGTCCTTGTATCCGTCGGCTTGCCAACGGTTGACCTGCTGCCAGATGTAGTAGGCAAAGCCATACACATTGACGTCAGGGACCGGCGACTGGCCGTCGGTCACGGTGACGACATCCCCGCCTTGAATGTTGGGGTGCAAATTGACGTCGATTCGATGCGGTGTGCGGGCAGCAAAGTACATACCCACAGCCCCAAGAGCGGCGACAACTAAAACAAGTGCGCCCAGTCTTTTATTTGTCGCCTGAACAGTGGCCAGGGCGTTTAAATATTTTGAACTCATACGTTGTTGCTCGCTTTATCCGCTATCGGTGTCACACCTTGAGCAGCGCAAGAAGAGGGGATGGCCGTTTCGCCCGTAGAAACAACGTTCTGACGGGACGGTTTAGGGTTGAATGAAGTGGACAAGCTAAAGGGCAAGGTCCGGCCCAAGCTCCAATAACCGTTGTGGCGGATGAATTTGGCTTTCACCCACCCACGAGAGGCCATCCAGTGGTGCATAGCCTGGTTGTAATAGCCGTCAGGACGGTTGCGCTTAAGTCCCGCCAGGTATTTAGAGGCAAACCACAAAATGACTAATGGTCCAAATAGCATGATGGCCAAAAGTGTTTGCCAGAAGCCGGTTATGGCCAGCAGTACCAAGCCCAGCAGCAGACACACCACGACGGAGATCAGACCGATGATTTGTGCTTCATCGACCGTCATACCGTTCAGAATGGCTGGTTGAACATTCACGCGATCGGTTATCGGCGTAGCGATGCCCTGGGTAACTTGCTCATCTAGCTGTTCAAGGTGTGGGGCAGAGGGCTTGCGAGCCATATCGACTTTTCCCCTTTACCCGAGCGTGGCGATGGCATACGTGGCCAGTGCGACAAGCGCAATGGCAAGCACACCGCCAGTGATTACGTATTCTTTCAGGTCAGCAATATCAGCCTGGCCACGTGTGTATTGGGTCCACTTTGTGATTGCGCCCATCACGACTTTCAGGAAAAAGTAGCCAACAAAGATCATGGCCAGAATCGTGATGCCCTGTTTCCAGTAAGCACCCATCGCTCCAAGCCAATCGCCGTCAGCAACTTGAGCCCCGTCAATGCCAGATCCCGGTGTAGGCATCGTGGGCAAAGCTGCCATGGCAGGTGACGAAAGTAACGCTACAGCAGGGATCAAAGCGGCTTGCGCGAAGTAACGCTTGGCTTTTTGCCACCCCGCTCGGGGTGCCGCCAACAGAGCGTTCAGTGTGGTCATAGCTAAACTCCGTAAGGTTTGATGTGTTAAGAAGTCCTGTGAGCGTCAAACCAACACCCACAGGATTAAGGACAACAGCACAACTAATTTGACGCAGGCCCAGACCACCTCTTCTTGCTTGAGTTGGTTCTCCCGGTAGTTCTCTAGAGCGGCCATTACCAACCACGCAAAGAACAGAGCCACAGCTGCTACCGTTATGACCGTCAGCACGATCTTCATGGCGTTTGGGTCAACACCCGAGCCCGCTGCAAACGCCTCTCTCATGCTCGAACCCATCTGCGCATTGTTCATGCCCATAAGGAGATCTCCTGATGCTGCGTCATTGGCGGTAGTCGCCTCGCAGTGGCTCGATCGGACGCGGCTGCATAGGGGCATTAAGGTGTTGTTGAATTCCCCGACGCATCACGTCCAGGTCATTGATCAACCACTCATATCGAAAATTGACACGTTGAGAGGGAGGAGCATCACGAGAGGCCGCGGCCACCATCTGCTGCACGACGGCCAGCTCGTTTTCAATCCGCGCCAGACTTTCGCGCTCACTATCGGCATCTCCAGCCTGAACGGTGGCGCACGCGACGAGCATGAGCGCGGCTACCCAGGCGCGATGAGTCTTACGTTCTGAGGGGCCAGATTGCTGTGGTTTCATTTCTGTCGTTTCTCCAATGTCGTGATGTGAGCGAGAGGCGCTACATATACTTTTTGAGGGAAGCCACTGTGGTGCTGAGCGTTGCAGCGACCAACGCGGTGAAAATCAGAACCATGTAAGCGGGGTTGAAGCCGCCGAAAGGCCAGGTCAAATACAGACCGAAACCTCCAGTCAGTGCCCAGGCGGTGTATCGCTTAGCGTGGTGATAAACGAAGGAGGATTCTCGGCCGCCGCTCCACCGGCGCAAGTCACGCCGTACCAGGCCATCGACCGCACCCACTAGGCACGCAAGAACAAAGGCTGGCAGCGCATAAAGGGCAATCGAAAGTCGAAGCGCTACATCCATGGCGACGTACATGGAAAGCACGAGTACCGTGCTGATAAATTGGCTGGCATCAGCGCCAATCGTTTTCAGCCTGGAGGAGAGGCTGTTGCCGTTTGCCTTTATTTCTTGTGCACGACGAAGGGCCTGTTGACGCTGCATGGCGGGGTCATGGCTATTGGCATACCACTGCAAGATTCCGAACTTCTCGTAAGGCCATGAGATGTAGCCGAGCATCTTGTTTGAGAAGGCCACGGTATTGGGAATAATCAGGCTCTTCGGGGCAGCCTCGATATAGCTCAGGTCCTGCTCCACGATAGAGCGAGCATGGCCTGTGCCTTGGTCCTTCCAAATCGTATGAATGCCGGCCAGTTCTATGAACAATCCCAGCACACACGCTGAGACAGAGACCATAAGCAAACCCATGACCATCTCAAATGTCATCAAAATGGGGCCGCGAGTGGTGGGCTTAACAGGGCGGCTGGTCGAGTTGGTACTCATCCGTGCCCCCTTGTGATCAGGCCCATCGTGTCAGTGTTTATCGCGCTGTTGCTTTGAGTGTCGTCATCGGGGTCAGGATTCTGCACCGCTAGATCAGTGGCGATCATGCCCGTGCCATCGGCGATTGGCTGGCTATTGAGCCAGTTTTCAGTGAACCAGTCGGTTTCACTGGCCCATTGCTCGGAAGTCCGGTAGCGGGCCTTCATTTGCGCGGCGACGTTTTGCAAAGACTGCGGTACAAATTCGTCGTTTCTTGCATCAGCCAACGGGATTCGGATCTTGAAGCGTCGATTGCCTTCAAGTAGCGCAAAGGCTTGGCCTTGCGGTAGTTCCAGCACATCGGCTGGTTCAATCATAGGGACCTTGGTTTTGGTCCAGATATCATCGTTGCGACTGATGAAATCGACGCCGGTGCCTTGGGCGGCGGTGTCTGTGACGCCTGACATTGGCGTGAGATGGACCACCTCGACTTCGGGAACCTGGTCCGTCAGCAGCTTGGCCGTAGTGACACTACGCACGCGCAGCATGACCAGGTGGTTAAAGTTGTCCAGGATCTGGCCCGCTTTGGCCTTATCTCCGACTTTTGCCTCAATATCAAATGCTGACTGTGTGTACGCGGTGATCCGAAAGCCCGAGCCCCCCAGCTTGTTCACCATGGGCACAAATTCAGGGCCTGCAATCTCATTGACCTCGTCAAAGTGAGCACAAATGGTCGGCAACACGATTTTTCCGTCTGGGGCATGAGGGTCCAGTCCGGTCTTGTAGAGTTTGCCGCCCACGCTGACCAAGTCGGCCAGCATGGAATTACCGACCGCAGAGCTGACCACGGAATCAGAGAGGGCATCTAAGCCTACGTAGACCACGCCTCCCTGCCGGATGACGCTCATCCAGTCGAAGATGGGACGCTTATCGGTTTGGTCGTAATAGTCAGGTGAGATCAGTTTGCCTACTGCGCCGGTGGTCAACTTCTCCAGGAATGGCCCCAAGGACGCGATGATCTTTTCGTAGAAACTACGCTCATAGCTAAAGGCGGCTGCCAGTCCTGCGAGGACCGTATCGTTGATCTTGGCCTCTTTGATGAGCAAAAACATTGCTACAAATTCGGGCTGTCGATCGGCCAAGGCTCTTGGCACCGGCGGCGCGGTTTTGCGATCCTGCAGCGCGAGCTCAAGGCTGGCCAGTCTTACTTCCCAGTCGATCAGACGGCCTTGGCGGGCTTGTTGGCCAAACACCATGCGGGCATAGTCCATGAACAGACCATCAATGCCGGTCACATCTTTGAGCAAGGCTTCATAGGTCGGGACACGACCCAGCGCAACTTGGGCCTGAGCCACAATATTGGTAAAACGCCAGGAGAACTCTTTAAAAGCGGCGGAGTTTCCGCTGCTGGGCAAGGCGTTGGTGGCACGAGTGGCGACTTCGGTGATACGGGAGAAGTTGCCGATGCCGTTGTACCTGGCTGAGATCTCGGGGTAGCCAAGATGGAACATGTAGAACTGGTCCAGGCGGCCTGCACGAGCGCATTCGGCATACATACGCAGCATCAGATCGGCATCCCCCTTGGGATCGATCACGATAGTGACGTGCCCAGCATGAATGTCCTGGGTGGCAAATAACTCCAGCAACCTGGTCTTGCCCACGCGCGTGGTGCCCATGACCAGCATGTGTCCATTGCGAGAAGATTGGCGAATCTTGACGGGGGCTTCGTCCATGCTGCCCACGCCATGCACGATGGGTGAGCCACCTAAGTCTGGATGAGGCTGCAATGGGTTGAGCCAATGATCAATGCCCGCAATTCCTGCAATGGCTCGCACAATGGGTTTGACGGGGCCTTTGCCTTGCGCTTGTTCGATGGCTTTTGAACCTAGGCTGCGTAGAGCCAGCTCTTTGCCCGATGGACGCACAAAACGCTTGGCCTGCGGTTGCAAGGCCTCACGTTTACGTTGTGTGTGCGCTTGCGACCACTCGAACCCTTCGCCCAGGTAAAACTCGCCCGGTGCCACGGGAATTTTGGCGGGAGCAATTTTCGTGACTTTGTAGTATTTCAGGTGATGGTGATAACGCTTGATCCGCATCGCCTGCTTAAAGCGGACCCCGCCAAAGTAGCCCGATCCTGCTGCTGCAACGTAGCCCAAAGAAGGGGGCATCATCAGCGCCCAAGGCGCCAGGGCAGCCGTGGCCGTGACGGACCAGGCCGTTGCCGCACTCCAAATTTCGACAGGTGGACGCAGTAACGCTTCCAAGACGGCGTTATTTTTCATGCGCTTCACCTCGTTCAAAACCTTCTGAGAAGATGATCTGTCGCGCTTGACCGTCCAAGCCAATCAGCACGGGATAGACAGTCACATGCGCTGCGGCAAGACGGCTCTGTAACCAGTGGCCGGGATCAGGGACGATTGGCAATGCGTTGGCTTGTCGCTGGATGTCTTTAAAGCGTTTTTCACTGGCTGCGGATACCACAATGACAGTGGCCTGCAGAGAAAGCAGGCGTTCCAAATGGAGCTTGAGCCATTCTTCTGAGCCTTTGTCGTCACCCACAATAGCTAATGTTTGGGTCATCCATTTTGGGTTAAATACTGGAACAGCCGATGGCTTAAGCACGCCAGGTTGTAGCAAGTTCGACGTCAGCGGAAACTGGATGCCGGCACCAACACCAGGTTGGTCTGCACCTGAAATTAAGGCCGAATAATAGGAAACAGCCGGAACCGAATCGTCCAGGACGACCGGTGCAGTCTGAGCGTTGACCGAGCTGGAGATCAGTGTGGTCGCTGCAAAGAAGGCGACGGCGAGATTACGGTGCATATCGCCTCCAACCGGTTGAAGTGGCCAGTTCCGACGCATCTAAGCCCAGGTTGGCTAATTTGTTGAAAACGCCACGGCTATAGCGATTTCCGCGGCTGATTCGTTCTTGCGTATTTCTGGAGCCCGTGTGATAGAGAGCGACCGCCAAACGCCAGGAACTGTTGCGGTCAAAGTGTTCACGCAGAATTTGTGCACCTACATCGAGATTGGGGTAGGGATCCAGAGCACGTTCAAAGCTTTGGAGCTTGTCGTTGTGGTAGCCCCAGTTCACCTGCATCGCACCGCAATCCACATTGCGGATACCTCTGACATCCACATACTTGCGCAAGGCCTTGAGGGTGGCCTCATAGGAGCCATAGCGCTTAGCAGCACCTCTGACGCACAGAGTCCAAGGGTAGGGCAGCGTCTGCCGACCAAATTTCATTTGCGACTCTTGCAGTGCCACGCCGTAAAGCAGCCACGGATCTATGTTCCAGCGCTGTCCCGCCCAGTCATAAGCGCGGGGTGGCAACAAGGATGCCGTCACGATCGGCGCACCAGGACGGGTGCGTGTGCGAGGCATCTGACGAACATAGCCGTGGGGGATAGTCGTCTGCTCCTGGGGTGTGATCTTGGGCTCAATGCGCACAGCCGTATCTGACCAATATGGCCACCATTGCGGGTCCAGGCCTTCAGGCTGCGCCAGCTCCGATTGCGCAGGTGCAGCCATTGCCCACGAGCGCGTCATGACGCCACTGGCCGTCAGTGCCGTGAGGGCGCCAAGAAACTGTCGGCGGTGCATGGGGGTACCCATCACTTCGCAGAGCCCTGTGCTGGCACACTTTGAGTCAGAGGTGTGTAGCCCGGAGCGGGGGTCTCGATAATGGCCGTGCGCGGCACGTTCAATGTGTCAGCCGCACCTACCGTGGCGGGAACGGGTGGGATTTGACTGAAATTGACAACTGGCTCATTTGGGTAAAGGCGTGCCATCGCTTCGGTGAAAGCACGATTCCATGCCAATGAGCGCTCCACGTCGGCATGAAAGGCGCGGGCGAACATTTCGGCATACTTACGGCGCTCTGCTTCCGAGGTCGCGTGAATGCCCAGCGCTTCAATAGGCGAGAGGTTTTCCACCGAGAATGCTTTGCGAGGGCCTTCCAGCAAGGTTTTGGCGCGCAACATTTCTTCGTCGGTTAAGCCCCAAATATTGGCGCGCAGGCGATCTACGGCATCCAGCGCAATCGGATTACGCCCTTGTGACTGCGTAGCGTTGGCGACTTCTTCGGTACGCTGCTGAGCGGTGGCCTGGGTTTGCGAATGCGCCATCGCAGGGAAAAACAGGGGCAGGCTGATGGCTGCTGTTTTGATTTTCATAAGGCGCGGCATTACTGGCCCTCCACAGTTAATTTGGTGGTTTTTCCGTTTACGAGAAAAGAGGCGCTGCGCTCGGATGCGCTTGCGCTTTGCAGCGTGACGCCGTTGACGGTATCGCCTGGGCGCATCACTAAGGTTTGGTTGTCGCCTGGGCGTGTACTGGCGACGACAACAGAGGGTTTGCCATCCCACATATCGACTGAGACCAGACGAACGCTTGGTTTTGGAGCGGCCTTGGCTCGACGTGCGACCGGCTTTTTCACGGGGGCAGGCTCAACAACGGGCACCGCCACTGGTTCTGGCTCAGGCGAAGGTGTGGACAGAGCTATCAACTGCTCGTTCTGATGCAAGAGCTCATTGAGTAACTGCCTGATTTCGTTGACATCGCGTTGCAGGGACGAGATTTGCACCTCAAATGTTGGTGTTTCTTGAACGGCGTACGAGGCTTGCGATGTTTCAAGGTTCGATGGGAACGACTCTCCGAGATCAATGGAAAGTTCTTGGAATTCCGTTGACTCTGCCGTGTCTATCGGTTCTGTTCCCATGGGCATGTCAGAAGCTTTCTCTACATTGCCGAGATCACTGGTGGCGGGAGCAGGGGAGGGGGCACTCTTTTCCCCATCCTCAATAGGGGAGACCTGGCCTTCGATTTCAGCCAGTGAGGGCTCGGCTGCCGACAAGGCGGCTGTTTGCTCAACCACAGGTTTGTTAAACAGGTATTTCCAGCTCAAGAACAGGACAGCAAAAAGCACCAACGCCAGGATTAGCTTCCACGGATAGCCTCTCTTTTTCTTGAGCGTTGGAGCATCGGTAAGCGCTGCGGATGCCAATGGGGATGGCGTAACGCTGGCTGCTTGCGGTTGATTTTCTTGTTCAGCAAAGAAATCGGTGACTGCTTCATTGTTTTGCGTCTCGGTCACGGGATCCACTACAGACGAAAACACGGGCTCCACGTTCTGTTTTTCAACGTCTGCCGTTTGTTCTTTGCGTGAGAACAGAATGTGCCAGAGGGTTCGCACAAAGCCGTTTTTATCCTGCTTTACAGCCTCCAGTTCGCGTCGGTAGTCACGGTCGTCATGGTTCAGTTTTTCTTGGCGCTCAAGCTCTAATTGGTGCTCACGCTCAAGCTGCTCACGTTCCGCTCTTTCCTGGGGGTCGCGCTCAAGCCTTTCTGCCTCCATAGCATCTGCTAGGTTGATTCTTTCAATCCGTTCACGTTCTAGCTGCTCGGCGTGCTCCCGGCGACGCTGATCATCTTGTTGCTGTTGCCACTGTTGATCTTGCTGGTTCATGGCTGCACCCCGCTGATGCGCTCGGTCAGGGGCAACCACGGCTTTTTAGGGTCAACTGTGACGGGGTAGGTTTGGGCCTGGAGCCAATTTTGCGTCAGCTCGATGCCTGACAGAGTCGGCTGTGCCGCTAGACTGATCCACAGTCTGCGACGGATGGGGTCCTCGTCCCAGCGCCAGGTCTCACCTACGAGTGCATTTAGGACATCACGCACACGATACGTGCCCAGCGACCGCTGAGATTCGGGTAGGGGTAAGCGAAGAAACTGCGCGGCTTCTAGCGACAGCTTGGAGCGATCAAGCTGCCAGCCAGTCCGTTTGAGGGTGTACTCAATCGCACCATCAATGGTGGCTACGTCTTGACGTGGGTAAGTCAGTGCCACAAACACAGACAGGGGATCAGAAACGCTATGCCCTGGTGTGCTGGCTTGTGTGCTGTATTGTCCTATTCGCACCTGTGTGCCGTTGTCGTAGGTATCCCCGACCTGGGCTTGGGCCTGCAACGCCAAAACAGCCAGTGGCGCGGCAACAGCGAGTCTAGCTGTCCAGCTCATGAAGTACTCCATCCGATTGAGAATGGCGTTCAGTGTTGCAAAGGCACCCCAAGGTGTCGCTCGTTAACCCAAGGTCACGTAACACGGGGTTTCAGCTTGACGAAAACAGTTATGTGCGTTATCCGCGCGGCCTGCTATATGCGTTTTTGAGTAAGTGAAGAAAGGGTATTCAAGTTAAAATCTTTTGCATTGCACAATACAACTAGAACAAGAATGTGTTGACGGACTGCCGGGGCGTCAATCCGCTACTGGGAAAAGGTTGCTACGGGTCAAGGGCCTTATCCAAAGGGCCGCCGTCCACCTAAAAATCCGGTGGCCGTCGGGAAAGGCTTTACAGGTAGGGGAAAAGGGGGCTTACGGGTTACGCAGCGCTTCACCCAGGGGCTGGGTGAAGCGCTGCAAATGGCCTCGGCCAGCATAGCGGGCTGTGACTTATCAGAACTTAACGTTGCGCGCAAGCGAGAACCCTAGGTTACGTCGCACCCGGTATCGCGTTGAGTGATAGCAAACCGCTTTGTAGAGTGGCCGCTATGACTATCCTCGCCCACCTCGCTGAAAACGAGCATCCATACCCCGATCCTGGGTTCCCCCATTTTGGGCGTGATGCGCACGACCGTGCTCATGCGATTTACCGCATTGTCGAGCTCCTGACTGAGCTCGGATTGGCTGAATGGGTCCCCCATTTTTCAGCCTGGCTATCGCGTTATGACGGATTAGAAATTTATGCCGAGGATGAAGATGATCCTCATCTGTGTGTGAGAGAGATTTTGAAGAATCATTGTCAGAACCTGGCGCAAGAAAGCAGCCAGGCCGTAGATCTCGCAGGGCGCAAAGAGAGCATTGTTGAAGATATTTTGCAGCAGCCATTTGTCCATTATCGGGCCCACTGGGGCAAAAATATGCTGCCTGATCCTGATTCAATTCAATGGAATCCACTGCAGATGAGCTGGTTCCATTTCCTGCAGCTGGGCGATCCGCAACATCCCACTGAGTCACTGCATATTTTGCTCACATTGCGACATCCTCGTCCGACTCTGGAGACGTTGCGAGCCCATTTGCTTGAACGTTAGAGCATGACTCACCGCCGAACCCCGCCTTGGATCTCGAAGTTCTCCACTTTTATTCCGCGACGCGCCTCCAGTACAACTAAGCCCGCACCGGTTCCGCCACCTCCAAGCCCCCCACCAGTTCCAGTTGCCCAACGTGTAGCAGGGCGGGAGGAAGGGTGGTTGCGTGTTCTTGAGTCTGATGACTTGATCCGTCTGCTGAAAGCTCAAAAAGCGGTTCATCAAATGTTCCTGCAGTCTCGCGTAGCAGATCCTGTTTTTCGACGAGATTTCATCCCAGCTATCCGACGATATGCAGAATACGTCCAGCTTATGCCTGCCTCAGAAGCACACCATCACGCCCACGCTGGTGGTTTGTTGGCCCATACGCTGGAGATGGTATTGGCAGCCATGACCTGGCGAAACGCGCATTTTTTACCTACGAATGCTCCCGTTGAGCAGATTGACGCCGAGCGTGATCAGTGGACCTATGTGGTCTTCTACGCGGCACTGCTTCATGACATTGCCAAACCGATGACAGACCTACGGATCTTATGGCGAGGCGGGGCGATGGATGAACCGTTGCGATGGAAACCGCTGGCTGGCTCCTTGTTCGAAGTGGGGCAGGGGCGTCTGGATCTGGAGTATCGGGTCGAGTTTGAGCCAAAAGCCAGCCGGGACTACCAGGCCCATAATCGCCTGGCACTGACCCTGCTTCATCAGATTGCACCAAAATCTGCCTTAACTTTTTTGTCCCAAACGCCTCACGCCTTTGATGCGCTGACTCATTATTTGTCTGGCCACAAGGATGGATTATTGGCTGACATTATCAAACGCGCTGACCAGGCCTCCACCAGCAACGCATTGATGAAGGGCAGTAAGGCTCGTTTTGCGACAGCCAATGCAGTACCGCTGGTGGATTTACTCATGCAAGCGCTCAAAAGCATGTTGCAGTCTGGAACGGAATTGCCGCTCAATCGTACTGGAGCTGCCGGATGGGTGTATGACGGCTCTGTGTGGTTTGTGGCTAAGCGTTTGGCCGATGCCACGCGGGCCTGGATTAAAAAGCATGAGCCTGACGAGTCTGTACCTGGAGAGGCCAAGAACGATAGGCTGTTTGACACATGGCAGGAATATGGAATCTTGCAAGTCAGTCCTCATTCTGGCCAAGCTATTTGGCACGTTGAAATCAACGGGCAAACGCCGGCAACAGAAGAGGGCACAGAAGCCCATCAATATCGACACAGACTAAGTGTGCTGCGCTTTCCACTGTCAAAGCTCTATGATGATCCAAACTTATACCCACCGGCGATGTCCGGAGAGATCCGAGTCCGGGCCAAGCGTGGCGATGATGAGTTTGAAACAGAGGCTGATCCAGCTGCGGTTGATTGTGAGCACAGCGCTGACACAACAGTCATTCAAGCCAAAGCTGCTCCAGAACACATTGATGAAGGAATATTGCCGCAAAAGGTGGCCACAACGGCCAAAACTGCTTCAGCTCGTTCCCAAGCTGCAGCACCCAAGCGTAATCTCGTACCAGCAATGGAGTTTAGAAAGCCCAAAAATGCGTCAACTGGCGCAGCCAAGCGGCAAACACCGAAAAATGGCGCAACGCAAAGCGGCAACCAGCCCGAACCTGTGCCAACCTCAAGCAATACTCACCAAACTGCTTCAATTCAGGTATACGACGACGAGACGGTGATTTTGCCAGCCGAACTCGCCGTAGATGGCTTTGATGTTGACGATGATTTTCTGGATGAAGCTGATACAGCATCCAACATTATTCATCGCAGCCCACCGCAAGCGTCGCATAAGCCCACGCCTGTGAGCTCAGCGCCGACAGCAACGGTTAGCAGCGCACGCCCAGGCAAAAAATCACATCAACATGAAGCAACAGCCATAGCTGCAGCAAAGGCTAAAAGTGTTGAGGCAGCCTCTGTTGAGCACGCACCTGGAGCATTACCAGCCTTACCGACGCCTAAAGCGCCGGTTCTTGAGCCTGAGCCTGCTCCAAAGGCACAGGCAAAATCGCAACGCATGTTCAGCCAGGCAAACACCACGCCTGTCGTGTTGACACCGAGCCTGCCTGAATTACCGCACGAAGCTCCTGTGAAGGAACCCAGTGAAGCCGCGATGGCGTTTATCCAGTGGCTGCAGCAAGGCTTGGCCAGCCGTGAGATTAAATACAACGAATCTGGGGCACCGGTGCATTTTGTAGAGGAAGGCATGGCACTGATTTCACCCAAGATTTTCAAGCTCTACGCGGCTCAAACAGGGCCTGAAGAACAGGCCGACGCCATGGGGATGCAGATTCAGCGAGAGGTTATCAAAGCGGGATGGCATCGGATGCGTCAAGTAGAAGGTGGTGGCAAGGTCAACATCTTGCGTTACCAGATCATTGGCAAAGGCAATGTGCCGGTCGCCTCGTTGGCGGCGGTGGTGTTGACGGATCCGGATCGGTTTGTTTTACCCGTGCCGCCCGTCAATCCAGTATTGAAGTTGGTCATTTGAGCTAGGGTGGGTATTTAGTGGGCTTATGATAGGTAGATTGTTAGCAGATTTCCGGTATCGCGTTCTTATCACTATTACTAATCTGTTTAGTGCCTTCTACGCACTCACGGGTTAGAGGTAGTAGTCGCCGTCGTAGTTCGCAAGTATGCCTCGTAAGCATTAATCCATGCATCCAGTTCGGTCACGCATAGACACTCATTATTTCCATCTTCTTGCTTGGCCCCTTTTTGAGCAACGCCTGCTACTCGAAACAGTTGGTCAACATATGGCCCACCAGAATTACCACGACGGATCAATATGTTGATATCAATCCGTTGCAGGGCTGAGCGTGGGAATCGTGCAGATACTATAGCTGGGTCGATGCTAGCAGCTCTGCCGGGGCCCCAGTTAGGAAAACCAATTAGATGGCCCGCCGAGTGTTGGTGGACGGCAGAGTCCCTCCCTGCGAAGTAACGGTGCTCGGCGGGTGACTCCGCTTCAAAATCAAGAATTGCTAGGTCTCTCGGTGCATCACGATGCACGATTCGCACTTTCCATTCTTTCCACGTTACCGGGTCCCGCACGGTTAATGCAACATCTTGAAGGTGTTCGGACTGGATATCCACATCATGGCTAAATCCGTCGATCACTGCAGTCCCTACGAGAACATGATCGCAAGTAATAAGGCGATTTCTTCGCTTATAAGCGAATGCGGTACCTTGACTTAAAATCAGATCAGTCTCTTGGCTTCCAGGATGGTAATAGGTGCCACTCCACTCAACCACAAAGATGGCTCGCTCAACGTCTTGTAAGTTTCTTACGACTTGTTCGATGGGGAGCGTAGCAGCAGTAAATGGGGTGTCCTGTAAACGTTCTTTTACTAAGAGTCGGTTGTATTTTTCCGCGAGTCGAGTATAGATAGCGTCGTCGCTGCCGCGAACCATTCGTACGAAAAGCAGCTTTCCCCAAAGAACATTCTTTAGTTCAGGAGGGAGCTCTGTGCGGGTTTGGCGTTTCCATGCGCGTTTTGCATCGTCAAAGGATTCGCTGCTGATAATGCGTGACTCCCAGAACTGTTGGGCGGCAGCGTACCCGAATTTTTCCCACGCATGTAGCGCCCCTCTGATGCGATCGATGAAGTCGCGTTTCAGGTTTGGAAATTCATTGACGACGATACCAGTAACTTCCATACGTTTACGCCGAGTAGACATTCGCGTTTTTGTAGGGTTAATGCGGAAGTTGTGACGTCCAATGATTGCTGTAAGCTCATTTCCTAGCCCTACCTCTCCACTCTCGAACGTGCAGATATTCGAGGGTAACGTGGCCGAAGTAGCACGCGAAAAGCTAAAGGTAATGTCATCGGCATACCGGGTATATATGGCTCGATGTCGTTTTGCTAAAGCCATGAGATCGCGATCAAGTGATCGACATACCTGATTAGATAGAAAGGGGGAGGTTGGTGCCCCCTGAGGCAGCTCGTTGCCAACTACACACATCTGTGCCAGAACTGTAGCAACTTCATGGGAAAAATTAAAAGGTGCATTTTTCAGTACACCCCTCACACGATAAAATGAGATGGATGGGAAGAAATTCTCAAGGTCTATGTTCAAAATAAACGTCGGAGGACGTGCCAGGTGTGTTTGTGCATTCGTGACGATACTACGTTTTTTTATGAATGCATGAGCGCAAGGCTTAGGTTTTCCAGACAGTTCATAAAGATATGCGAGTAGCTTTAACTGTAAATTCTTTAATCTGCGCCGTGGTTCGCGTATGACACGCAATCCGCCACTGCGTTTCTTAATATGGAAAATCTTATAATTCGGATTGGGATATAGAAGGCCTTGGATATCCTCATATCGCTCATTAAATATGGCCATGGACATGAAGTGAACATCCGTACGTATAAATGCATCAAGCATCTCTATATCTTCAAATATCTGGCTTAAAAGGAGTATTAACTTCTTGGTGGGCCGCCTCGGGACCTTTCTCCTGTACCCGTTGCAATTGTCAAGTCGAACAGCTCAACGGCGATACTGGCGGGGTTACCATGCTGCAAACGTCTACGTTAACGCGGACGAAATTAAGTATTGCCCGAGGCGGCAGCTGATAGTACCTGCAATCAAGCAGGGCTGCAAGTAAGACAATAAATTTTTTGATTTATTAATAAGTTTAGACTCAGAGGTTTTTATCTTTAATAACTTGTGATCGGTTCGTATTGAGGGTTACTAAATTTTTAGAAAGCGGCAGATACTTTTTGTGCATTGGTATTAGATGGTTTGTTAATTACCCTCTAATCACTATAAAAAAATAGTCAATTATGCCGATCTTGATAAATAGCAGATCGATTCATAAAGCTTATCTGCTTTTTTGATTAAAAGCATCTGTAGCTGGAGCTGGAGCAGATGCTACTCAGTCAAGCAGAGGCAACGCTGGTCGTGTTGCTGGCTTGTTTGCCTGAACTGTGGCCAAAGGTCTCACTAAGAGTCTTGCTGTGCAGCGGTAAGGTTATGTAGCGGTAGGGTCTGACTTATCCATAGCGTTGCATGTGCCTAAATTGTTAAGTTGTACGGGTCCGAAACGCTGTTAAGAAAATCAGTCGAGACGTGTCGGCCATGCTGAAGTTAGGTCGTTGAGTGAAGGGGATGTTTGACACAGGATAAAGTGCTGTGCTACCGTCCGATCAGTCGTGCAATTCAACGTTTCGACGGGGTTTCGGTTTAGATTACTGTGAGGTGCCTAACTTCACATAATGCAAAAGACTGCTGAACAGGCTCGTTTTCCTCCCTAGAGGACGGCTGGGAAACATCGCATAATGTATATTATGTAAAGTCACTAAATAACAGGGCTTTGTATCTACCTCTAAAGAATCGCTACTACGCTCGTCCTGGCTACTGTTTTTCTGCAGATTATTTTCCTCCCCAAGGTAGTTAAGTCTCCCCTTGCATGGTTATAGTGACGAGCTATGTGAAACGGAGCGAAGCACGATGGGCCATGTACTACAGTTTGCCGAACGCGATCCCAGCTTGAGTGATGACGTAGCCAAGACGCAGATTGACGCGCTGCGCGAAGCGCTGCTGCTAAAGCAGTACGAGCGTCTGCAAAAAGCAGATCAAACCTTGCTGATCGTGGTAGCCGGGATGGATGGTGTGGGGAAAGGCTCTGCGATCAATACCTTGAACAGTTGGTTGGATCCTCGCTACGTGCACACCTTGGCTTTTGGTGCGCTCAATGAAGAGGAAGCCATGCGGCCTTTAATGTGGCGTTATTGGAATCGGCTGCCGGTTCGTGGTCAGACGGGTTTGGTGTTTGGTTCCTGGTATGCCCCTTTGATGACAGAGCTGGGCCGCAAAAAACCGGACCCGACCAAGATCGCCCTATACACCCATTTGATCAATCGTTTTGAAGCGCAACTGGCCTATCAAGGCGTGCAGGTGTTGAAACTATGGTTCCACCTCTCCGCTCAAGCTCAGTTGACCCGCTGTACGACCTTGATGGCTGACCCAAATACAGCTTGGCGTGTTAGCAAGGCAGACTTGAAGGTTCACAAGAAATTCAAGCAATTGCGCAATGCGGCCACACAAACCATTAATCTGACCCACAGAAATTACGCTCCCTGGGTGGTGATCCCCAGCGCAGATCAGAACTTGCGTGATGTGTCCTTGGCAAAAGTCGTGTTGCAGGCTTTGGATAAACCCATTGTCCCGCGACAAGTTAAAGAGCCGTATGCGTTCCCGTTTCGTTTGAATGTGCCGACTGCCAGCTTGCAGTCCCCTCCTCCCGTGGAGCCTGTGTTGGATTACGATGCCGAGCTTTTGCATTGGCAAGGCCGTTTGTCCTGCGCGGTACGTAGCAAAGCATTCCGCAAACATTCTTTGGTACTGGTCTTTGAAGGACGCGATGCGGCCGGTAAAGGCGGCACTATTCGCCGTTTGACTGAAGCCCTGGATGTGCGGATGTACGATATCTTCCCTATTTCCGCTCCTAACGCGGTGGAACGGGCACGTCCGTATCTATGGCGTTTCTGGCGCAAGTTGCCGCGTCTGGGAGAAATCTCCATTTTTGATCGCTCCTGGTATGGTCGTGTGCTGGTGGAACGAGTGGAGAAGCTGATCTCCCGCGCTGCCTGGCATCGTTCCTACGAGGAAATCAATGAGTTTGAGGCGCAATTGTTGGCCAACGGCACGGCGGTGATCAAGTTCTGGCTGGATATTGATAAGGATGAGCAGCTAAAGCGCTTCAAGGCCCGCGAGGAAACGCCCTTTAAGGCTTACAAGATTACGGAAGAGGATTGGCGTAATCGTGAGAAATGGACGGCGTATCAACGTGCGGCTCAGGAGATGTTTGCCCAGACTGATACTCACATGGCGCCTTGGCATATTGTGCCTAGCAAGGACAAAAAAGCGGCGCGTATTCAGGTGCTGCGTACCGTTGTGGAAACGCTGGAGTCTTTGGATGAGCACATGATCAGCCTCAATGAGCCGGCCTTGTCGGATCAAGTTAGTGAGCAAGTCTAAGGACGGCAGCCCGCTATTGATGTATTCGCTTGGCTATCCTGCCAAAATAACCAAACAAAAAACAAACAAAAAAGCACCTGCGGGTGCTTTTTATGTGCTGCAGGACTGATGCTAGCCCTATAAATCCTGTTTTGCAGCCAGGTTCAGGATCTTGTGCCAGCGTTTGGCCTCAGCAAAGTGGCTGGTTTGAATCTCCCACCGTTGGGTGGGATTACGCAATATAAGTGTCAGCCCCCTGCCCTGTGGCTCTACTGCTTCAATATCCGCAAAAATAAAGGCACGTGCCCCCTGCCCGGTTTGAATCTGACCACGCTTTTGCAAGGCATCCAGACGTATCGAGCCATCGGGTAAAGCCAGTTCTACAATGCGCTGGCCTTGTTGTTTTTTACCGTGGATGGCCAGATAACGGCGTCGCCATACCATAAAGGGAGCCACCAGAATGGCCGCCGCTATCAACAGGCTCAAGATAGCGGCGATGGCACCAGCACTGGCGCTGACCAGGTTAAAGAGCTGCATTCCACCATAGACCAGCGCCGCAATAATCCCTATGAACAGCAGGAAGATGATGATGGGCATGGTGGAAAACGCCTTGTTTTAGCGGGCTTGGACTTTGACGGTGGCAGCGGCTTGGCGAGCGTTGGCGCGGGCCGTTTCCAGGTCAGTGTCTGCTGCCAGGGCAACACCCATGCGGCGTTTTTCAAAGCTCTCGGGTTTGCCGAAAAGACGGATATCGGTTTGCGGGATGCGCAGGGCTTGGGCCACATTCAGGAAGTCCACGTCTTTCGCATCTACGCCACCGTAAATCACGGCGCTGGCGCCGGGCATGCGCAAGGCCGTATTGACTGGCAGGCCCAGAATCGCGCGTGCATGCAGCTCAAATTCGGACTGCCATTGAGTAGCCATGGTGACCATGCCCGTGTCGTGTGGGCGGGGGCTGACTTCGCTGAACCATACCTCATCGCCCTTCACAAACAGCTCTACGCCAAACAAGCCTTGGCCACCCAGGTTCTGGGTGACCGCCTGGGCGATATCGCGTGCGCTTTGCAGGGCTTTGGGGCTCATGGGCTGAGGCTGCCAGCTCTCTACGTAGTCGCCATCTACTTGCTTGTGGCCAATGGGGTCGCAGAACTGGGTTTCGATCTGGCCGTCTGCACCGACGGCACGGACGGTCAGCAAAGTGATTTCGTAGTCGAAATCAATAAAGCCTTCCACAATGACGCGGCATTGGCTAACGCGGCCACCGGCCATGGCGTAGTCCCAGGCTTTGGCGACGTCATCAGGCCCGCTGATCTTGCTTTGACCTTTGCCCGAGCTGCTCATCAAGGGTTTGACCACGCAGGGGTAGCCGATCTTATCGTCGATAGCGGCTTGCAGTTCTGCCAGCGATTCGCAAAATTGGTAGGGGCTGGTGGGAACGCCCAGTGTTTCAGCAGCCAGACGGCGAATGCCTTCGCGGTCCATGGTCAGCCGAGCAGCACGGGCGGTTGGTATGACGCGCACCTTGCCTTGGGCTTCCAGCTCTTCCAGCACGCCGGTAGCAATAGCTTCAATCTCGGGCACAACCAGGGTGGGCTTTTCTTGTTCGATCAGGGCGCGCAGTTGCTCGGCGTCACTCATGGTAATAGTGCGCGAATGATGGGCAACTTGCTGGCCAGGTGCGTTGTCGTAGCGGTCTACCGCGATGGTTTCTACCCCTAGGCGTTGCAGCGCAATCAGCACTTCTTTGCCCAGCTCTCCCGAGCCCAAGAGCATGATTTTGTCCGACGACGACGATAAGGGGGTGCCCAACAGGCTCATGGCGCGTGCTCCGCTGAAAATGAGAAATTCAAAAGCGGTATTGTAATGCAGGCGACGCCGGGTTTTTTTCAAGCAGGACGGCTTTGTCCGCCCCGCTGGCACACAGCCTTGCGGAGCGGACGTTTTCAAGACTTCAGCTTGAAAGCCGGACGAACCTTAATCCGCCTCCTTATTCCACCATTAGCTGCGCCATCATGCCCAGGTCCTCATGCTCCAGAATGTGGCAATGAAACATGCGCAGGCCTGGCAATTTCTGTCGGAATGCCAGTCGGACGGTCTCGTTGGGGCGCAGATTGACAGTATCTCGCCAGGCACGGAATGGCTCCGGGAAGGACCTGTTGCCGGTTTGACGTGCCAGCACCTGAAACTGCGTTCCGTGCAGATGGAAAGGATGATCCATATGGGAGTCGTTGATGACATCCCAGTATTGCCACTCCCCGGTCGGGCAACGCAGGTCGATACGGTTCATGTCGTAGACCTGATTGTTGATGCGGAACATGGAGCGCATGGCTGCCATGCCGGGCATCATGGTTTCCTGGTCCATGCCCCCCATGCCCTGATGGTTCATTCCGGGCGAGGCCGCCATGCCAGAGCCGTGCCCGGATGGCATGTCGTGGTTCATGGGCATGACTTCGCTGAACACCACTTTTGCGGTACTGGCGGCAGCAGGAATCGCCGGAATTGTCCGTAGCTGCTCGGGCAGGTCGATTTCCTGATGGCGGATTGTCAGCCCTGCCAGCGTCAAGGTCTCGGGCTTTTCCTTGATCATCATTTTTTGTCTATCGTAATACAGGGCTTGCAAGCTGCTTTCCAGGTCTTTTTCCGCTTGGATAAAGAACTCCACCCGTTCAGCCGGTGCCAGCAAAATAGACTCTGCGGCGGCCAAAGGCTGTTCCAGCAACCCGCCATCTGTACCAACTTGAATCAGCTGGGCGCCAGGGATGTGCAGCCTTAAATAACGGGCAGAGCAGGAGTTCCAGACGCGAATACGTTCTGCTGTGCTGGTCTGGATGCGCGGCTGGCGTTGAGCATTCAACAGCACGAACTGCCCTTCCCTGCCATTCATCCAATCCGGGCCGGTGTTGGCCGGTATATGGCCATTGATGTCCAACCGCAAATCGCTGATCGCCCAATGTTGTTCCGCATAGTCCTTCAATGGGTCTTTGGAAGAGCGAACAATAATTGTCCCGCCCAGTCCATGCGCGACTTGCTCACCACTTTTTCCATGCGGATGCGGGTGATACCAGTAGGTGCCGGCGCAACCTTGGGGCAAAGTAAAGCGGTAGTAGCGGCTTTGTCCTGGTAAGACCGCGTCCTGTGGGTTTCCGTCCTGATCCGAGGGCACGGGCAAGCCGTGCCAGTGAATCGTAGTGGCTTGATCCAGCTGGTTTTCAAACTCGATTTCGACTTGATCGCCTTCGTACAGCTCGATGAGTGGGCCGGGAGCCTGGCCGTTGTATAGCCAAAGCTCGGTGGTTTTGCCATCGGCGAGCCCACGTTGGTGGGCGGCCGCAGTAATTTTCGCCTGAAACAGCCCTTTTTTCTGACTACTGTTTTTCAGCACTGGTAGAGCTTGCAGTGCCTGACCTGCCGGCATCTTTTCGACGGGCATCAAGCCTTGCCGAGCCATCATGCCGTGACCGGGCATATCTGCGGGCATGGATCCGTGGTGCTCCATCATGCCCTGTGCCCAGCTTCGTATCGGCAGGCTGCTAAAGAGGCTGGCACCTAAGGTCAGTTTGAAAAAATCGCGTCGTTTCATGGGTTTATCCCTATTAATCATCAATACACATGCGCTGCCCACGCCTAGTGAGCACAGGCTTTTTAGGCTTGGGGCGGTAATTAGAACGAGATGATCAGGACGAGCGCGGAGGTGGCTGGGCGGGGCCAATGAACCGGGAGAGGTAGTCTTGATGCAAAGGAACGGGAGGGAAAGCGGGCTGCAAGACAATCGCTTCAGGCGGTGGAATCAGTGCCGCAAGACACGCGCAGCAGCCACTTTTTTGCGGGGTGCTGCAATGGTTGGGAGCGCTATGGTGAGATTGTCCCGGCGAGGCGTGGTGCCCTTGAACGGTGCTGTGAGCCGCGCTCTGAGTCGTGGCGTGCGCGGCAAAGCTGGTACCCAGGCCGATGCTGGCAAACAAAACAATAAGGCTGACTACTAAAAGCCAGCCTATGGTTTTGCGAGATGAAATGAGTGCGCGCAGCATGGGTAAAAGCTTAGCACGAGGCTGCTATTGGTCGTTTGCGCTAAAACAGACCGTTACACGCAGTGGTCCATTCATGATGGCATTCGAAGCAGGAGGACGAAGGGCTTCAAAGCACGAGGGAGGCGATGAATTGTCCTTGCCTTCGGTTCGGCTGCTCGTTCATTCAAGGCTGGGCTTTGCCTGATTTTTGATTGAAATCCCGCTAAATCGGCCGACACCTTTTTCGGTGATTGAAAGCGCGCCACGCCTATCCTAGTGCATGCTGGCATAGGCTGCTGAATGGGCTCTTCATTGTTCAGGATTGCTCTTGATCAAGCGCCGCTTTAAGCGTACGGGCCGCACTGGCTGGGCCTGAGCTTGCTCCAGTTGCTGGCTGAGCAGTTGGGCTTTCTTGCGCGCTTCTTCATTTTCTCGCTCCAGCAAGGCTGTACGTGTGCGTAGCATTTGTAGTTGTCCCTGCATCTCTTTGGCCAAGCTATGGCTGATATCCAGAGCTGCTTGCATGGCACGACGCTCGCCCTGCTCTTGCCCCAGTTCTTGGCGCAGCTTCTGCATTTGATCCTGCTGCTGGTTCAGCTCTTGTTCGTGAGCCTGACGCTGGGTTTTGTTCGCGTGCTCGGCCTCTTCTATTTGTTGACGCAGTCGCGTTTGAATGGAGCGCTCCTTGTCGATTTCCAACAAGGCACGGCGCTCGTTGGCCTGGGCGCGCTCCTCGGTCAGCTCAATGGCTTTTTGCAGCCGCTCCAAATCCTGGGTGAACTGTTCGCTTTGGCGGCGCAGCTCTTGCTGAACCAACTGCTTTTCGGTTTCCAGCTCGTTTTGGCGTTGTTTGGCGTGCAGCAAGTCTTGTTTCAGAGCCGCTTGCTCCTGACCGGCTGTCTGTAGTGCTTCTTTCAAGCGTTCTATGTTGGCTTGAGCCGTTTTCAAGGCGCCCTGCTCTACTTCCAGTGCCTGTTGTGCTTCCTGGGTTAGGGCTTGAGCCTGTGCGACGCGTTCATCAGCCTGGGTTTGGTAATGCTGCAGGTGCTGTTTTGAGTGACCCATGGCTTCTTGCCAGATACGGCCCAGCAGGTCTCCCGTCAGGCTTTGCAGTTCTTCTGGCATATCAGCCATATCCAGCCGAACCCGGCTTTTGTCCCGCAAATCTTCCCAGAACGTCTGGAGAGCCTGGGCTGGGGCACTCATGCTGCCTTTACGCACCAATTGGTACAGCTTGTTGGCCGTAGGCGTGACGCCATAGCGAAAAAACAGGAGCGCAGCCACTTCTTTGTACAAAGTCTGCGTATGGCTGAAGCGATCGCGTAATTGGGCCACATCAGCCAAGATTTGGCCCTCATTGGGCTGGTTTTGCTCCATTTTTCACCTTTGTTGATAATTTAATTAATAATACAACGTAATATATAAAATTATCAACAAATTGAATTCTATAATTTGACATTATCTCTATAATGTCAAATATATGGCCTTAAGAAGGCCGGATTGCACAGGGACGGGTTTGAAAACCCTTCCCTGCTCTCTTAACGCCTCTGTTTTTCTGCTGATCCATGGAAATAGCCAACACGTCACCCTCAACAGAACTGGGATCGGACGATATTGCTCAATTACTGGCCCGTTTTGATGGGCGGCAAGGCGCAAACCGTTCTATCGGTGGGCGGGCGCAGATTGAGGCGCAAACAGATATAGAGGCGTTGCGAGCCTGGTTGGCACGCTATATAGATAGCCCGCGTACCTACGCGAACTATCGCAAGGAGGCGGAGCGGCTTTTGTTGTGGGCCGTCTTGGAGCGTCGCAAGGATCTGTCCTCGCTTAGTCTGGAAGACATCCTGGCCTATCGTTTGTTTTTGGCAGACCCTCAACCAGCTCATCGTTGGGTGGTTCAAGGACGCGCCCGCCCTGCCCGTCACCATGCGGCGTGGCGGCCCTTTGCCGGGCCCTTGTCTGAAAGCAGCCGGAATCAGGCTGTACTGATCCTGAACTCTTTATTTAGCTGGCTGGTGCAGGCGGGGTATTTGGCGGGCAATCCTTTGGCCTTGTCGCATCAAGGTCGTCGACAAAAGAAAACCACTGCCTCCCAGCAGCGATATTTGAGCCGGCTGCAATGGCGTTGGGTGCAGGATTACATCCAGGCTTTGCCCGAAGATACGCAGAGCGAGTTGCGCTACAAGGCGCGTGTACGCTGGCTTTTCTCTATCCTTTATGGTGGTGCCTTGCGTATTTCCGAACTGGTTCAGGCACGTATGGCCGATGTTCAAGAACGTGCCGATGCGGGAGCGACAGCCCAGTGGTGGCTGCATATCCACGGCAAAGGCGATAAATGGCGTCGTGTGCCTTTGACGCAGGAGCTGTTTAGTGAATTGATGCGCTATCGGCAAGCGCATGCTCTGCAGGGTGCCCCGCAGGCCTTGGAACCCTATCCTTTATTAATGTCGGCTGGCGCCAGTGACAAGCATCTGACGCGGGCCATGGCGCATGTACTGGTCAAAAAGGTTTTTCAAGGCAGTGCTGACCGTTTGCGGAATTTGCATCCAGACCAGGAATCTCAGGCCCGCATTCTGGAGCAGGCTTCGGCACACTGGCTGCGCCATTCAGCAGGCTCTCATCTGGCTGATCAAGGCGTGGATTTACGCATCATCCGTGACACCCTGGGCCATGAGTCCATTGCCACGACCAATATCTATCTGCATACCGATGATGATCAACGTCACCGGGCGCTGGAGCAATCTCATAGTTTGGGTTGGAAATAAGGTGTAAGTATCTGCCCGATTCATTGCAGGAAAACTGAACTAGCTAGACGCCTTGGATCGCTCAGTAAAACAGCAATCCCAAGGCGTGGTATCTGCGAGTTCAAGCCGATTGCACCCATGTAATACGGTATCCAGAGGTACGAGCCGCCTGTTTGACACCTTGAATGTGTTTGCAAATAAGGGCTATCGCGTTTGTCTGCTGTTAGGCAGCGCTCAATATGCTACTGTTGGACGGGTTTGAATGCGCCGGGCGCCTGTTGAAGAGGCGTCCGGCTTTTCTTTATGGAGTGCGTAATGACTTACACCGTTTATCTGTCCGGCGAAATTCACACGGATTGGCGCGAGCAGATTGCCCAAGGCGCAAAGGCCGTTGGACTGGATATCACCTTTACCAGCCCGGTCACCGATCATGATGCCAGCGATGCCGCAGGCGATCACCTAGGGCCGGCTAGCGAAGGTTTTTGGCGTGATCACAAGTCTTCCAAAATCAATGCCATCCGTACCAGAACCCTGATTGAGCAGGCGGATCTGGTCGTGGTGCGTTTTGGGGACAAGTACAAGCAGTGGAATGCTGCTTTTGATGCTGGCTTCTGTGCCGCCTTGGGCAAACCTTACGTGACCTTGCATGCCGAGGACATCATCCACCCATTGAAAGAAGTGGATGCCAGTGCGCAGGCCTGGGCGACCACACCCGAGCAGATCGTCGAGATTTTGCGCTATACGCTGAAAGCCTGATTATCAGTACAGGTCGGAGCGTGAGTGTGGCGATATTGTTTTGCCCGATAAACATGCCGCCCATCCGTGGCGGCATTTTTCTGCTCTGAGAGAGAAGAGAGAAGAAAAAACCCGTTGTTAAAACAACGGGTTTTAAAGACCTGCGGTACTACGTGTTTTGAGAAGATCTTAATCCAGCTTCACACGACGCAAACGCAAGGCATTGCTAACGACAAAGACGCTGGACAAGGCCATGGCGCCTGCGGCAAACATGGGCGAGAGCAAGGTGCCGTTAAAGGGATACAGCACACCGGCGGCAACGGGAATCAGCGCCACGTTGTAGGCAAAGGCCCAGAACAGGTTTTGACGGATATTGCGCATGGTGGCGTGGGACAAGGCAATCGCGGTGACTACGCCTTGCATGTCCCCCGACATCAAAACCACATCAGCCGCTTCAATGGCAATATCCGTGCCGGTGCCAATGGCAATCCCCACGTCGGCCACGGCCAGTGCGGGTGCGTCGTTAATCCCGTCACCGACATAGGCCAGATGTTGATGGGTTTCGCGCAAGGCCTGGACAGCCTGGACTTTGCCTTCAGGCATGACTTCAGCCACCACTTCATCAATATTCAAGCGGCGGGCAATGGCATGGGCCGTGTGGCGGTTATCCCCGGTAATCATGACTACTTTGATGCCACGGGCATGCAACTGCTCAATGGCGCGCGGGGTGGTTTCCTTGATCGGATCAGCCACAGCCAGCAAGGCAATAACCTGCTTGTTGCGAGCGGCATACATGGGCGTCTTGCCTTCCTGGGCCAGCGTCTGGGCTTGCTCCGTAAAGGCAGACAGGTCTGCACCTAATTGAGTCATCAAGCGGTCTGCACCGACATGCCATTGATCGGCTCCGATTTGAGCCGTGACGCCCAAGCCGGTCAGGGATTCGAACTGCTCGGCTTTGGGTAGCGTGACATGCTTGTCCTTGGCGGCGCTGACGATGGCTTGAGCAATCGGGTGTTCGGAGTAATTCTCCAAAGCGGCAATGGCAGCCAAAGTCTGATCCTGGTTTTCACCCGAGGCGCACACAAAATCGGTCAGCTCGGGCGCGCCTTTGGTCAAGGTGCCGGTTTTATCCACGGCCACGACTTTCACATCGCGCAGTGCTTGCAGAGAGTCCCCTTTACGAAATAGCACACCTGCCTGTGCAGCACGACCTGTTCCCACCATGATGGAGGTTGGTGTGGCCAGACCCATGGCGCAAGGGCACGCAATAATCAGCACGGCCACGGCATTGACCAGCGCAAAGCTCAGTGCGGGCGATGGGCCAAAAATCAGCCACACAATGGCGGTCAAGACGGCCAGTGTCATGACGGCAGGCACAAACCACAGCGTGATTTTGTCGACCACGGCCTGAATCGGCAGCTTGGAGCCTTGGGCCTGCTCAACCATAGAGACAATATTGGCCAGTACGGTGTCCTGCCCTACGGCGGTAGCTTCAAATTCCAGCGAACCTTTTTGGTTTACCGTACCACCGATGACCTTATCGCCCAGGGATTTGGAGACGGCAATCGATTCGCCTGTCACCATGGATTCGTCCACATAGCTTTGACCGGCCACCACATCACCGTCAACCGGAATACGCTCGCCGGGGCGAACCAGGACGATATCGCCGGTATGCAGATCGGCTAAAGGCAGTTCGACTTCCTGTCCGTCACGACGTACACGGGCGGTAGGTGGTTGCAGGCTGAGCAAGCGCTGAATGGCTTCAGAAGTACGGCCTTTGGCGCGGGCCTCCATGACGCGCCCGAGCAAAATCAGGGCCACGATGACAGCGGCGGCTTCGAAGTAAACGTAAACGGATTCGGCAGGCAGCCACTGGGGAACAAAGGTTGCAACCAGCGAGAAGCTGTACGCTGCCAACGTCCCCACCGCCACCAGCGAGTTCATATCCGGGCCGCCACGCAGCAGAACAGGAATTCCTTTGGTATAGAACTCGCGACCAGGAAATAGCAAGACCAGCGTGGTGAGAACAAACTGGATCAACCAACTGTTTTGTGTGCCGATGGTGCTGGCCACCCAATGATGAAAGGCAGGCACCATATGGCCGCCCATTTCCAGAATGAAAACAGGTAAGGCCAGAACCAGAGCGAGCCAGAAACGCTTGCGCAGGGTTTCGTAGCTTTGCTCGGCTCGTTCGAACTGGTCGTTTGTGGCGGCAGCCTGAGCCAGGCTGGCGGGATAACCGGCTTTGCTTACGGCCTGAATCAGGTCGGCAGCTTTTACGCCTTGCACGACCTGGACGTGGGCTTTGGCGGTAGCCAGATTGACCGAGGCTTTTTGTACACCGGGCACTTTCAGCAGGGTTTTTTCCACCCGACCTACGCAAGAAGCGCAGGTCATGTCCTGCACATCCAAAACGATGTCTTGTTGGGAAACTTTGTAACCACCCTTTTCCACTGCCTGCATAATCGCTTGGATGGGTGCAGCCCCGTCGTAGTCCACGGTGGCTTTGTTGGTGGCCAGGTTGACCTGGGCCGATTGCACCCCTGGCACTTTGCCAATAATCTTCTCAACCCGACTCACGCAGGAGGCGCAAGTCATGCCTTCTACGTCTAAAGTCAGGCGTGAGCCCTTGTTTGAAGCGCTTGTTGTCATCGAAATCACCCTTCAATGAATCGTCAATGGAGCCACTTTAGGGCTTGACCCGATGGGAAGGTCAAGACGTGATAATAAAAGCCCCCACGCTGCGCCTACGGCTTGAACTGACCCCATAAAGTTGGACAGTTAAATTAGATGAGCAAGGCCTGATTTCGGTATTGCACCGGGCTCAGGCCTTTTAGCTTTGTTCTGATGCGTTCGTGATTGTAATAGTGGATATATTGACG